>DNGJ01000139.1 GCA_003486305.1 Cyanobacteria bacterium UBA11371
GCACCCGCTACACAAACAAAGCCTTTTAGGCTGTACAATGGGCAAAATCTATGCTTTATGCATAAACTTTCCGATAATAAGCTTGATACTCTTGGGATAGCAATGGTTCCCACCAACTGCGGTTATTTAAATACCATTCAACGGTGCGGCGCAATCCTTGTTCGACGGTAACAGAAGGACTCCAACCTAATTCTGTTTGCAATTTAGTGCTATTAATTGCATAGCGGCGATCGTGTCCCGGTCTATCTTTAACAAAGGTAATCAATTCGCTGCAAGGACGCACGGGTAAATCGGGTGCTAATTCATCCAAAAGCTTGCACAAAGTTTGCACTAAGTCAATATTTTTGACTTCGTTATTGCCGCCGATGTTATAAGTTTCTCCCGGTTTTCCGCGATGCAAAACTACATCTAAAGCCGTGCAATGATCCAATACAAACAGCCAATCGCGCACGTTTTGTCCGTCGCCGTAAACGGGTAATTGTTTGCCGATTAAGGCGTTGATGCACATCAAGGGAATCAGTTTTTCGGGAAACTGATAAGGGCCGTAATTATTCGAGCAATTTGTGATTAGCGTGGGTAAGCCGTAGGTGTGATGGTAGGCTCTAACTAAGTGGTCGCTACCCGCTTTAGACGCCGAATAAGGACTGTTGGGAGAATAAGGGGTTGTTTCGGTAAAAGCGGGGTCGGTGGGACTCAGACTGCCGTATACTTCGTCTGTAGAGACGTGGTGGAAGCGATCGCTATCGGGTTTTCCTTTGGCTTCCCAGCGTTGGCGGAATGCTTCTAGGAGGGTGAAAGTACCGACGACGTTGGTTTGAACGAAGGCTCCTGGGCCTAAAATAGAACGGTCTACGTGGGATTCGGCGGCGAAGTGAGCGATCGCATCCACATCTTCTTCTTCCAGCAGATTATCGACCAAGGCGCGATCGCATATATCACCCTGCACAAATCGGAAATTTTCTTTCCCCTCCAAAGATTCCAGAGTCCGACGATTTCCCGCATAGGTAAGCGCGTCGAGGACGATAATGCGGTCATCTTTGTAGCGATCGCACCAGTACAGTACGTAATTAGAACCAATAAAACCCGCACCCCCTGTCACTAACAACCGACGAGGTATCCTTGTTGACGTTGAATCAGACATTTCTATAACTCTCCTTACCACTCTTTAATGATTCCCAAATAATTTCAGCTATTTTCAGCCGTATTATATGGGGAGTTCGTCTGTTGGTGTGAGGATACGGATTGTGGTACAGCAAGTCTTGACTCAAGAAACCCTGCTAGAAAAAGCAAAACGGGGAGATGCGAGTGCGATCGCTGCGTTAATTAACGAGGTATTGTGTAACAGCGGCATGAGAGCGATCGCCAAGAGCAAGGGTAGCTGCTTGCATATTGTACTCGAAGGGGAACGAGTACCGGAGCGAGGAAGCTGCGTCCGCTTCGTCGCCGATGGGATCAAGCGTTTGAAACCGGGTGGATTTGACTCTGTACGAGTTTACGGTAAACGCATTGACAAAAGAAAGCCTGCTTGGACTGAGGCGTTTGAGCTAAGGAAACGTCCTCGCACCGCACCCACCACCACTCGACCTCCCATTCCTGCAACCATTCCGCAGCCAAAGAGTCGCCCTAAAAAGCTTAAAACAAAACCGAAAAAAAGAATACCCTTGCTCGTCATGGGCGGTACGATCTGGGTAGCAGTGGCAACTTTAGGCGCTGCAATTAGCTCTCGGATCAACGTCGCAACGAATACTCAGGATAATTCCGTACCAGCAACCAGTCAATCCACACCCAAAACTTCACCAGAAAATAAAGCTGCTCAAAATTTAGCACCAGCTTCCCCAGCGGCGGCGACATCTATCACAATTAAAGCTGTTGGCGATATCGTTCCGGGAACTAATTATCCCAACAATCGCCTACCCGCAAATAAAAGACAACTGTTTCAAAATATCAAATCCTCGCTGCAAGGCGCTGATATCTTATTTGGCAATTTTGAAAGTACGATGACCAACTATCGCCGACCGGCAAAAGATACCAGTCGTTCGATGGTATTTGCATTTCGCAATCCTCCCAGTTATGCCAGCTTATTTAAAGAAGTTGGATTTGACGTTCTAAGCGTTGCTAACAATCATTCTTTTGATTTCTCTCCCGTCGGCTTTGAAGACACGATGCGAAATATAGAAAAAGCAGGAGTCAAAGCAGTAGGAAAGAAAAATCAAATTCTTTACACGAATGTCAAAGGAGTGCGGGTAGCTTTTATTGGGTTTAGCTATCTCAATTTCCACAATTCTATCAATAATTTGCCAGCAGGAAAAGCCCTGGTTGCAGAAGCTAAGAAAAATGCCGATATTGTAGTAATATCGGTTCACGCCGGTGCTGAGGGTTCTGATGCGACGCGGGTGAGAAACCGAGCGGAAATGTTTTACGGGGAGAACCGAGGAAATAAAGTTTTGTTTGCCCGCACGATGATTGACAGCGGTGCAGATTTAGTATTAGGACACGGCCCCCACGTTCCCAGAGCGATGGAATTATATAAAGGAAAATTGATTGCCTATTCTTTGGGCAATTTCATCGGATACAGAACGTTATCTACTGTGGGAAATCTGGGAGAATCTCTGGTTTTAGAAGTTAAACTCGACGGGCAAGGTAATTTTGAATCTGGCAGAATTATCCCAGTACAACTCGATCGGCGAGGCATTCCTTATCCAGATCGCGGCTATGGAAGCGTGCAGCTAATTCGCAATCTGACTAAGTTGGATTTCCCTAATACTCCATTGAAAATTGAAACGAATGGAAAAATAACGAAAATTGATAAGAGGTAATGGTTAATGGCTAATGGTTAATGGCTAATGGTTAATGGCTAATGGTTAATGGCTAATGTTTGGTGGTATCGATATTGCAGTTAGGAGAGGGTCGGGTTGATTTAAACTCTCTACATCAGCCAGATATTATAGGTAAAACCCACCCCTACTTTCTTACCCATTAGCAATTAGCAATTAGCAATTAGCCATTAGCTAATTTCCAATAATGCCTGCAAAGCTGCTTTCATTTCATCCGGTGTTGTTGTTGCAGTGCCAAAGATTCTGACGACGATACTGGCGGCTAAATTACCCAAAACGGCGGCTTCCCAAAATGAAGCACCGGCGCACAAACTTAAAGTCAGGGCGGCTACTACTGTATCGCCTGCGCCGGTAACATCAAAAACATCGGTGCGATTAAAGGCGGGGATGTGATTTTCTTCCCCGGTGCGGTTAAATAAGCTCATGCCTTCTTCACCGCGAGTGATGAGGATTTGCTGTGCTTGGGTGAGATGGAGGAGGTCAGATCCAGCTTGGCGGAGAGATTGGGGGGAAGCGATCGCATATCCCACGGCTTTTTCTGCTTCGGGCAAATTCGGCGTAAACAGCGTCGCCCCCCGATAACGCTGCAAATCGCTTTGGGCATCTACAATTGTCCTTTGATGA
This sequence comes from Cyanobacteria bacterium UBA11371, assembly GCA_003486305.1. Taxonomy (GTDB): domain Bacteria; phylum Cyanobacteriota; class Cyanobacteriia; order Cyanobacteriales; family Aerosakkonemataceae; genus Microseira. The sequence goes on from DNGJ01000139.1 coordinate 3,459, forward strand.
GATAGCACCGCTTCGATTACAGGCGCAGTAAATACCCCATCCCCATAATCCGAACAAACCACCGCATCCACCTTTCGCACTTGGGAGCGGATATAATCGGCTAGCTGCAACTGTAAATCTGGATCTGGCAAATCGTCGGATTTTCGATCTACCCGCACGATCTGCTGCGTCACCGATTGTCTAGCATGACCGGAAATTCGAGTTTTGGTAACTGTAGGACGATCTGGATCGATTAACATGCCACTGGTATCAATTCCCGCCACCTCAAAAATGCCCCGCAGTGCTTGTCCTTGGTCGTCTTTGCCGATCAATCCAGCTACTTTTACCTTAGCGCCCAACTTGGCTAAGTTATAGACTGCATTCGCCCCACCTCCCGGCACTTGTCGGGTATGTTCGTGACGGATAATTAAAACGGGGGCTTCGCGGGAAATGCGTTCGACTTGTCCGGTGAGAAACTCATCGAGGGTTAAATCTCCGACGACTAGCACCCGCAATTGGTCAAAACGGTCTAGGATATCGAATAAGCGATCGCAACACGAGCGTAGCTGGGCGACAAAGTAAGGATCTAGAGTCATAAATAAGCTTAAAACAGCAGCTAAACCTCGCTTAACGGTCAGCAAGGCAGACAAGGCAGAAGTATCCCACGACCGATGACCGATTGGCAATTTTGACCTTAAGGCGGGGGTAGATCGCTTTGGTCAATCTCGACCCGATACGTGTATATCTCATACTTGCCAGTTGCTTCAAAAGATCGCTTTTTTGCATCTTCGATTATTGCTTGATTCAGCAAGGGATAGCTCGTACCGATCATTAGCAAGGGTTCCCCCTCAAGTTTGCCCTCTGGGTTTACCAACAGAGCTATGCTAGCTGGGGTAACATTTGGCAATTGCACCTTTGCTGTGGACTTAACAACTCTGGTATTTTCTTCGGGGGGGCGCAGCTTGATACCTGGAAACTGCGTAATTTTTTCCTGCCACCAATTAGTTAACTTTGCGGTTCCCTCCTTCTCCGTCGTCCCAGATGAATCGTAACTGTATATCCGCTTGAGAGCTTCTATTTTTTGCTGGCGCTGGAATTGTTTCTGAAGCTGACCTAGCAATTTTTCTTGTTCTTGCCATTGATCTAAAACTTCCAATTCCTGCTGCCTTCGCAATATTTCTTGGCGTTGCTTTTCTTGCTCTATCTGTCGTTTCAATATCTCTTGGCGTTGTTTTTCCTGCTCTTGCAACCATTGCAATTCGGTCTGCCGTTGCTTTTCTTGCTGCTGTCTTAATTGTGCTTGGCGTTGCTTTTCTTGTTCCAGTTCAACTTGCAGCTTTTGTGCTTGGCGTTGCCTTTCTTGCTCAAGCTGGCGTTGCAATTGTTGCTGTTGTTGCAACTTTTGCTTTTGCAGTAATTCTTCATTCCGCCGTATTTGCTGATTTAATAATTCTTCCTGTTTTTGCAGTTGCCTTTGCAATAATTCTTGCTGTCTTTGTACTATTTGCTGACGGACTAATTCTTCCTGTCGTTCTAAGGTTTGGGTAGAAGGTGGCTGTGGTGGAGAAGGCGGCGGTAAGACATCGGTAGAAGGCAGCGAGGGAGGTAGAGGCGGCATAGAGATTGCTGGAGCGGAAAATTCCGACAGGCGGCTGATTTCTGCTGGCGTTAACTGCACTAATTCAACTGTTCGCTGGAGATCGGGTTTTTGTTTGGATATGGATAATATAGGTGGAGCAGCCCAGAGCAATCCGTGTAAACTCAATGAAAATACGGTTGCCAATACGCTTGGCAGGGGTGTTGTTTCTGGCTGGGGTCGAAATAGCTCAGCATCAGACATGGCAGGAAGGGTATATGCCGCTGGTCTTGGTTTTGTAGGGTGGGTGGGATGCGATCGCTTTTTCGCCATTAGCAGAAACCTCTCGCTCTCGATATTAGAGACTGATAGCAGGTTTTGTAAGTTGCCCCGACTGGAAAAACTCAACAAAATCTAATTTTTCGGTTGGGGTCTAGGGAATGTCCAGGTATTAGGAGTAGGAGTCGGATTTGAAGGTAAATTCGCTGGCGGTGAGGGTAATTTGTTTGATTCGATCTCAACGCGATACTGGTATACCACATACTCGCCCGTTGCCGGAAACGATCGCTGCTTGATATCCTCTATCGCTGCCTGGTTTAGTTTAGGGTAGCCAGTACTGCGAATTAACTCTGGCTCACCCGTAATTTTACCTTTTGGGGATACCAACACGGCTACGCCAGCAGGAGTTGTATCTGGTAGCTTTTCGCCCACAGGAGAAACAATACTGTGAGGAATGGGCGGGCGAGCCACAATTCTTCTAGAAAACCTTTTGTTGTTTCTCAACCAGGCATCGAGTTTTTCCCTTTCTTCGGCTTCTGTCGTGCCAGCCAAATTATAGCCGTAACGCGACTTGAGCAAGCTATCTTGGAAGCTTGGGGGAGCCGTCGCGGTTGGGTTAGGAATTTGTGGTGTAGGCGTCGCTGTGGGTGTCGCTGTTGGTGTTGGAGTGGGAATTGGTGTAGGCGTTGCTGTCGGTGTTGGTTTGGGAAGCGGTTTGCTGGGAGGTTCTGGCAGGGGTATATTAGACCGTGCAGGTTCCTGACGGGCAGACGCATTGGGTGGGAGCGTTCCCAGCTGGGGCGGTAATGACACCGATGGGCGAGTAAATTCGCTGATGCGTCTCATTTCTCCTGGACTTAACTGCACCAATCTGACGCGGCGTTCATTTGATGATGCTGTGGCAGAAATCGGCAATTTTGGCTGAAAAATCCAAAGCAGTCCGTGTAAATTCAGCGAAATCAGGGTGAACAACACGGTGAGTAATGGTGAGGTGTCAGATTGGGATGGAGTGGATTCGGTGTCGAACATGGCAGATGGAAATCTTTAATCTTTAATCTTTAATTCGTTTATCCCGCTTGTATTAGCAGCAAAGAGAAGTAGGGTAATTGGAGATTTGGGCGATCGCACAAATTAGTATAGATCGCCTGATTGGGTAGGGTTGCTCTCTCTACCACATAACTACGATTTAATAAATTCCGCCGCTGCAATACTTGCCAAACTTGCTCGTATACCGAACTGACTTTCAGCAATACCACCACATCCGCCCAATCTAAAACCGCTTCTAGTTCTCCCACGGTATAAATAGCCGGTAAGACAGCTAAACGCTGACCGCGCATTGTTAAAGGCAGTCCCAGCGCCGCCGCCGCCGCCATCGGCGAACAAACTCCTGGAATTACTTGCACCTTGACTTCTGGATGCAAAAGTTGTAGCGTTTGTGCCAAATAGGTGAAGGTGCTGTAAAAACTAACATCGCCTTCACAGGCAAAAGCTACATCTTGACCTATTTCTAGATATTTCCAGACTTGTTCTGCCGCTACCTGCCATGCTGAGGAAAGAACCGCGTCATCAAAGACGTAAGGGAAAGTTAAAGCTAGTTGCACCTGATTTGAATTGAGCCATTGGGCGACAATTTGCTCAGCCATGCCCCGATTGCCCCGTACTCCTGCTGGAAAGGCTACTACGGGGACGCTTTGAAGCAAGCGCAGTCCTTTGAGGGTGATTAACTCCGGGTCGCCGGGGCCAACGCTAATACCGTAGAGGATACCTGTTTTCACTTGGTGACTGAGATTGCGATCGCTCAAAATTTTACAACTCGGCTGCCACACATCTAATGCGTGCAGTCAATTTTTCTAAGATTCTTGTGGGATGGGCATCCTGTGTGGGATGGGCATCCTGCGTGGGATGGGCATCCTGCCCGTCTCTATATTCGATGCGTAGCAGCTTATAACTTAAAAGGCATTCCCTCA
>DNGJ01000129.1 GCA_003486305.1 Cyanobacteria bacterium UBA11371
CAATTATCCCATAATGCGGTTTTGAGGTCAAAATCGGTATTGGTTTTAATGCTAGATTCCATTGAGGCAAGGCTGTGAAGACAAGCGGATTCAATGGCAGTCGCGGGTAAGTTAAATTGATTGGTGAGGGTGTCGATATATTCGCCTAATTCTGCGGCTGTTTCTTCTAGATGAATTTGCCAGAGAGTGCCTTGTTCATTTGCTGTTAGGGGTGGGATATCAATCGTGACAGTGCTGCGATCGCCAAGATTTAGGCGCGTGTTTGAGAGAATTATTATCGGTTGAAGGCTCTTTTCTAATATTAGATTCAATAGTTTAAGTTCTGTTGGCTCTTTTAAATTGATGTCATCGCAGTCAATCAGGAGGATATTATTTGTTAATAGGGCAAAACGAGAATATAATTTGATGAAAGTTTCCTGGTTTAAGGAACCAGCAGGTGAATTGAGGATTGTGACTAGCCAATAGAGAGAAATTTTTTGGATATCTGTGCCTGATGAGGATGCAGCGCCAACAGCGATCGCCGTTTTTGCTCTCTTGTCGTCACCGCATAATTGAACGAGCGAATTTTCTGTGAAAAATTCAGTTGAGCGCGACCATATTTCGACTATTTGCGACACAATTTGTTGATGGGAGAGGGGGATAAACAGATGGCGCGAGTTGATACTAACTGGTTTGATAATGTCTTGTAGTTGTGGATCGTTGAATGAATCGCAGAGGAGATATAATAAGATACCGGGGTTGATTTTAATCAAACTTTGGGTAAAAACTTGCTCTGTTTTGAGTTCTATTAATTGCCATTCAATTAGGGGTGAATCGGGGTTAAAGGCTGACCAAGTTGCATCGGGGAAGGTCTTATAGGCTACAAATGGAGTTGCATAAGCTAAGCGTTCATTTCCATGAATTTCAGCACATAGTATCCTCGCGTAAGGTTCTAGCTCTATTGCGACGCATAGTAGCAGGATGTAGCGATCGAAAGGCGATAGATTGAAGACGGTGCAAAGCTTGGCTAAGGTTGGATGCGAGGGTAACTGAGGGAGTGAAGTAAAACTTTCGATTGGGGTTTGGTTTTTAACAGATGCTAAGTATTGTTCTAAATTTTGGCACACAGCTAATGCGTGCTGATTTAGGTTGATGAGATTGTTGTTTTCTTGAGGATTAGTTGTTGGGTTATTCATGGAATCTATGTGTAATAAAATGTTCCTTGCGGACTTGGTTTGAGGGGTGGTTATTAAATTTTTATTCAGCCTCCCTTGCCTCATCCGAAGGAACAAAGTCAAGCACTGATGGAGCATCAGAACAGGGCGGTTCAACTCGCAAATACTTGTCTCCACGCAGATACTCTGGGGCTGTCACGGATATAGCTTCAGCTTGAACTTCTGCCCACGCTACAACTTCTTTTCGTTCGGTGTCATTTAGTTTTTGAGCTATAAATTGCAAAGCTCTAATCGTCAACTCTTGACTAATTACCTTGCTAATCAGATTTGCATCGCGAGACAACGATATTTCGCCTTTAGCCTGCCCGGGTTGTTCATCCATCAGCTGAGGCATAGCAAGCTTTAATTCCTCCTCTATTTCATGCATTATGTCGTAGCTAACCAAATTCTCTATCTCTGGCAGCAGTGGCATCAGTACCGCAGGTGGGTGAATTTGGGTACTGCGGGTATTGGGGGGCAGAGAACCATACAACAGAACTTTCCGCCAGTCAAACATTGCCGATTCAACTTCACTACAGAGAAAGTGCCGTCGCACCCATCGCTCAAACTCAACAGCTACATCTCTTCCTAAATGTTGAGCTAGCTGCCAAAGCGCCCTGGCGATCGCATACGGCTTGATTTGGCGCTCTATGCGGTAATAATCATCCCCCGGCAATCCCTGAGCTGTCTGCAAAAGCGTTTCGTAATCAGCAAAAGCCTCACTACAGATTGGTTCCCAAACTTCTGGTTGCTGTACAAGAGCTTGTGGTAATCCCATCAGAGCTAAGAAAGGTCTGGCCCACGCTAGGGTTGGTAAGCGCCATGCCGGAAACCAGTATAGTGTGTTCCAATCGCTACAGAGATCTTGAGGTGTTAAACATTTTTCTTGTTTCATTATCACATCATTTATGAGAGAGCCAATAGCGGGGCGCGCTAGTAAAGCAGTGAAATATTTTATCAGTCAAACTTTTTTATTGGCTATACGTTGTAGTGATGTCTCAACTTCATCCCGGACTTTTTCTGAGGGATCGTTTTTCATCTGCACTAGCTCAGCGTATGCCTTTCTGGCTAAATCTTCGTTGTGGGAATCTGTAACGATGTGTTCTAGTCCATGAGGGACAAGCGCGCGCGGCCCTTCTGCCGCTTCTCTCCCAAGCCGTACAAGACTCTCGAATGCTTTTTCATTTGCAAAATATTGTCCCAACAATTCTGAGATGACAAAGCGTGACATCCAATCCGAAAAAGCTGGGTAAGAAGTTTCTAACAATGGAAGCAACCTCTCTTTTTGTGACTCTGATAAAAGTTCCCAATCAGTTTCTAAAACAAAGAGCAGATGCCAGGAACCATTTGATTCTAAAAACCTCTGTTGATTGAGAAAATCGATAATTAGCTTAAAGTATTGTTCGGGAAAATAATTTAAGATCGATAAAGCCCTCGATATAGCATCGGCGCATTCCTGCATTTGCATTTCTTCACCTGAGTTTATTGCTTGGTTTATAGCTTCTGCTATTAATTTGGGATTTATTTGCTTGAACGCTTCATCAGCGATTTGCAGTGCGGGTAAAACCTTCTGTTGTTGCTCATTAGGTAGATATTGCCACTTAGTTCCCAAGAGCATGATGAAATACCATGCTCCTCCAAGCTCCAAAAACTTTGTCTGGTTGAGTAAAGCTAGAAAAATCTCCAAGTACTCTTCTGGAAAAGAGTTTACCTCCATCGAGGCAGTCTTAATCGCGTACACGCATTCCCTGAGTAGCTTGGCATCACCTGTTGCGATCGCTCGATGGATATTTTCTGAGACTGGTGCTGAATTCATCAATTTTTTCTTTGGAAAGTTGGATTAATTTGCGAACCGGAATGGGTTTGCCGGGATAGGTATAGGCGGAATCCATTCCCCAGGATTAGGCAGTTGGATATTAGGCCATTGAAACCAATTAACATTTGGGTCTTCGGATTGTCGAACATCGTCTGGTAATTGACCGCACTTTCTTACGTAGTCCGCTTTCCTTTCAGCTAACTTTTGTTTGAGTTGATTTATAAGTCTTCGATGCCCACGTTTGCTTTCTCTTGGATTTATATGGTCGTTTGGAGTTGCTTCGGGCAAGTTGTTAGGGTTATCGTGTAGTTCTCCTTCGCGCTTTTTAATATCCTGAATAATGTTACGTATCTTTTTCAACAGATCCTGACATTCCTGACCGTTGGGGTCGAGCATGGGCGCAGCCTGTAAAGCTTCTTTTTCTTGATGAATCTGCCTGTCTTTAGTTTGATTTAGGTGGGGTAATGAGATGGGAGAAGTATCTGGTCTGAATGCAGTTTGGAGTTGATTGTGAGCTTGATGTCCACCCTGAGCTACAAGACTCTTTGCCATCAACTGCTGCACCAACTCTGGTTGATTCTCCTGACACTGGCTACATTTCGCTTGAGTCACCGCAATAGCTTTAAGCTGTAACCGCGCTGCCAATCCTGGCCTATTTACAGTTTGTCCAAATCGCTCCACAGGCTGATTGTTCGACAACTTTGCCGCAATATGATCGGCATCAGTTTCATGAGCCTGTCGATTGCCTTCATTTAAACTAAAACCTTGCTCTTGCCTCTGCGCTACATGCCCAATTTCATGCTCCAACGTACCAGCAGGAGCAGTACTTGCTACGGCTACATTCGTTCCATCGGTCAAACCATGTAGTCCAGCAGTTTGAAGCGCCGCATCCACAGTAGAACCTTGATGTAGCGAGACATGTCCTAAACTCACACCAGGCATCAGATGCTCATATTTCGCCATCAAACTAGACGATAGCGCGCTGCCATTGCTGAAAATAGCCTTTGTGTCCGCTTTTTGCTGCCAGTTACCCTTTCCCTGCACATCTTGCCCCTCATCCGTTATCTCTGCCACATTGGCTTGAGCCTTCGACGAAGCAGAATCGCTCTCCTTCTCCTGCTGCACCTCCTGGCTTGGGAAGAGCTGCGATCGCCGCATCTGGTAAGCTTTGTATATCAGGTCGCGATTAATTTTGGGCAACGGCTCTTCCTCTTGCCCACCCCTGAAGCTGCTTGCCTGCTCTGCCGCCAGTTTCCTTTGATAAGCCTGTAATGCCGCATGATTGGGCGAAGAAGAGCGTTTCTGGTACTCATGCATGATTTTTTCCCAGTCAGGACACAATGCTTTTATTTGGTTGCATAGTACTATACAATTTCTTCCCAAGCAATCTTATTTAATTTACGCTGGCGGTGCTGACGCTCTAGCTAATGCACCCAAAGGTTGATAAGTAAATAGGGATTGTTACTTATTGTCACATCTACCAACTCCTTTCACTATGAGTAACTCTCTCGCGATCGCTACGGTAACAGCCACGCTTCAAAGACTTTTACAAACAGCGATCGCCCAAGATTTTCAATCATGCGAAAATCACGGTAGTTAGACCAGAATCATCGGCAAATAATACGCCTAAATTAGGAATAAATCTTTATCTTTATCACGTTAGTCCTAACCTAGCTTGGCAAAATTCAGACTTACGCACAAGGCGCCCCAAGGGTGAATTAACTAAACTTGCACA
>DNGJ01000326.1 GCA_003486305.1 Cyanobacteria bacterium UBA11371
ACATGATGGAACTGTTTATCCGATTGAATGCAACCCCCGGACTCACTCTGCAATTACTATGTTTTACAACCATCCAGGGGTAGCGGATGCCTATCTGGATAAACAGCCTCTAGCTGAACCTTTGCAACCTCTTCCTGATAGTAAGCCAACCTATTGGCTGTACCACGAAGTTTGGAGGCTGACTGGGATTAGATCGTTAAAGCAATTACTTTCATGGGTAAGAAACATTTTGCGAGGGAAAGAGGCAATTTTTGATGTGAGTGACCCTTTACCCTTTTTGATGGTACATCACTGGCAAATTCCCTTACTCTTGCTCGACAATCTACGCAGACTTGGGGGTTGGATCAGAATAGATTTTAACCTTGGCGAGCTTATAGAATAAGCCTGCCATCAGTTCCTGCCCAACGCTTCAGCGATCGCCGTCATAAACAACTCATTTAAAGGAATTCCCGCTGCGTTCGCCGTATAGGAAATCACACTTTTGTGGTCAAAAGTACAATACAATCCGGCTTCTAAGAACCAAGGTTCTCCGTTTGGGTCGATGCGGAAGTCAAATAAACTATAATGGCGACAGCCCAAAGCCAAATGACACTTCTTAACCTCTTGCTGAACTTTTTGGACGATCGGGTCATTAGGATCTACAACCCAACTTGCGACATAATCTTTAGCGGTTAAAAGCAAGTTGCTATCGCCTGGGTCTTTTTTGAATTTGTCAGCATAGCTGCGGATGGGTCTCTGGTAGGGGTCTATCAGATACTCTTCAGGGGGTAAACTGATTAGCTCCCCATTTTTGACAATGACACCGCATCTAACTTCTCTACCTGGTTCAATGAATTCTTCTACCATGACCTCATCAGCATGTTCAAATGCTTTCTTCAAAGCAGCGTCATAGTCAGCAGCCTCTTTGACTAAGGACACCCCTAAAGAGTTGTCGGCAGTTGCAGGTTTGATCACTGCTGGAGGTGCAATTGTCGGAACGTCTCCTGGGCGGAGCAGTTCTCCAAAAGGCACTTTGACCCCTGCTGCGGCGACAATTGCTTTGGTTCTGGCTTTGTGCGCCGTTATTGCCATGAGATCCGGAGTATTGCCTATGTAAGGGATGTTAAGCAGGTCGAATAGTGCGCGGTAGTGAGTCATTCCAGGGATACAATACATTTGTGGCAACACAAGGTCAATGTTTTGCGCTGTTATAAACTGCATCGCATCTAACAGAGGCATCGGTTTGGCGACAGCAATATCTTCTTTACTGAGGGAGGAAGGAAATCGCCATTGACCATCGGGTGTAACGTATGCAATTTGAAAGTCATAAAGCGATGGATTTGCTGTAGCTAGCAGACAGCTTTCGGCGTAATCGCGTGACAAATTACAGTAAAAATCATTGTATGCAGACCCAACTAAATGAAGGATACGAAGTACTGGCATGATTCATCTTTCTAGGTAATGTTATATCTTAAAGTATAATTGATCGAAGTCATTGGTTTAGCAGTAGCAGATAAAATTTCAGATCCTTATGAGAATCAATTTTCTGCAAGTATCTGCAGAAACCAGAAGAATACATTGCTTATGGCTGGTATCACAGTCTGCACACCTTACAAGTTTCACCAGCATTTCGAGCAACTTGGAAGAGTACTTCCTAGCCAGATTCTTACCGAAAAACCTTGGAAATATCGCTCGAAAAGTACCTACCCTAGAAGGGTAGGGCTATACAAACTAAGCAAGGCGTAGCAGGCTTTAAAACCGCCCCGTTTGGTTGGTGCAAGATGCGATCGTAAGCCGGGGCGGGTTTATTTATTCTTGGCGCTGTAGCAAAAATATCTCGTAAAACCCGCCCCTACAACATCAAAAATTATAGACAACCAAAGGGGCGGGTTTATTTATTCAAAGCGCTGCTAGCAAAAATATCTCGTAAAACCCGCCCCTACTAGCTGACACAATATTACCTATTACCCAGTACGGGCGAAGCATTGCGGTAAAAAAACTTTGACAACTAAAGCAAATCTTTAAGCCGCAATGCTTCGCCCCTACCTATTACCCATTACCTATTACCATCTGAGAAATTTGCTGTGCGATCGCATCCATCGGTTGGGATATATCTACATAAATTGCGTCTTCTGGTTCCTCTAGGATATCGAATTGACTTTGCAATAGGTCTGGACTCATATAGTGATTTTGGCGCTGTTTGAGCCGTTCTTGGATGAGTTGGAAACTACCTTTGAGGTAGACTAGGCGGATTTGGGAGCGATCGCAATTGTGCAACATAATCTCGCGATAGCTCGATTTGAGGGCAGAACAGGCTAGTACGGCATTGCGGTCTTGTTGTAAGATGCTTGCGATCGCATCTTGCAAGGTCAATAACCACGGCATCCGATCCGCATCCGTTAGGGGAATACCTTGGCGCATCTTTTCAATATTAGCTGATGGGTGAAAATCGTCCGCATCGAAAAATTCCCAATTTAATTCTGATGCCAGCATCTTACCAATGGTAGATTTTCCCGACCCAGAAACACCCATAACAATAACAATCATATCGATGCTTAATTAATCCTGACAAGGCTAATAGCTAATGGTAAATCTGTCAAATATTCCCACCAGCAATTAGCAATTAGCAATTCTTCTTAAT
>DNGJ01000268.1:0-10964 GCA_003486305.1 Cyanobacteria bacterium UBA11371
ATGCCGTGCCCCTACGAACGGGTTTACCATTCGTATTCAAGCTCGCCTTTTGCAATTTTTTCCAGGATCAGGGTTCTGTACAATTCCAATTCTTGAACGGAAATTTTGCCGTCAGCCCATTCTACTGCCTTAATCGTTTCTAGTTCTTGTCGCGTCACCTTGCCATCCGCTGTGGCACGCTCGATCGCGGCTTTGAGTTTTTCGAGTTGCCGGATTTCTTCGGCTGTGGGGTTTTTGGCGTTGGGGCGTGAAATTTTCATCGTGGCTTCCCTCCAACGAGTTTGAGTCTATGTTATGACCTGTAGTGCGCGATCGCATAAACCTTAACTGCGATTTAAACTATTTGCGCCCCTTTAATAAATACGCCATCATTTCGCCTTTGCCTTTGACTGCGATCGCTCCCCTTTCTTCCAGCCAAAAGCGATCGCGCAATCGATCGTATGTATCCTGGGTTACCTGAATCTCACCCGGTATCCCGTGAGATTCCATGCGGCTAGCTGTATTCACCGTATCCCCCCATAGGTCGTAGATAAACTTTTTAACACCAATCACCCCCGCCGTCACGGGGCCGGTATGAATCCCAATTCGCATCTTAAAATTTTGACCAGTCTCGGCGTTAAATTGAACGATTGTGGCTTGCATGTCGAGTGCCATTTGCGCCACCGCCTCTGCGTGATCCGGCTTGGGAAGCGGAATACCTCCAACTACCATGTAAGCATCCCCAATCGTCTTAATTTTTTCTAACTCGTGTCGTTCAACAAGATAGTCAAACTGGGAAAAAATCGCATTCAGCATATGAACCAATTCTGTGGGCGAAATGCGAGTTGATAGTTCTGTAAAGCCAACGATATCGGCAAACAAAACGCTCACTTCAGCAAAGTGTTCGGCAATGGTTCTTTGATCCTTTTTCAGGCGTTCGGCAATCGTGGCGGGTAAAATATTCAACAGCAAGCGATCGGTTTGTTGCTGTTGATAGCGCAGTGCTTCTTCTGCTTGCTTGCGCTTGATATACTGACCGATTTGGCTACCAATCGCCGCCATCATCTGGAGCAAATCTGGATCGGGTGGTTCGACTTCGCGACCAAAAAATGTCATCACTCCCAAAGCTTCACCGTTTCCCATGATGGGAAACCCTAAAGCCTCGTGCAATCCGTGTTGCGAAGCGAAACTGACCAAGGGAAAGTTGGCAGGATCGACCATATTAGTTATCCACAAAGGGGAAGAATTCTGCCAAACGCGACCGGCTAATCCTACACCCAATTCAAAGCTACTATGCCAGGTAATGCTGGCAAATTCTGGGATGGAAATTGACGGTTTTACCCACAGTTGGGCGCACCGCAACACAATCGGAATCGGACAACTTTCCCCGGCACTCGCTGGTGGTATTGCTTGCTGATTGGGTATCCACAGTTGACCTACATCCCATCCCAAATGTTCGCAAAGCGCTGATAAAATTTTTGGCGCTGCGGCAGAAAGCGTGGCAGACTCGGATAAGCTGCGAGCTATGCCATACTGCGCCGCTTTGCGCTTTTCGGTTCGCAGGCGTTCGGTGATATCTCGACCGACATAAACAAAATCGGTAACGCCTTCGGTTTCTGTCTCAATTGCGGAACAAGAAAAGGCCACGTCAATTTTTTTGCCGGTTTTAGTTTTACAAACTACTGTCAAATCTTTAAAGACTTGATTTTGTTGCGAGGAACGCGACTCAATCGCTTGCAGCAAGATGCTTTTGTCTGTTGCGATCGCTGAAATTGGCTGGTCGATCAATTCCTCTTGTTTGTAACCAAACAAATCTATAGCCGCTTGATTGATTGTTTTGATATTTCCCAAGTTGTTTGTCACTAACAATACTTCTGCCATCGCATTGATAATGCCATCCAAGTAATGCTTCGCCGCCGCCAACGCACTTGCTAACAAACTGGTTTCATTGTATCCCTGGACTAAGTTCTGTTCCAAAACCATCTGGTCTGTTACATCTTGTATTAACAAAATCAACCGCTCTTGCAACTGCTCTTCATTGTTTTTTTCAGCAAATACTAAAATTTCCATATATATAGGATTGTTCGGGTCTAAAAACCGACCAATCGCTTTTAAATTGAAACTTTTCTGCCGCTCTTCAAGCACGTCGATCAGGATTTCTTCAGACCCGAACAGTTCGGGAAAGGCAAATCGAACATCTTGCCCCAGTTTCACCTCATCCGGATCGTCGGCGAAGCGTTCCACACCCTCAGACATTTCTAGAATGTTGAATTGCCGATCCACCGCCAAGTATTCCAGATTACGGTTTGGCGATAAGTGAGTTAATAGCTGCTTGACAAGAGCGTTCATTAGGTGCTATTCTTTCATCAAGTATTTTTTTCATAATATCTCAATCTACGAGTAATTTTTTTTAGCGTTCCCTCTCCCCACAAGCGCTAGTTAATTCTCGAACCACGTAGACAAAATCTTGGCATTCCTCGAATTCTGTTTGAATAGTTGAACGGGAAAAGGTCACCTCAATTTTTTGACCAGTTTTTGTTTTACAAACTATTTTGAAATCTTTTAAATATTTGCTATTACAGGTTTTATGCGCTATTTTATCATCGGCGACGAAGGTTAATATCGGCTGACCAATTAATTCGACTTCCCTATACCCAAACAACTCTAAAGCGGCTAGATTAACTGTTTTTATCTTTCCCGAACACGTCGTCACTATCAAAGCTTCTGGCATTGAGTTAAGAATTTGATCCAGGTAATTTTTGCGGGCATCTAAGGCAATTGATTGCAGAGTGGTTTCCCGAATTGTCTGGGCTAAATCTTGTTCAGAAACCATTTTTTCCGTCACATCTTCCAACAAAATTATCAAGTGAGGTTGAAAAGTATTTTCATCTCGATCTCCAAGGGCATAAATATCAATATATAAAGGCTGGCTAGACTCTGAAACCCTAGCAATTCCTTTTAATTCAAAAATATCCTGCTTTCCTTTAAGCACAGCAGTTAAAATATCTTCAAACCCAATCAGTTCGGGAAAGTTGTCGCGGATATCTTTTCCCAGCTGCACTTGGGTAGCATGTTCGGCAAACTGTTGAACTTGCTCGGATATGTCTAAAATCTTGAAGCTTTCATCCACTACCAGGTATTCCATTTGGCGTGGTTTTGAAGCGTGGTTGAAAATCTTATCGAGTACCCAGTATTTCATAAAAATAGCTATGGAATAATTCCAGAAAGTTCTTGATTCAAGGGTATCGTGACTACAAAAGTAGTGCCCGCTCCTACTTCGCTTTCCACTGCTATTTTGCCCCCGTGCAAGTCTAAAGCTTGCTTAACAATTGATAAGCCGAGTCCGGTTCCGGGAATTTTACCCACATTCTTCCCTCGATGAAACAACTCAAACAATCGTTTTTGGTCTTCTAAAGTAATGCCAATGCCCTCGTCTTTAATTTTAAAAATGACTTCTTGCTCCTGATAATTTAGGTCAAAAAAAACGGTGGTTTCTTCAGGAGAATACTTCACCGCATTCGAGAGTAAATTTGTCAGGATGTGCCGGAGCAGGGTTTCATCCATACAAGGAAAAAAGGGGGTAAAGTTGCTTTGCTTTCCCGATTCATTGTAGTTATTAATGGCAAAAATAATTGTGCGTTCGCTCCCCGCCGCCAGTTTTATTTGTTCTACTAATTCAGCGCAGAATTTTATTAAATCGAGCGGGGCTGGATTAAACTGTAATTTGCCTGCTTCTGCTTTGTTAATGACCAATACATCTTTTAATAGATCGGTCATTTGGTTAGCGGCTGTTTTAATGTTATCAATATATTCGAGGTTTTCTTCTGGGGTTGATTCAGTACCGTAGTGTTCGAGTAAGGCAACGGACATGAGTATACTGTTAAGTGGGTTGCCAAATTCATGAGTGACCATTGAGAAAAAGCGGAATTTTAATTCGCTGAGTTCTTTTTCTTTAGTCAGTGCTTGACGCATTTCTGCTTCTGCTTGCTTGCGCTTGGTGATGTCGCGACCAATGTAAACATAATTGTGTAAATCTTCTATATCGGTTTGAATAGCAGAACGGGAAAATGCTAAGATAATTTCTTTTCCTTTTTTGGTATGACAAACTACTTCTACATCTTTAAATCCACTTTTTTTATATGATTCAGGTTTTTGCACAACTTCGGCTAAAAATTTTTCATCGTTTATTACCATCGAAATATGTTGATTAATTAATTCTTCTTCGCTATAGTCCCACAAATCTTTTGCGGCTTTATTAACTGTTTTTATATAACCAGATTCAGTTGTTACTAACAATACATCTGTCATCGCGTTGATAATTTTATCGATGTATTCTTTGTACTGAGCTAGGGTACTTGATAAAAGACTTGTTTCCCGAATCGTATGTGCTAAACTTTGCTCTAAAAGCATTTTTTCAGTCACATCTTCAAAAATAATAAATATTTTGCTTTCTGAATTGTTTTCGTTTTTCCTAAATAAAACAGAAATATCAATGTAGAGAGGATGGTTGGCTTCTGAAAATCGGTGAATTCCTTTTAGCTCAAAACTCTTCATCCGTTCGTCAAAGATGGCTATCAGGATTTCTTCTATCCCAATAAATTCGGGAAAGCCCTTGCGGATATCTTTTCCCTTTTTTACCTCATGGGGAGAATCAGCAAAGCGTTGCACAGCTAAAGAAGTTTCTTGTATTTTGAATTCTCGATCGATCGTGAGGTAATCCATAATTCTAAGCAGATTCAACTATGCGGTGACTTAATTTTTCAAAAAGCTCGTCAACATGGATTCCGGTTTTGGCGGATGTAGCATAGGTTTGTATGACGCGATCGCAGTCGTTAAATTGATAATTGAAAAACAGTTTTTCCACTTTCTCTTCATCTACCAAATCCGCTTTATTTAAAGCAATAACAATAAACCCTTTGGGATTTACCGATAAAAAAAGCTGAATATGCTCTGCAATCCGCTCTAAGGTTTCCTGACGGCTGAAGTCGCCAACGATGATCGCACCAGCGGCACCTTGCAAGTAGGTGGGAGCGATCGCTTTAAATTTGGTATGACCTTCAATATCCCAAATCAGCAACTGTACCGAAAGCTTGTCTTGCTGTTTCACCTCGGCTAATTCCACGGTTTTGCGGGAAATTTTGACTCCCACCGTTGAAAGATACTTATCGTTGAACTGACGCTCTACAAAGCGACGAATTAAGCTGGTTTTACCCACTCCGAAGTCGCCTACCATACAGATTTTTTTGGATATTGCTGACATGACTTAATTGCTCTCTTCTATCTGCCAAAAGCTTATTATTATATCAAATATTATCCGCTATTGCTTAATATTTTATTTTTATTTAGTTTTAGCTCGAATTGGGGTCAACGCCTCGAACCGCACAACGCGGCTTTTGGCGGCCTCTCGTTCCGGATCGACATCGAGGGGGGGTTGAGCGGTTCCAGCTATCAGTAAGCGCTTGGGAGCGATGCCAGCGCTGATGAGAGCATCTCGCACGGCTCTGGCTCGTTCCAAGGATATGCGCTGATTTTCTGGCAGGGTGCCGGTGCGATCGCTATGCCCGATTATTTTGAGATTTATGCCTGTATTTTTGCTGAGAATATCCTTAACTTGGTTAATTTTATCACCCGCATCTGGAAAAGTTAATGCGGCAGAACCCAATTCAAAATAGATGCGGGCGTCAATTTTGAAGGGTTGTAGTTGGACGGTGTTGGTCACAGATTTAACACCGGGAATTTTCGCAAACGCTTGGGTAATTTTCTGGGCATCGGTAGAAGAGTTGACAGTGCCCGACACGGTAACTTTACCCCCATTGTATTGCGCCGCGATCGCAACGCCGTTAATTTGATTGAGAACAGATGTCACCCGTTTAACTTCTGCCGCTGCTAAGACCGGATCGGCAGGAACTTCGACCGCAAGGATCTCATTGTATAACTTTACCCCAGGTGCGGAGTCGCGGGCGATGTTTGCGGCTTTTTGGCGCAGATACTCACTCGGTAACTTGCCAGATATTCGCAAGGTTTCTCCATCTGTTTTGACGTTGAGGCGGTATACGGCTAATTCTGGTGCAGATGCTAAAGCTTGGGCGGCGTTGATTTCGATGCGCCTGTTGATGCTGTTGCGATACGCAAAAATTCCCCAAGGCACGAGAACGAAACTCAAAGCTGCTAAACTAACGCCGATCAAGGCAACTGGGGTTTTTGCTGCTTTTTGCTTGGAGGGAGTTTCTACCAGATTTTCTAACATCGATCCCAGCTGGGTGGGAACGTTAGCAGGATCGCCGTCAAACGACTCGATGGCTTTACCGTGCTTGATGATGATAGTACTCAATGTTTGCCGCAGTTGTTGAATGAATTGTTTGGGCGCTTCTCCTTTAGTTACGATTGCCAGGTAGCAATATCCTGCTACTTCTAAAATGATTTGAGAATTGCCGTAGTCGATGGCATCGAGTTCGGAAATTTCACCAGTCTGGGAAATACAATCGTTGACGAAGCTGCGGATAGCGGTAAGCATTCCTGCTACCATGTCTGCTTCTAGTTTTTGTTCCCCAGACATTTGTACTTCTGAAATTACCAATCCCGAAGTTTTGTGAATTAAAAAGATAGCTTGGACGGTAAAGGGAATTGATTCTTTAAATATTATTTCTCCTTCAGAAACTCCTTGCACTTTGGCGCGGATTTTGCGAATTAAACCTTCTGGGCTAAAGGCTGTGGCAATTTTTTCGTTAATCTCGCGAATTGCTTCGGCGATGTATTTAGCAACGGTACTGCCAATTACTGGATAAAGTGCGTCTACCATTGCATCGCGTTCGAGGGCAATTTGTTCTTTGATTGCTTTGCCCATTGTGGGTGCGATCGCTTGGGCAACTTCTTCGGGAGAATTGTTGATTTGTTGGGTAATTGCCGCCGCGATTAAAGGTGCTAAAGCCGCGCTCATCGCCGCCCGGTCTTGTTCTGTTTTGCTTTCAATGATTTGATCGATGATTGGAGCGATCGCGCCCACTACTTCATCTTTTGACTCATCTATTTTGCGGCTTAAAAGTTCTGCTATCCAGGGCAGAAGTAATTTTATCAACTCGCTTGGTTCGTATATTTGATGCTCTAGATTTGCCACTTTCTGGTCTACATAAGCCACCAAATCCCGCACCTCAGACACTTCTGGCTGTACTAAAATACTTTGCAACCGCTTAAACGGATCGTCTTCTATTTCCGCTTCTTTTTCCTCGATCCCGGCTATCTCTGCGGAGTTTTCTCCCAACGCCTTCTCGGTTGCTAAATTCTCTTTACTCGCTGCTTCTCCGGCAAATGAAAATAACTGACTTATCAATTCTATCGCTCTATCTTCGTCTATTTCCGGAGTTTGGTTAGTATTATTTTCTGAATTTTCTTGACTTGGTTCTATTTTGGTTGGTAGGGGGGAAATTTCTGCGTTTGCGTTTCCTGCATTGCTACCCTGAAGCGATCGCACCCCGATTTCTTTTGCGGGTGGCAGTGCCAATATTTTGGGTGGTTGAAATAGGTTTTCCCATGCTTCTATTTCGGAGCTTTTTTCCTCAGATGAGGGTTTTACATCCAACTCTGGTGACTCGTTCTGGTCGATGATTTTTAGTTCCACCAGCAGATCCAACAAGCCATTAAGCTGGTTTAGTGCTTCGGCACTTTCAACCTCTTGGGAATGGATATCCTCTAGATGTTCTTTGGTTGTATCCATGCACTGCCATCCCTATTCTTATCCTCAAGCTTTAGCTGCCTACAATTCCCCCCACCTGTCTTATCTTAGCTCCAAACTTATTTTATGGGTTATCCTCGTCTTCTAGGACGGCGATCCCGCCATAAACTTCTGTATCGGTTGCTTCTTTCAATTGGCGAACAAATTCAGTGCCTTTGATTCGCATTGCTACTTCAAACAGAATTTCTGCCATGTCATCTTTGGATACCTTGCCACTTCTCAAGGAAGAAAATTGCCGGTCTAGCTCTTCAAAAATTTGATCTCTGAGAGACCGGACATCTTCTTGGAGTCTGGCTTTAGATTCGGAAAGTTCGTCCCGTAGCGTTGCAACTTGCTTATCGACGCTATCGTTTAAAGCTTCAATCGTGTTAGAAAACCTTTTGTTCATGCGATCGCTCAACTGGCGCAGGTCGGCACTTTCTTCAGAAGCGCTTAAGCTGACCGCCTTAATTTTCTTCTCTAAAGATTCGAGGTTGGCGCGGATTTCAGCCGCGAAAGTGGTTTTGGTTTCTTCGATGCGATCGCGCAGATCTTGCCGCAGTAAAGACAAGTCCGCCTCTACCTGAGCCAGACGAGTTTCATAGTCTCGCAATTGCGGCCCCATGAGAATATCGCGGATTTGGTCTATGTTTCCCAGTCTGTCGCGTAATGCTTCTTTTGTTACTTCAGCCATGAGAAATACCTACTAGGGACATACAGATCAGCCGTAAAACTTGGCTGTCTATCGTCAGTTTACCATCCAAGGCAGATTTCTGAATAAACTTGGGCTAATTTTCTGACTAGCGGGCAATTTTGTCCTATAATCCTGTTTTTCCTGAAATTATTGCCGAACTTAATCTATCTAGAAGCGCATGAGTTTTTCCTGTCTCACTCTGGCTGATCCCTCTCCCTCTCCGTTTTAGCGCTTTTCGAGTCAAGATAGAGTTAGTATGCTCGCTTGCTAGCCGGTATGAGTTATTGTCTTAATCCCGCTTGCCCCATGCCTCACCAGAATCTGGAGGGGACAAAGTTTTGCCGTAGTTGTGGGTCAAAATTGCTACTCAAAGACCGCTACCGAGCGATTAAACCCATCGGTCAGGGAGGTTTTGGCAGAACGTTTCTCGCCGTAGATGAAGATAAACCATCCAAACCGCGTTGTGTAATTAAGCAATTTTTCCCCCAAGCTCAAGGTACCAGCAACATCCAGAAAGCCGCCGAATTATTTCACCAAGAAGCGATGCGCTTGGACGAGTTGGGTCAACATCCCCAAATTCCCGACTTACTGGCGCATTTCGAGCAAGATGGCTTTTCGTATCTAGTACAAGAATTTATCGAAGGGTTAACCTTATCGCAAGAATTGGCATCGAAGCGAAGTTTTAACGAAACCGAGATTCGGCAGCTATTAAACGATTTGCTCCCCGTGCTGCAATTTGTCCACTCCCAGCAGGTAATTCACCGAGACATCAAACCTGCCAATATTATTCGCCGCTCCCTTCCCTTACAAAAGGGGAGCCAGGGGGGGATCGTCCTAGTGGATTTTGGCGCGTCTAAAGTTGCCACCAAAGCTGCTTTACAACAAACTGGAACGACGATTGGTAGCCCCGAATACGTTGCTCCCGAACAAGCAAGAGGTTGGGCGGTATTTGCCAGCGATATTTACAGTTTAGGCGTCACCTGCATCCATTTATTGACCGGGTTATCTCCGTTTAACTTGTACGATATTCAACAAGATCGATGGGTTTGGCGGCAATTCTTGAAGCGTCCCGTGAGCGATGCTTTGGGTAAAATTTTAGACAAAACGATCGAATCTGCGATCGCTAGGCGCTATCAATCGGCTACTGAAGTTTTGAGAGATTTAAATTCCCAATCCGCCGCGCCAGCTATGCCAAAATCCCCATCGCCTCCAGTTAAATCGTCGCCTGTTGTCGCCCCACCGACTGCTGCTAAAGGAATTATCGATCAAGAATTAGCCGATGTGTCTTCTCAATTTTTGGGCGCTAAGCCTGCTAAAAACCATCAGGAAGCAGCAAATTCCCAAAAACCTTTGTCTTCGCCTAACACCAAGCCTAAAAGCCCAATCGAGCAAGAATTGGAGGAATTAAGATCGCAGTTTATCGACCCAGGAAAGTGAATAGAATTAATTGCAAGCTTGCCTGTAAGGGCTTTCGCATTCGCGCTGTTATTTTTTGCGTGATGCCAAATATCTATACGCGAATGCGATAGCCCCTACTGCTAATTGCAAGCTTGCTAGTAAGGGCTTTCGCATTTGCGCTGTTATGTTGTCGCTAAACCTGAAATATTTCATCGCATTTGCTAATGCCTTGGGCTAGCTGCGCTTTGGGCACTTACACGCCATTAGCTCCTGGTGCGAGATAACTAGCAACTTGTGTTAATAGCTAATTGCTAATTGGGAAAAAGAAACTATCAATAATATCCTGCCATTAGCCATTAGCCGTAGGGGCTATCGCATTCGCGTGTAGATATTTGGCATCACCCAACAAAATAATAGCGCGAATGCGATAGCCCTTACAGGCTAGCAACTTGAGTTAATTAGATAATTGTAAAATCTTGAACGCGCCGTAACTCACCAAGCAAAACAAATTGCTATAGCAAAAGCGATCGCATATCCTACCTCCGTACACAAACCCTGCCTTTGATGTAACGATTGTCGCTGTCCCATGAGTAAAGTACCCTATGTAAATTACGCTTGCTGGCACTTGAGCAGTAGGTACGATCCCGCTTGTAAGGGGTGTGGCTTTAGATTAATCTCAACACAGTTGTGTTGCGAGCTGCTTCGTCATGTCTGACCCCCACACCCCCGATTGGTACGACCGTTCCCTGGAAAAATCTTTAACTAATAATTTGGTAGACCGCTATTTTAGCGACGCCGAAAGCTGGCTGCGAGCCATCTTGCGGATGTGTATTTTTTCACTTACATATACGGATCGACAAGCGGCGCTGTTAATCGAATGTCCGAATCAAGCTGTAGCAAAGCGTCTCAGTCGCAAGATTTATCCACTGCAAGATTTTGTGCAGCGTATGAGTCGGCGATCGCGCGCCAGCAAGCGAGTCCTGATCTGCTACTTAGACGACACACTTGGATCTTGGCGCTGTTTCGATACTAAAACCAATGCTTGGAAAGATTTAAAAACTTGTCAAGTTCCGACATTGGGTAATTGGTAATTGGTAATTGGTAATTGGTAATTGGTAAAGAGCAGATTAGTTCAATCCAATTGTTTAATCTAAAATTCCCCATTACCCATTACCAATTAGCAAT
>DNGJ01000268.1:11126-22580 GCA_003486305.1 Cyanobacteria bacterium UBA11371
CCATTACCAATTAGCAATTAGCAATTAGCAATTAGCCATCAACCCGTATTTCTCATTCCGGCGGCGATACCGTTGATGGTCAACAAAGCGCCGCGCAACAGTTCGCCGCGACTGTGACGGGAGTCGATCACGCCGGAGGTGCTGTGAGTCTTGCTTTGACGCAGGCGTTTGAGCAGAGACACTTGTAGGAAGCCCAGAGGTACGATGTTACCGTTGCGTAACTGTACGGAACGCTGCAAGTCTGGGTCGCCATCCAACAGGCGTTTGTGGTCGGTGATGGTGAGAACGAGGTCGCGGGTGAGATAGTATTCTTGGGCGATTTGCTCGTACAAACGTTCAAAGCGATCGCGGTCTTCTGGTTTTGATAATTCTTGCAGGTAGTGATGGGCAAGTTGCAAATCAACTTTGGCTAAGGTCATTTCTACTTTAGAAATCACCATTCTGAAGAAAGGCCACTTGTAATAAAAGTAGCGCATTAACTTCAGATTTTCTTGCGGTTCTTCCTGCAAAAATTCCTGCAACGCCGTCCCAACTCCGTACCAAGCGGGTACTAAAAATCGGCTTTGCGTCCAACTAAACACCCAAGGAATCGCCCGCAGGGTACTTAAATCTTTTTTACCGCTTTTGCGACGGGCGGGACGGGAACTAATTTGCAGTTGGCTAATTTCATCAATCGGGGTGACTTGGTGGTAAAAATCGATGAAATCGGGTTGTTCGTAGATCAAGGCGCGGTAGTGTTCTCTTGACCGATTTGACAACTCTTCCATAATTTCGTTCCACGGTTGGATATCGTCAAATCCAGTCCGCAATAAGCTGGCTTGAATCACGGCGGTGGTGACGGTTTCCAGATTGTAAATTGCCAATTCGGGCCAAGAATACTTCGACGCCAATACTTCACCTTGTTCGGTAATTTTAATTCGCCCGTCGATACTGCGACCCGGTTGTGCCAAAATAGCTTCGTAGGAAGGGCCACCACCGCGTCCGACACTGCCGCCGCGTCCGTGGAAGATGCGAAGCGCGATGCCGTGCTGTTCTGCCATTGTTTGCAAAGCTTTTTGTGCTTTATGAATTTCCCAGTTACTGCTTAAAAACCCAGAATCTTTGTTGCTATCCGAGTAACCCAACATGACTTCTTGTAAAGGTTGGGGCGTCAGATGGGGGTTAGATTTTGTTTGATGCGCCTGGGTGCGTGCGCCGTGGGCCATTTCTAGTTTTCCGTTGCCGCTGGCTAGCATTGCGCGGTAGAAGGGCAATTCAAACAGGGTTTGCATCACCGTCGGGGCGCGTTTGAGGTCTTCTACGGTTTCAAACAAGGGTACTACGTGGAGCGTACCTGTACCCGTCGCCACGTCGTATAGTCCGGCTTCTTTCGCTAGCAGCAACACTTCGAGCAAGTCGCTGACATCGTGGCTCATGCTGATAATGTAGGTGTAGCAGATTTGGGGGCCAAATTCTTGCTGAAGCAGACGCACGACGCGGAAGGTTTCGATAGTTTCCTTGGTTTGGGCGCTAAACGGCAGTTCTGGGGGAATTAAGGGGCGTCGGGTTTGCAATTCCGATACTAGCCATTGGGTTTTTTCGGCTTCTGGCAGTTCGTTATAGGGACAAGGTAAGATTTGCAGGTATTCGACGATTTCGTTGATCGTATCCGAGTGACGAGTGCTTTCTTGGCGGATATCGAGGTGGGCTAACTTAAAGCCGTAGATTTCTACTTGGCAGATTAGATTTTCTAATTCGCGACAGTTGATGCCGCTTTCTGTCAAGTTGTGCTGAATCAGGCGCAACTCGGCGAGGAATTCTACGCCAGAGGGATAGATGCCGCTATTCTGGGTAGGTTTATACTTATCGTGTTGCCAGTCGGTACTTTTGTAGAGTTGCCAATTGCGATCGCGCGTATTTTCCAATCGCTTTTTCACGTAGGTTAACTTTAACCGATAGGGTTCTTGGCGATAGCGAATTGCATGTTGTTCGTACACTTCTGGCATTTGCTGTCTGTCTTGTTCTAAAGACTCGAGCAATTCCGGTAGTACGTCGCTCCAATGCAAAGATAAACTCAAGCGATTAATCAAGCGTTCGACTGACTTGATATACTTTTCCAACACCAGATGGCGCTGGTAGCAGGCAGTTTGCCAAGTCACCTTTGGCGTTACCGAAGGATTGCCATCGCGATCCGAGCCTACCCAAGAGCCAAACTTGCAGAAATTGTAGCTGGGGACGGTGAGATTGCCAAACGTACTTTGAAGACTACGCACAAACCGCTGATACAGTTGGGGCATGGCATCAAACAGCGCTTCTTGGAAGTAGTGGAGCGTATAATCCACTTCATCCAACACCGTCGGCTTAAATTGGTGCAATTCATCGGTGCGCCACCACAGGCGAATTTCTTCGGTTAATTGCTCGCGCAGTCCGTCCAATTCCCAGGATGATTCCCCAAAGGTTTTCGGCGCGGTTTCTTCTTCCCACGATATCGGCGATTCTTCTTCTAGTTTGTCGAGCTGTTGTAAGATTTTAGCGATGCTGCGCTGCTTATCGCGGATCGTATGGCGGACGATTTCGGTTGGGTGCGCCGTAAACACCAAGCGAATATCCAGATTGTCGATCATTTGCTGGATTTGGCGAGGCGGTACGTTTAGCTGTCGCAGTTGGTTAAATAACCACCCAAACGTGCTGCGTTCCCGTCGCGTCCAGGTTGCTTCAGTCCAACTTTTTTGTAACGCATCGGCTTTAGGTTCGCTGCCAATAGATTCTGCATCGAGTTTAGCAAAGGCTTGTAGCGCCGGATCTGCCGCATTGTGCGCGGTTCCCATGCGTAAAGATTGCATTTGCAGGCGCTGCTCGTAGTGCTGTTCGACAATGTTGATCAGTTGGAAGTATAAGGCAAAGGCTCTGGCGGCGCGAATTGCGGCGTTGATATCGAGACTTTCAATGATTCTGGATACTTCGGCGCTGGTGTCGTTCGTTGCTTGACCTTCTGGGGAACAGAGCGATCGCAGTTGCTTGAGCAAATCTACCAACTCCTGACCGCATTCAGAGCGGAGAACCGATTCCCACAAGTCCTCCACTACTTTAAGGCGATGGCGCAGAAACAAATTTGAAGGTGTTGGGAGATCGACTGTCTGATGATCGGACTGGAGTATGGGACTCATAGATTGCATTTAGGGAGATAGCGGACAAATTGTAGCGAATGATATTTTTTTGTTTGGTGTCAGAGTTGACCAACTGAGATCGCCCGATTTTTTTTATCGGTTTGAGCGTGCCATAGGGTGCGGTCATCGGTAGTTGGCAGGTAGGATTTACCACCAACTGGTGTATGACCGCACCCATCGCGGTGTCTTTACTTGGGTTGGTTATCGGGGAAGTCGAGGAGCGGCAAGCTCGCGCCCCGAAATACTTCCTCGCTCGCCGAGCCAACCGATTGCAGGAACTCCAGGGATGCTTTAGCGGCTAAAATGCCCACTAACAATGGCCCCGTCGCCAGACTCAGTAGAATCTCTGTGGGAATTGTAACGCGAGGGGCGTTCAAAGACCGACTTGCTTGCGGTTCTGTAATCTCCGATGGCATAGCGTCCCTCTAAACTTTAAAAATTTGCATAAACTTACGTTTATATTATGACTACCAACCTTTGCCAGAACAGATCCACGTTTTTTCCTTCTTTTGGCAGATGTGCTGGTAGCCTTATTATTATGTAGGACAGCGAACAGATGCTGGTGTTGTCTTTAGATTTCGTAATAACACCAGCAATCGTGCGGAATGCGGGTATTTACCCGTTTCCTCTGCCCTTGCCCATAGGTGAAATATCGTTTCCGCAACTTGGTATCCAACACTGTGTCCAAATCCTCTACAGTGTGCTATTTCTAAGGGTTGGTAGCGGTTATGATAACGATTTGTTGAGATTTCCGGTAGTACTGCCCTGATGCTAAAAGTCAACGAGCGCACACTTGCGGATAATACCTCACGCTTGGCGCAATGGGCCAAACGGGCGATTGGACTTAGCGGGATACAAGTTAAAGTCCGATTGCGAGAACACAAGCTGCATATTCTCTGCGAAGGTCAAAGCTGTCCGGACAGGAAGATAGCATTGGAGCGGTTGCTTTTGGGATTCAAGGCGACCAAGATGGATACGCTGCTTCCTGCCGATCGAGGTCAGATTCACCAAGTGTTTCTTTACGGTCGGGTGTTGGGTGAAAAGCGCCCTGACTGGACAGAACAGATCGATCCGGAATTACTATTGCCAAAGCCCACGGGAACGAGCCTCAGCCAGAGCGAGAAGGCATTAGCAGCCTCGCCAGGGTCTGGGTTGGTAAAATCCAGTTCGCAGCAGTCGCTCAGTTCTAGTGCGGATTTATATTTGCAGGAGCAGGCGCGCGCTGGGGATACCTTGGCGATCGCAAGGGTTTTAGGTTCCAGCCTCAAGTCTTTAGGCGTCAAGGTCAAGGTTGTCGCCAGACCTTTGCCTAAAAAGGAGGAAAGCGCTTTTGAAGGCGCTTTTGAAGATGGCTCGCCCATGGAATCTCCCACCCAAATCGGAGCGTCTTCTAATGGCATCAATTCAGCCAAAGAACGCCGCCTTTGGGTGTTCTGCGAATCTGCTTACAGTCCCGATCCGTCGCTGCTAGCAACTCCGGTGACGCAACAGTTGCGATCGCTTCGCCTCGAAGGGTTCCGAGATGGTGTAATTCTCTCCCAGGTGACCGGGGAAGCAACCCCAGAGTGGATGCTGCGGGTCGATCTGACACCCCCAGAAGAAATGCTCTCCCAGTGGGCAAGTTGGGGCGATGGGGAAGCGATCGCTCGCCTTCTATCCGGCGCTTTGGCAGAAGCAGGCATAGCCGTCACCGCGGTTCTCAAAGAATCAACCGTACATATTTCCTGCCATCACACCAACCAATTACCAATTACCCCACCCAACAAACAACAGTGCATTGAAGCGATCGCAAGGGTTTTAGCATCCCTCGCCCCCCGCAGTATCTTCGCCGCCACGATCTACGGTCACGAAGCGTTTGATGCACCGCCGGTATGGGTCGATTGGCTCGATTTACCGGCGGCGAAAAACCCCGCCCTAGCAATGTCTGCCCTCGCCTTAGCCCAACAAGGTGATGAGGGTGCGATCGCTTTTTTACTCGGTCAATTGCTCAATCCCGACCTCGACACCCGTCTGGAAACTGGCGGTATTCGCATTCAAGTCCGGTTTAAAGACGATCTGTTGCACGTCATGACCGACGCCCCCGTTTGTCCCAATCAACAGCGCGTCGCTATCCCCACCGCCAACTTCATCCGCAACCTGGAAATTAAGGATTTATTAGGTGTAAAAATATACGGAAGAAGGGCGGGGCAAAAGCAACCCCTGTGGAATTACAGCGTTGATTTTGTCAGCCGCAACTTTGCCGCGCCGGTAGGTGCTGTGGAGTTTCCCAAAAGCGATGCTTACGCAGACAATCTGCTGACCCAGGAAGGGGAAGAAAAGGAAGATCGCTGGCAAACGGTCAAAGTTGGCTGGCAGCGAAGAAGCGAGCAAATAGCAAATTCTCTGGTGGGTTCGCAACTGTTCGTCGGCAGCGAAGAAGGGCAAAATTTCAACTCAATACCGAGTCAAATAGGTTACCAAGGAGCAAAAGTAGCAGTGGTTTGGGGCACGGTAGGACTGATGCTGACCGCCGGGGTAGATTTAGTCATCGGTCAAATCTTGCGATCGCCTGTCAATCGCTCAAGTTCATCGTCGCCAGTACGCACAAACACACCCCAGACGACAAACGACGCGCTGGGGGGAATCGAACTTGCGCCCAAGGCTCTGCCGTCGCGCCGGGAATCGCGCCGCAACAAAGATGTATTCGATACTACCGGCTTTACGCAACCGGGCAACGTCAGCGTTAGCTTAGACGAGACGGGTCAAAACGTTAAGATTACCACCAACAAATCGTCTTACCCCAGCTTCAACAACCCGCAGTTAGACGAAAAACTGGCATTTTACCAACAGCACGTAGCCAAAAATGGGCCGCCAGACGTTTTAATTGTAGGCAGTTCCAGAGCGCTGCGGGGGATAGAACCGCAGGCGTTAGAGCAAGCTTTAGCCGCCCAGGGATACGGGAAAATTGAGGTATTTAACTTTGGGGTCAACGGCGCGACGGCTCAAGTAGTAGATTTGACAATCCGCCAAATTTTAACACCAGAACAATTACCGAAATTGATTATTTGGGCCGATGGTGCGAGGGCATTTAACAGCGGTAGAAGTGATGGGACATACCGCGCGATCGCCGAGTCGGCTGGGTATAGATTGTTAGCATCGGGTAGCCTTCCCCGACCCGGTGCGGTGGAAGATGCATCGGACAAATCCGATCGACGCTTCGGCGCTACGTCAAAGGCGTCTGGTAATATTTTGGCAATCAATACCAAACAGATCGATTCCTGGTTAAATCAATCATTGGCAACGTTATCGGCGACCTATGAGATGCGCGATCGCTTGCAAACTCTATTGCAAGACCGCATCGCCGCGACGCTGAACGATAAATCAGCATCGCAAAAAGCTGACTTTGATGGGGAAAACCGAGTCATGGGTGAGTGGGATGGGTTTTATCCGGTGTCAATTCGGTTCGATCCCCAAACTTACTACGAACAACACGCCAAAGTCACCGGCGAATACGACAAAGACTATCAAAGTTTTCAACTGGGGGGTGACCAAGCGATCGCTCTAGAATCCCTAGTCCAATTCACCCAAGCCCGCGAAATCCCCTTAGTTTTCATCAACCTACCCCTAACCGAGGAATACTTAGACACAGCGCGGCGTAAGTACGAACAAGAATTCACCCTAAACATGCTGCGCCTATCCTTGAGTCGGGAATTTACCTTCCGCGACTGGAGTACCCTCTGGCCTAGTAAAAACGAATACTTCTCCGACCCCAGCCACCTAAACCGCTACGGTGCCGCCGCCGTCGCGCAGCGACTAGCACAAGACCCCCTAATCCCCTGGCCCAAACAGAAACAGTAAAGGGTAATAGGTAATAGGTAATAGGTAATAGGTAATGGCGAAAAAAATCACCAATTACCAATTACCAATTACACTTCACCAATTACCAATTACCAATTAGCAATTACCAATTACCAATAATGACCTTCATCTCGCTTTCCTACGGACTCTTCTTACTGTGCGCGATCGCCCTCTACTGGTTAGTGCGACACCAGCGGTTACGATTGTGGATAATTTTAATTGCCAGCGTAGTCTTCTACGCCTCGTTGCAGTGGCAGTACATACCCCTGCTATTTGTGCTAATCCTGATTAACTTTCGCTTGGGACAAGCAATTGGTAAAAATAAATCCGAGAAGCGTTCTGATGCCCAAGATTGGCCTTTCATAGAAACAGACGGAAATCGCCGCCAAAAGCTGTTATTTTTGGGCATCGCCATCAACGTTTTTTTACTGTTGGGCTTCAAATACGTCCCCTTTATATTAAATTCCATCGGGCAGGTACTAAACTTGCCAATTCTGCAACAGCAAGCCAACTCCATCGGCGCTAATATAATCGCACCTTTAGGAATTTCGTTCTTCTGCTTTGAGTGCATCGCCTATTTAATTGACGTATATCGCGGCGCGCCTCCCACGTATCAGTTTGATAAATTTGCCGCCTACAAATTGTTTTTTCCCAAACTGATTTCCGGGCCTATTACTCGCTATCATCATCTAGCAGGACAGTTGAACTTATTGCGGTTTCCCAATACAGAACAGATTGTAGAAGGACTGTGGTTAATTGCCTGCGGTGCGGTTAAAAAAGCCCTAATCGCAGATAGATTGGGAATATTAGTTAGTTTAAGCTTTGATAATTTAGAACGGGCAGGCAGCGGCGATATCTGGTTGGCTACCTTCGCCTACGGATTGCAATTGTATCTAGATTTTAGCGGCTATGTGGATATTGCCCGTGGAAGTGCTTTGTTGCTGGGATTGAATTTACCGCAAAATTTTGACTTTCCTTATCTGAGTACTAGCATTGCCGATTTTTGGCGGCGGTGGCATATTACTCTGGGAGATTGGCTGCGAAATTACCTTTATTTTCCTTTAGGAGGTTCGCGGCGAGGACTTCCACGCACCTGCATCAATCTATTAATTGTGATGCTAATTGCCGGTATTTGGCACGGTGCAGCTTGGGGATTTATTATTTGGGGTGCGTTGCACGGTTTGGCGTTAGTAGTTCACCGGATTACCGAAGCGATATCCGGTAGCATTTCCCCGCTAAAAACTTGGTGGGTAAGCGCACCTGGGATGATTTTTGCATGGCTGCTGACCCAAGTAATGGTTTTCACCTGTTGGATCTTTTTCCGCTTACCCAATTTAAAAGAAGCCCAATGGGCAATTCAGCATTTGTGGGGGCATCAAGGTGACGTGCAGTTTGCACAGAAAGTTTACGTAGAAGCAATGGGTTTAGGCCCAATTCAAATCGCTTTATTGCTGTGGATTTTAGTAGCCGCGATGGGGCTGATTTTTGCATTTCAAAGACAGCTAAAATTACAGCTTAACTGGCCTGTTAAACTTCTATTAGTGCCAGTCTGCTTGTATGCAGTGTGGCTGTTAGCGCCTCAAGAAGTATTACCTTATATTTATTTTGATTTCTAGGCTTAACAGAAACCCGGTTTTTTTGAAAAACTGGGTTTTTTTAGATAAAATAGCCCGCCTTCGCGGGCACAGCTGTGCCAAAAGGCTGTATGTTACTCGGCAAGCAATCTGCTGTATTGCTTTTGCAGCAGTCCTTAATCGAGGCGGAGCCTCGTGATTTTCGTTACCAGGCGGGAGCCTGGTAACGAGATTGGGGAGGTAGAACCTCCTCGTTTCTTAAGTTTCGATTTTAAGCAGCTAAAACGAAATCAACATCGCTTGCGCCTGCTGTTGAGCTTTGACCGGATGCAATCTGTTCGCCGTTTACTTCAACCGCAAAAGGTGTATCGCTCATGTTGATATTGTAATCGGTTTGATCGCCCGTATATCCAACGCTGGCGATCATTTTACGACCTTCATCTGTATACTTGAAAGCGAGCATTTGATTTTTGGCTTTTTCGTTGTCGTAAGCCCAAATCACCATGTATTGTTGTCCTTGATAATCGAAAATTTTCGGGGGACGATTGGGGACGTAACGGCCTGGAGCGCCAAAACTCGCATCGAGGAAACTTTGCACCGAACTTTCTTCAACGGTGGCGTATGCAACTTCTTCAGCCGAGGTTACTTCAGCATCGCCTTGGCTTTCATCTATGACTTCTTCTTGTCCTCGATTGCGAAAATAATCTACTGCTAATTTAGTGCCAATTGCACCAACAGCAGCGATACCAGCCCCTACGAGAATGTTGCGAAGATTGGTATTCATCTTTTCTTTTTCTAGGTCGCAAGTGTTCAGGTCAATCGTATCACTGTTGAGTCTGCTTGCGTCGAGGTAGAAAACCCACCCACCAAGGTTGGGTTTTCTACCTTTCAACCGAACCTAGTGCGATCGCACCCCAAGTCGCGATGCTATTTTCTTTAACCCAAAACAGCCAATTACCCTAATTTTTTATAAAAATTAATAATTATGGATGAATAAAAACAAAAAAATTGATGTAAATATTACTAAAGATGATTGCAGCAGCAATTGGAGAGCAGCACGCTGCGCGATCGCAGCTAAAAAATGAACGATTTGGCAATAGATTATAAGTATAATAGAGTAAGGAAAATCACACAAATTGGAGGCAGTCCCACGGTTTACACACGCCCTTTGGCTCGTTTAATTGAGGAATTGCAGCGCTTGCCGGGAGTTGGCCCTAAAACCGCACAGCGCTTGGCTCTTCATATCCTAAAGCGCCCCGATGCAGAGGTACAAGCCTTAGCACATGCTTTAGTAGAAGCAAAACAAAAAATCGGGCTTTGTTCGGTGTGTTTTCACTTATCGGCGGAGCCAGTTTGCGAAATTTGTCGCAACCAAAATCGCGACAATAATACTATTTGCGTGGTAGCTGATTCTAAAGATGTGATTGCTTTAGAAAAAACCCGCGAGTATGGCGGCAAATATCACGTTTTGGGTGGTGTAATTTCACCGATGGATGGAATTGGGCCGGAACAGCTTAATATTTCACCGTTGGTGCGGCGGATAAGTCAACAAAGACCGAAAGAAGCGATCTTGGCAATTAGTCCGAGTGTAGAAGGAGAGACGACAACGCTGTATGTCGGTCAGTTATTAAAGCCTTTTACAAAAGTGACGCGAATTGCATTTGGTTTACCTGTAGGGGGAGATTTGGAATATGCAGATGAAGTGACTTTGGCGCGTGCTTTGGAGGGTAGGAGGGAGTTGGATTAAGCGCATGTAAGAAACCGGGTTTTTTAGATAATACCTTCGCCAAAAAGCCGACACCCTTAAGGGTGTGGCTATTGCATTCAAAGCAAGGCGTAGCGGGCTGCATGTGATTTGAGCCTGCTACGCCTTGCTTTGTTTGTGTAGCGCCATGCTTTAGCGTGGGGCGTTTCAGGAAATTGGCGAAGGTATTGTTAGAAAAACCGGGTTTCTTAAATTTAACCGGGTGTGCGGCCTACAATATGGATCTGATCGGTGGCTATGCGATCGCTAGAATCTCGATTTAATGGATCTGACCCTCGGGCATTGTCATTTGTCTGAATATCGGACTTAACAGTATTGGGGACATCAATATCGTTATCCGAGGTAATTGTACCCGTATCGGGGGCGGAAGCGTCTACGGTTTTGGCACGCTTGTGGATATCTAATTCCATTTTCTTTTCTCCCGGATCGAGAACTGGCAAGTGATACCACCATTGTGGAAAATTGGTTCTGGTTTTAAATCAGTCTCAGGTGCGAGGTAATCGCTAATCGCTAATGGCTAATTGTCTAGTAATATCATGTTCGTTGCCGCTGGGTGCTTATATTTGGAGGATTTGTAGGAGCGACCAATTAGCAATTAGCAATTAGCAATTAGCCATTATTCGTGTTCTACTCGAAATACATTCGCATAGAGGTTAGCTATTATTTGCCTTCCTTCCAGTGTCAGATCTAAATATTGCAAGGCTGGTTCGATGTAAGGATAAACAACATTCCAGTAAAAATTCGGGTAATTCTGCCGCAAATGTCCGGGATTTTTGTAACCCAAATCTTTATTAACTCCTGTTTCTTCAAACTCGTAAAATAGAGCAGCAATTTTTTGCAGGTAGCGCGGATCGCTGAGTTGACCGATTAAATCGGCGGCGCGAACTAAACCGGGATAGTTAACTGTATCTTGATGATCTTCATCTGCGGGGACGGGAAAGCGAGTCAATTCTATGTTGCGTTTAATTGTTGCGGCATCAATCAGTTTATTACTGCCAAAGCGTTCTTCAATAAATAGTTCGCCTCGGTCTACATGATAAGGGGTAAGACTGGCATCTGTGCAGCCTAAAGGTAGAGAAACCATCGTATTTTCTATACCAGTAGCATATAGTCTTTCGGCTTTTCGATCTTG
>DNGJ01000165.1 GCA_003486305.1 Cyanobacteria bacterium UBA11371
GATTTGGCAGAATTATTGGGAAGTGCGATCGCTTTACAACTCCTGTTTGGCATTCCTTTAGTTTGGGGCGTCTGCATCACGGGATTTGATGTTTTGATGTTACTATTTTTGCAACATAAAGGTTTTCGCTATGTGGAAGCTTTAGTGATTATGTTAGTGGCAACCGTCGGCATCTGTTTTGCAGCCGAAATGCTGTTTTCAAGGCCGGATGTCGGAGGAATTTTACTTGGGTATATGCCGAAACCAGAAATTTTACATAACCCAGGAATGCTTTATATTTCTATCGGCATTTTAGGGGCAACAGTCATGCCGCATAATTTATATCTACACTCATCAATCGTACAAACACGCGACTGGGAACCAACTAATGAGAAGCGTTGGGAAGCGATTAAATTTGGCACAATTGATTCAACAGTGGCTTTATCGTTCGCACTGTTTATTAATTCAGCAATTTTAATTGTGTCTGCTGCCACTTTTCATTTTTCGGGGTATCAAGATGTAGCAGAAATCCAAGATGCCTATAAATTACTTTCACCCTTGTTGGGAGTAAGTGCCGCTAGTGCAATTTTTGGTTTAGCATTGTTAGCCTCCGGACAAAGTTCCACCCTGACGGCAACTTTAGCCGGACAAATTGTGATGGAAGGTTTCTTGCAAATGCGGCTTCCTGCTTGGTTGCGCCGTTTAGCAACTCGATTAATTGCCATTATTCCGGCTTTGATTGCGATTATATTCTTTGGTGAAACGAGTACGGGAAACTTGCTGGTTTTTAGTCAAGTAGTTCTGAGTTTACAGTTATCATTTGCGGTGATTCCCTTGGTAATGTTTACGAGCAACCGTCGGTTAATGGGAGAATTTGTGAATCCCGTGTGGCTCAAACTATTGGCTGGTGGGGTGGCGACGATTATTGTTGGTTTAAATGGTTGGCTATTATTACAAACTTTTTTGGGCTGGCTGCATCTAGGAGTTTAATTGGTTTGCTCTCAAGCTCAAGAAGCCGGGTTTTATAGGCTCTACCTCGCTTCTATTCCAGGTTGAATCTAGAAACAAGGTTTTAAAACTTCCTTAAATCCCTAAATTCCCTGATTTCTTGAGCGAACAGCGATCAATAGCTATTCACCCCGCTTAAAATAACACTCAAAAATGAAATCAGGATGAAATGTTCTAACTTTCAGACAGGTGTTTGTATCGTGGCATCAGAAATTCAATAACTTTACACTTTTTAATATTGTCCCCCTTGACTCTCAAGTAGACTACAGACTTTACGCTATTTATAGTTTCCCAAGGAAACTTTCAGAGCCTAAATTCAGAGGTAAAAAGTAATGACAACAGCAATGCAGGCCAAACGCATCACTTTCGCAGCTCTAGCGGCAGTTCTCCTAACAGCAGCTACAGGCGCTGCTGTTAGGGCAGCAGGACCCTGCACAACCCCTACCCCTGACTGCCCGCTAGCTAATTGCGACAAATAATCTTTCTGCCGCTTAGTATGTGTAGAGTCCCCCAGGAGTTTTTAGCAGGGGGATACCCTCGGAATATTCGACTACAGCATTAGCTCAGTTCTGAGTTAGTGCTGCTTTTTGCTCGCAGAGTATATCGTCAAAAAATCGTTTGACTCTTGATAAAATTATAAAGATGACAACCAAAGTCGGCAAAATAACACTTTAACTGAAGAGAAAATCTAGTAAGTTGCTCAAAAGTGATGGTGACAGAGAGTGGACAAAACTTGTAAAGCATTATCCCAAAACAAACTTTTGAAGATCGGAGAGCTAGCTCTTCAAGCGGATGTAGCTGTGGCAACCATACGCTATTACGAAAGCTTGGGGTTGCTAGAACCCGTGCAAAGGAGCGAAAGTGGCTACCGTTATTATGAAGAGTCAGCCATCAAGCGCGTGCAATTCATCAAGAAAGCTCAATCCCTACAGTTTTCCCTTTCAGAAATTCAGCAGGTACTTGGAGTCCGGAGTCAAGGTAATCCAGTTTGCCCGCTAGTCCGAGATTTACTCAATCATAAAATTGCCGATCTTGAAGAGCAAATCGAAAGGATGAAAGCGCTCAAAGCAGAGTTAGAAGCGTATCGAAACCGTTGGGCTAATAAACCGCTGGACGATCCTTGCAGCAAGGAGCTTTGCAGTTTAATTGAGGAAGTCGCTGGCACAACTGTAGGAAATAAAAGAAATCAGAAATAACTAATAATTGGATAGGTTTATCCAGGCAGTAAAAACTTACTAAACTTGGCGTATAAAGCAGGCAAGACAGGAAGAGTTAACGCTGTAGAAGTAAACAAGATTGGCAATATCACAATAGACAGCAGTCATGTTTCATTTGGCTGGCTGTCAAGATGTGGCAGCAATACAAGATGCCTATAAATTACTTCAAACTGCTGGATTGGTTGGTCGCTACGATTGTTGCTAACTTAAATGTTTGGCTGCTGTTACAAACTTTTTTAGGGTGGCTGTATCTCATTCCTTAATCAATCATTAAAATGGTCGTAATGGAGCGCAATTCTGTGCAAACCTAGTTCGGTATTGGAAGAACGGAAGCAGAAAGCCATGAAATACATTCAAAAAGCGATCGCTATCTTGGGAATAACCACTACACTGGGTGGAATCGCGTCTGTTGCTTGTGCAGTACCAAAAACATCGGGTGTGTTGGCAAGAAACGAAACGGGAACGCAATATCATCGACTTAAAGCACTAAAAACCCCCAAAACGGCTGAAGATTGGTTTAATCGAGGGTTAGAGAGATCTGAAAGTGGGGACTATCAGAGTGCGATTGACGACTTTACCAAAGTGCTGCAACTTGACCCCAATTTTATCGAAGC
>DNGJ01000350.1:0-13140 GCA_003486305.1 Cyanobacteria bacterium UBA11371
TGTAACAATTTTTTACCTTAGTTCTCCCGGTGAGAAATTAGGTCAAATTTAGGGAAAAAATTGGCTTTAAAGTTCAAAGAGTCTATAGACAAGGGCATTGAGACAGCGAATTCATCTTTGTGGTTCCACCATTCGGGGGTTCGAGTCCCCTCGTTCGCCCTTTACTTTGAGCAGAAAACGACTAATGCTATGGTTGAAGGAATAAATAATCGCTTAAAAGTTTTAAAACGTTGTGCTTTCGGTTTTAAAAATTTCGACAATTTTGCCTTCATAGCTTTACTACATTGGCATTTAACTGATAGTTTGGCATAACATGTCCTGGAGAACCCTAACTACAATCAAGGTTTTAACCCGTTTCAATGGGTTGCCTGCTTTCAGGTGTGAAATTTATTTCTGTTGGCTCAGTGCAAGATGTGAGCGATCGCACTATGTCGATTCCCAGCGCAAGTAAAATTTAACAATTGTGCGTGCAGCGTACCGAGTAGAGCGGAACCTGAAAGGTAGCGATCGCAGAACGCAAATCGCATTTCTAAAGGTCATAATTTACCCCATTTTCAGCTAAAAAACGCTTGCGTTCCTCAAAATCAGGTAAAATTTGCGCCAATTTATCCCAAAACTCACGCTCGTGATGCGGTTCAATCAAATGCACCAATTCGTGAACTACTACATACTCAATCATCGCTGGCGGTAACATAGCTACTCGCCAGTGAAAACATAAATCTCCCTTGTGTCCGCACGATCCCCAACGGTAGCCTAACTCGCGTACTTGCACGAAATGGGGAGAAGCTCCAACATGCTTGACAAAAACTGCAATTTGTGTATCTAAAATTTTCGGGAGGCGATCGCCATACCATTTGATAAACTCTTCTCTCCCCCGTGCCTGTGCTTCCCGTTGCAACTCAAAGCGACTCTGATACAATCTCAGGCTTGGCTGTCCTTTGACACTATCTATTAGCTTGAGGCGATAGCTGCGTCCCAGATAATAAAACTTTTCTCCTGAAACGTATTTTTTGACAGCAGTGGGGAGATTGAGGGATTCTTTTTTGAGCAGTTTGCTGTAAATCCAGAGGCGCTTTTCACCAACCACTTTCTCCAAGGTTTCTATTGGCACTCGCGCTTCCGAAACTTGAGTTTTAGTGGCGTATTTGGCTTTAATTTGCGCTCTTTCTTCTGGGGTTTTGTCGTGAAAGATGATGTCGAACAATTTATCTAAGTCATCGCCAGAGGTAACTGCACCCCTGGCTTCTAATCCTTCATAAAGGATGGGCAAGGTAACGCTATCTTCTTGAGATTGGCGGATATTGTATCGATCGATAAAGTTACCAAAAATTTGCTGGGTGGTTTTCTTAGCAGCTTTGACGATGGGGGTACCAGTAAAACCAATTCGGACGCAGTTGGGTAAAGCTTCGAGCAGGTTGGCGTGGAGAATGCTGGCGTGGGAACGGTGGGCTTCGTCAATTAAAATTAGGATATCTGGGGAAGGATTGAGGTTTTTTTGTATCGCTTCAATCTGTTCTTCTTCCTCGGCATCTTCGCCGCCTTTAAATTTCTGGATCGTGCCGAAAATTAAGCCAGCACCGGGTTGTTTGAGGTAGTCTTCTAGCTTTTTGACGGTTTTCGCTCTTTGTAAAGGTTCGCCCGTCAGTATTGCTGTATCGGAAAGTTGTTTTTCTAAGTCGGTGCGATCGGTAACGACGACTATTTTGAAGCGGCGCAATGCGGGGATGGTGCGGATTTTCCTAATCAGGTAGACCATTGTTAGGCTTTTGCCGGAGCCTTGGGTATGCCAGATAATACCACCATTTGATTTTGAATTGAGGGGATTTTGGCGGTTGATGAGTAGTTCGATTGTTTTATAAACGGCTCGATATTGTTGGTAACGGGGGACAATTTTAATTGTGCGTCCGCCGGTGGTTTTAAATAGGGTGAAGTTTTGCAGGATGTCGAGAAGGTTGGCGGGATGCAACATTCCAGCAACGAGCATTTGTCGCGAGTTAAGTATATTTGATGCCAAGCGATCGCTAACAGTAATGCCAAGTTCTGCGACAATTTCATCTATGGGGCGGGGTGTGGTATCTTTCCACTCGACATAATGTTCGTAATTTGCGCCGATGGTTCCCGCCGCCGCTCGTTTTGCAGAAGCGGCGATCGTTAACTGGTTGTAGTGAAATAGCTTTTCTGCACCTTCGGGTTGGCTGCTTCCCCGTTGGTTGGAATATTGCAATAAGTCGCGGATTGCTTCGGTGATGGGATGATCTAAATTGGGACTTTTGCACTCGATGACAACGAGGGGGATGCCGTTGACAAATAGCACGATATCTGGGACGATAAATCCTCGGTTTCCTGTTGCCCAAGGGGGGTCTACTCGGTATTGATTGATGGCGAGGAAGTCGTTATTTTCAGGATGCTCGAAATCGATGAAGTGGACGGTGTGCTGTTTGCCGTCTTGACCTAAAATTGTAGTGCCTTTGAGGAGCAATTCTGTAGCAGTTTGATTGGCTTCCATCAGTCTTTGTGCGCCGAGACGTTCTAGCTGACTGGCGGCGGCATTTACTTGGGTATCATCGAGCCAGGGGGTGCCGTTATCATCGAGGTTGATGCGTTTGATCGCGGTTTTTAAGCGATCGCTAATCAAAACTTGTTTAAAGTTCTCCCGTCCGGTAACTTGCGGGTTGTCCCAACTACCTGCGATATACTGCCAACCCATGCCGATCAGTTGGTCGATGGTTGGTTTTTCGGTGTAGATATATTCTGGGGTTAGTTGAGGCATGGGGGCAAGGGTTTTACTTTTATTGTATTGTTTGAGATCCAGGGTGCGTGAGTGAGCGATTTATAACAATGGATATTCAAGGCGGATTGTTTGAGATTTTGGCAAAAATCAAAGCTAGACCTGGGATGTATATCGGCAAGCTTTCGGTGAGTGACTTGTTTATGTTTTTAGTGGGTTATAAAACAGCTAGGCGTGAGCTGGGGGTTGAATCCACTGAAGCAGAAATAGACTTTTACCAAAATTTTCATAGTTTTGTGGAAAGAAAGTATAAGGTGCAAACGTCTAATTTTTGTCCAAAAATTATTATGCTCTATTGTCATGAGGAAAAGGACGGGTTTGAAAAATTCTTTAAATTTGCTGGATGAGTTTAAACAACGGGATAAGAGTTTAGACCCCCAGGTAATGGTAGTTAAAAGCTATGAAGTGAATAATCAGAGTTGATATAGGATTTTCATTTGATGCGTGAAATTGATGTAGGGGCAATCCCCCTGTGGTTGCCCCTATGAAGTGAATAATCAGAGTTGATATAGGATTTTCATTTGATGCGTGAAATTGATGTAGGGGCAATCCCCCTGTGGTTGCCCCATCCTATCAGGGGTAGGCACGGGGGCGCTACCCCTACAAGTTTACCAAATCGTTTTGAAACGCTTTAGGATAAACTGCTACGTATTTAAATCGAATAAAGTGATGGGCAAGATGCCCATCCCACAAGAAGCTCAGAAAAATTGGCTGTCAAATTAGATGCTCGGTGCAGCTTAGTTTCTTTGGCAGGATATTAGTTAAGAGGGCAAGGGAGGAACAGAGAAATCGGTAAACAAACGCACGTCATAAGATGCCGTTGCTAAAGTATTCACCAACCTTCGATCTAAAGTTAGCAAAGGGGCGGTGACTCGCTGAGAAAGGGCGGCATAAGAAGCATCGTAGGCGGAAATTCCGTAAGTTATGGCAATATTGACCGCTTCTTCCATTAAGTCAGCCGTGGAAACAACTCGCAGAGATAAGCTTTTGAGAGTTGCTAAATCAGCTTGAACTTCTGTAGCCGTATACATTCCAGCGCGGACGTATTTCCAGAAGATGTTGGTGACTTCAATATAAAACAGGTCTGGAATATAAATTTCTGCATCAGAGATGTTCGAGTGTGCCAGAAGTTGATTAACCTTGGGAGTGAGCGGATCGGCGATAAATCGCTTAATGCCGACGTTGGCATCGATAATACAGCGTAAAGGGTTACTCATCTTTGCCGATCCTCACGAAGGAGTTCGGTACTGTCGAGTAGTCCGAAGTCTGCTGGGTTTAAGCGACGGCGTTTGTCAATGTCAGCAAGAATTTGCGGGACAGCTTTACGGCGTTCTTCCCAGGTGGGATCTGTTTCGGGAGAAATCAGGAACTTTAGGGGAGGTTGGGGTTTTTGTATGGCTTGTTTTAACAAGCTGATGACTTGTTCGTCCAAGGGTTGGTTATTTTTGGTGGCAAGTTGTTGAAGTTGTGCCATTAAGTCATCGGGTAGGTTCTCGATGGTGAGTGTTGCCATAGTGTCCCTCAGAATTAATAATTGCTTAGATTATTTTACTGAACATTATAACATAAAAAACCAAAAAAGCTGATTGGTAAATAATTTGCTTTTAGTGTTTTTTCACTTTTATTTTCTTGCTTCATTCTTACTTACTCTTCATCATCCTCAACGGCTTCTAACACCACATCCTCATAAATCGACTCGATCGAACAGCGAAAATCAACACTCTTTAATTCAACTTCATCCCCTTCTGAAAAAGTATAAAGCTCCCAAACTCCCTTCTCATTCAATCGATAACACTCAATCACCTTCTGCTCATAACTTATCATCGCGTATTCCTTCAACGTAGAAATGCGGCGATAATTTCGGAACTTTTTACCTCTATCTTTAGCTTCAGTGCTAGGAGAAAGAACCTCAACAATCAAACAGGGATGATAGATAACTTGAATCGCTCGTTTATCCCGTTCGTCACAAGTAACCATCACATCGGGATAGTGAAACGGGCCACTTTCCGACACGCCAACCTTGGCATCTGCCATTGAAACTTTACACCCTTTCCCGCGCAAGTGATTTTTTAACGCCGTTGTCAGGTTAACCGCCAGATCGTTATGGGGAATAGTTCCCCCCGTCATGGCAAAAACTTCGCCATCGATATATTCATATTTAATCGATTGTTTTTCTTCCCAGTCTAAATAGTCCTGGGGAGTTAGGTATTGTCGCTCTGTAACTGCAACCATAAAAAACTCCTAATCATCACCATTTCAATTACAATTAATTCCCTAAATCAAATACTGCACAGCCTATTTTAAGCATAACCCAATCCACTCAAAAACTCACTCAACCGCTGACGCGCCGCATCCCGTTGCGCTTCAATATCCTGCAACGTTACCCGATACTTATCCCACCAATTCTCAACCGCCACAATTACCTGTTGACGATGCGCTGTAACATATCGCTCCAGTTCAGCCATTAAGCCATCCTTGAAAATCGCCAACACTAACCCCTGACAGTCTTCATTCGTCAACGCAGTGCGTTTAGCAGACAAACGCTTTACCAATTCATTTTTGAGCGTCCTTAGTTCTCCTTTTGCTTGAGTTAGTTGTTTTTTAATTTCCTTGTAAGGTTCCAATTGTTTCTCAATCTCGGTAATTTCTGCTTCCATCGGCACAACCATCGTCTCAAGTTCGGCAATTTTAGCCGCATTCAATAACGATGAATTCTTCTTTAAATCCTTAATTTCTTTCTTCGGTTCCTTAAGCGAATTTTTCAGAGTTTTGAGCTTTGTC
This sequence comes from Cyanobacteria bacterium UBA11371, assembly GCA_003486305.1. Classification (GTDB taxonomy): domain Bacteria; phylum Cyanobacteriota; class Cyanobacteriia; order Cyanobacteriales; family Aerosakkonemataceae; genus Microseira. The sequence continues at coordinate 5,570 of DNGJ01000350.1, forward strand.
TCCAACTCCTTAGCAAAATTAACCGCCTCCGACTCTTCCTCAGTAATTTCTCCCTCTTCTGCTTGCGCCTTTTCCCCCCGTTCAAACTGCCGTCTTTCAGCAATCGAGGCAATAAAATCTAAATAATCCATTTATGAGAAAATCGGCTCTAAATCTAAAACAAACCCCGGTAAAACATCCTCACCCGATAAAGTTGCGGGAGAATCCAAAACCTCCACATCTCGGTTCGGGCGATAAATTTCTACTTGTCTCAGTTTAGGATTAATCAACCACCCCAAGCGCAACCCATTTTGTAAATATTCTTGCATCTTCTGCCGCACATCCTCTACTTCATCAGTTTCAGATACCAATTCCACCGCAAAATCAGGACATAGAGGTAAAAACTTCTTCCTTTGTGCCGGGGTTAAAGCCTCCCATCGTTCCATCTCAATCCATGCCAGATCTGGAGAACGAGTTCCCCCACTCGGTAATCGAAACCCTGTAGAAGAATCAAAGGCTTTACCCAGACGATTTTGGCGATTCCAAAACCAAAGTTGTCCATCTAGCTCAAAATTGCGATCGCCTGTTTCTCCACCTGTCGGCGGCATAATAATTAATTCTCCCTTCCCAGTCAATTCTAAGCGTAAATCGCTATTAGCAGCTGCCAATTGTTCAAACTGTTCATCAGTTAATCTGAGAACAGGAGGTAAGTTAAGGATTAAACCGTTCATCTTAACAACGCTCCACTAAAGAACAGCATCCCAAAAATATACTCTTTGAACTCAGAAGCGTCCATCTTGCCTCGCAGGATATCGGCAGCGGCAAATAGGTGGCGTTCCAGTTGTGGTAGGGTGAGCTTACCCATTGATAACCGTGACTTTATCGTTAGAAATGCCTTGTTAGTATATCTTTTTTGTCAACGGCATTGGTTTCTCGACGCTTCACCCGACTGCGATCGCTCTTGGATGCGGTGCAAAAAAAAACCAACAGGGTGTACCTGTTGGTTCGATTGGATCTAAAACTAGAATGGTATCTCGCTGTATTCGGCGGTAGCTTTACCGTTGCTCGCTACTGGGATAGGTACTTGAGTTGGGACGTGAGTCTGTGGTAGTGGACTATGTGCGATCGCATCAGCTACAGTACCCACAGGCGCAGCGGGTACTACAGCAGTAACGGGAATAGACTCAGAATTAGACTGTCCGCCTACAACAACAGTTCGTTCCACAGTCAACAACATTTGATGATTGGGATTAGTATCGTTAGGCTTGAATATATTAAGTCGCCCAGATACCACATGGATAGCACCAACTGCCGCATTATTTAGAGTAACAGCAGCTTCCCCATAAGCTTGGAACCGCAGCGGACGTACTTTGTATCCAGAGCGATCGTAATATTTGAACGAACATTCTCCAGAAACATTCAAAGTTCCATCTTGCGTATGAGAAGCTTGTAGAGAATTGATCCGAGAGAACCCCAGTTAAAAAATATTCCCAAAGTTAGGAGACTTGGCTACAAAAATACGCCAACCTTAGCGGCAGGAGGGCGATATGCGTCAGCTAATTATCGAAGTGCCACGGGGCTGCGGACAAAGGGTTCTCGATATCGCTAAGTCTCACAATGCCGCTAACGTGGCACTATTTGAGGCAAAAGGTAGCGATGAACCAATTGATTTAACTATTGTCCACGTTTCTAATCGACAGGTCGAGAAGCTTTTAGCAGAGTTGCAAGAATTGCCAGAATTACACATTACCCTGTTTCCTACGGGTGTAATCGCATTAAAACCCCCCGCATCGGAAGCACCGCAGCAAGTCACGAATGTTGAAGAACGCAGTCCAATTGAGATTTTTCTCTCTGGGTTGCAAAGTGTTGGTTCTTGGCGCGGATTTTTGGGGTATGCAGCAGTCGCCGGTTTTGTGGTTTGGATTGGTTTATACACGAATACAAGTTACCTGCTGGTAGCGGCGATGCTGATTGCGCCTTTTGCAGGTCCGGCGATGAATACAGCCATTGCTACCGCACGAGGCGATCGCATCCTCTTAGGCCGCAGTCTTCTCCGTTATTTTACGGCACTTGCAGTCACAATTATTACTGCTTGCTTACTTAGCCTGATACTGCGACAAGAAATCCCTACGAGTCTGATGCTCGATAGCAGCCAGGTTTCAGCGGTAGCGGTGCTGATACCGTTAACGGCTGGGGCTGCTGGGGCGTTGAATTTGGTACAGTCCGAGCGCAGTAGTCTTGTATCCGGCGCAGCTGCTGGGATGTTAGTGGCGGCTTCTTTGGCTCCTCCGGCGGGAATTGTGGGCATGGGGGCTGCGCTTGGCAGGTGGGATTTGGTAATCGATGCGCTATTTTTGCTTTTGTTGCAATTAGGCGGTATAAATTTATCTGCCTCTTTATTATTCCGAATATATGGATTGTCTACTCAAGGAACTCGCTATCAACGCGGTCAAAAATGGGTAACTCGTTCGGCGCTGGCGATTACAGTATTAGTACTAATAGCTCTTTTAACTTGGCAGTTTTCTAATTCTCCCAATTTAGAACGTTCTAGCCGCGCTCAACAAGCTAATGCTGAAGTTCAAAAGGCTGTGGAACAAGTTGGTTTAGCACAATTAGTTGAGTCAAATGTCCGCTTTACTCGACCTAATATTCCCGGACAAAATACGCTACTTAGCGTTATTTATGTCCAGCGCAAACCGGGAGTTAAGCAATCAGATAGAGAAATTAGTACTCGGATTAAAAGTGCAGTGCAAAAGCGCTTACAAGAGCAAGGGTTTAATGTGACGCCGTTGATTGATGTAACTGTGTTGGAGCCTGGTAGATGAAATTTGCGATCGCCTAAAATATGACTAACCCAAACCTTGCCGAAAAACAAGCCATAGAACAAGAGCAAAGCGAGATTTTACAACAGCTAGAAGATTGGCTGGAAGCTCCCATGCTGGTGCTGGCATTTGTGTGGCTGGCGCTATTTATTATTGAATTAATTTGGGGATTAAACCCGCTGCTAGAAGTCGTTAGCACCACGATTTGGATTATCTTTATTGCAGATTTTCTCGTTAAATTCGCCTTGGCTCCCCGCAAAATTTCTTATATCAAAAGCCATTGGATAACGGCTTTTTCTCTGCTGTTGCCTGCTTTGCGTACCTTTCGGATTGTACGAGTTGTGCGAGCATTCAAAACAGCAAGGGCTGTACGAAGTTTGCAACTGTTGCGAGTTATGACTGGTACCAATCGAGGGATGCGGGCATTAGCTGCGAGTGTTAGACGCAGGGGATTTGGTTATGTGGTAGCGCTAACGATAATTATTACCTTGGTAGGTGCAGCGGGAATGTATGCATTTGAAAAAGATGTTGCCGATGGTTCCTCTGGGTTAAATAATTACGGCAGTGCCTTATGGTGGACGGCAATGTTGATGATGACAATGGGTTCGGAATATTGGCCTAAAACGCCTGAAGGTCGGATACTTTGCCTGGTTTTGGCACTTTATGCTTTTGCGGTTTTTGGTTATGTTACTGCTACTATTGCCACGTTTTTTATCGGTCGCGATGCAGAGGATGATGAAGGGGAATTAGCAGGAGCAAAATCAATCGCAGCACTTCAAAGTGAAATTGCTGCTTTGCGGGCTGAGATTCAGCAATTGTTGAATCAGAATACAAAGTCTTGAATCAGCGGTGATATCAATTCCTTAAGCATCGGCATCGCACGGGGGGGGGCGGGTTTAATGAGATATCTCGTGGTTCCACCGATTGATTGGTAAAACCCGCCCCTACAACGCAATTAACTGTATAAGTCCGATGCTAACGGACATATGATTTAGCAGATCTTGCTTTTAAGCCTTCTGATAGGGGAATGGCAGGTAGCGGCGATCGCTCTCGATGTCTCGATGTAATGATTGGCTTATACAGCAGATTGCTTTTCGTGTGAGGAAAAGCCTTAAGGCTTCGTTTGTCAAGCGCGCTGCCATTTTTGCTGCCCGCACACTGCTGCCCTTCGGTGTACCTCATGCGGCTGCAATCCGCTATAAGTGACCTGTCTTTTTTTGACAACTATCGGTCAACGCCGCACGCAGTAAGGCATTGACCGATAGTTGCCATCCCGTCAGCTTTCCCAAAACGCATCCATCACCACTGCCGCTGATTCGATCGCCAGCGGTAAATCCTGGTTTTGCCTACACCCGACTCGCGTCGGCGCAACTTGCAAACTAGCTGAGAACTATTCTTAACTAAAATGCACTATTTGCTTGACATTAGCAGCAAGTTATTTTAACTTGACAATATTAATGCTAATAATTCTCGTTAAGGATCGGGCAAGACAATTATTTTGCCAGTGGGAAATATTATCCGAGTGCAGCTTTTAGCCCAGTCACGGGTGTTTGCCGTTGGTCAACGGTTGGCAGCGATCGGCAGCGATCGGCTCGGTTTCAGTGCAGTTCTAACATGACGCACTATCTATCAACTTGATTAATTCAACCCCTAGCCCAAGAGCGCGAGCCATAACCAACAGTTAGTTAGATTCGATCAATTTGTAGTGTGAGGAAAAAGTGAAACAGCAATTATTCTTCAATGGCTTTTTGACAGCAGTAGCTGTATCGGTGTTGTTTGCTCAATCAGCTAATGCATTAGAGGAGCGAGAGCGATTGTTAGCCACAACACCAGAACCAATTCAAGAAATAGCCGACAACTCATTGAGCCAAATTGAGAGCGGTGAAAATGTGCAGCTAACAGAGCCAATTTCCAATATTCCACGCATCACAGAGATAGATCGTCCCCTCAGCAGTGCTAAGTTATTGCTATCTCAAGAAGCTGAGCCAATTGAAGCGGAAACTTCAACAGTGGTTAGGGTAACAGGTGTACGGCTTAACTCCACACAAAACGGTTTGGAAGTTATCTTAGAAACTTCATCGGAGCAACAGTTGCAAACTTCTATTAAGAGAGAAGGTAATAGCACTTACGCAGATATTTCCAACACCATACTAGCGCTACCAGAGGGTCAAGAATTCCGTGCTGTTAATCCAGTTGACGGTATTATTTCTGTCAGCGTAACTCAGCTAGATGCTAATACTATCAGGGTAAGCGTCACAGGAGAGAAGGCAGTACCGACAGCACAGATCGGTCAGAGTGCGAATACTTTAATTCTCAGGGCTTCCCGAAATGAAGAAATAGATGAAGAAAATATTGAAATAACTATCACCGGAACTCGCACAGCTCGACTCGTGCAAGATTCACCTGCCACAATTACAGTTATAGATACTGAAGAGATTGAAAGAAACCTAGTCCAAGATCTAGAAGACCTAGTGCGTTATGAACCGGGTATATCTGTCAGTCGATCTCCAAATCGTTACGGCTTTCAAGACTTTAACATTCGAGGTATTGAAGGTAACCGAGTACTGATTCAAGTTGATGGAGTGCGTCTTCCTGAAGCTTTTGAATTTGGTAGTACCCAGCTAGGAAGAGATTACATAGATCCAGAAACGATCAAAATAGTAGAGATTATTAGAGGTTCTGCATCAACTCTTTATGGTAGCGATGCGATTGGGGGCGTTGTAACGTTCTTTACCAAAGACCCCGCCGATTTCTTGAATGATTCTGGAGATGATGCTTATGGTAGTGTCAAGCTAGCTTATGATGGAGTAGATCGAGGGTTAGCTGAAACCGTAACTTTAGCTGGTAGATACGGTCAGTTGGAGGGGTTAGTTATTTACACTCGTCGGGATAACTATGAAGCTCAAATTAACAGCGATCGCGAGCCAAATCCCCAAATCAGCGGTTCTAATAACTGGCTAGCTAAACTGGTTTACAACTTTAACGAATTTAATACACTCAAACTTACTGGTGAGTTTCTTTACCGCACCACCGATACTGAAGTTTTAACGTCGAGGGGACTGGTTTTCACTGGTGGTCCCTCTCCCAGCGCTAGAGTTGATAATTTAGATGCGACTGACGAGGTAAAACGCGATCGCTACAGCCTCAATTACGAATACAATCAACCAAATAGCCCCCTGTTTTTTCAAGTCTTACGCGCACAAATTTATTACCAAGACGCTGAAAGTACAGAACGTTCCGACGAACTGCGTCGCATTACCAGACCAGTACAAACTGGACCAGCAGACCGACTAAGATTTCGAGATTCTTTATATCAACAAAATACCCTTGGAGGAGACATCCAACTAGAAAGCAACTTTCGTACAGGGAGTTTAACTCACCGTATTGTATACGGTACAGAAGTTTCTAATACCAGAACCTCACGACTACGAGATGGATTTCAAGAAAACTTACAAACAGGAGTTAGAACCCCAACAGTTGGCCCCGACACCTTTCCAGTTAAAGATATTGCCGATACAGATAACTTTCGGTTTGGGGTTTACCTGCAAAACGAAATTACCTGGGGAAACCTGACTCTAATTCCCGGTATTCGTTACGACTCTTACCGTTTGACTCCCGATCCCGATGCAATTTATCAAAGAAGTTCTAACAATTTCCCCACAGGTGAATTTTCTGATTCTGCAATATCGCCCAGAGTAGGTTTAGTCTACAAAATCACACCAGAATTTACCGCCTTTGCTCAATATGCTCGCGGTTTTCGCGCTCCCACGGCTGAGGATATTAACCCTGGTTTCACAAATCCTGGAATTTATCAAGTAATTGCCAATCCAGATTTAAAAGCTGAAAGTAGCAATGGTTTTGAGTTAGGATTGCGCGGTAATTTCGGCGGCGGAAATTTTAGCGTCAGCGGCTTTTATAACAACTACCAAAATTTTATCGATACGTTTGGTAGAATTATCCCCACACCAGGACTTGCGGTTGGCACATTCCAAACAGTAAATCGCGGTTCAGTACGTATTTATGGTGTAGAAGGCAAAGGAGAATTGCGCTTTGGTTCTGGATTTAGCTTGCTAGCAAGTACAAGTTATGCTGTAGGCGACGACTTGGATAGTGACGAAGCTTTAGGCTCGATCGATCCATTTAGAGCAGTAGTTGGCTTGCGTTATCGCGCTCCTTTAAATAACTGGGGCGTTGATTTATCTACAACTTATGCTGGAGTTCCACGACTTCCGAGAACTACAGATTTACCCAATCCTTTTGTTCCTGATAGTTACTTCACAGTAGACTTAACGAGTTACTACAATATAACTCCTAATGTGTCAATTAATTTTGGCGTATTTAATATTTTCAACGAGAAATATTGGCGTCGCGGTGATGTGCGAGGGCTGAGTGAAAATAACTCTAATTTAGATGTATTTGTTCAACCAGGAATTACAGTTTCGGCGGGAGTCAGAATTGCTTTTTAGGCGATCGCTCTTTTAGAGAGTTATGGTGCAAGCAGATCTGCGGAGCTATTCTAGATGGTACAGTGTACCTAATAAAACAATATGGCAAAATTTGAAGACCAACTTGACATAGTTTATGCGAGCGATCGCATTCACTGGCGACGATGGTTAGAACAGTTGACAGTTGACAGTTGACAGTTACGCTTACCCATCCGGGTTTGTGTGAAAAATCGTTTATCAAACTAAAGCTTTCGTATGATGTCCGTGGAATTGCCCATAATAAAAAACCTCACAGAGTTGTGGCGTAGGGACACGGCATCATAGA
>DNGJ01000350.1:13366-18539 GCA_003486305.1 Cyanobacteria bacterium UBA11371
CGGACAAACAGATAACTTTGATCGTGCCGTGTTTCGGCTGCTAATTATGGGTAATCGACCGGAGATAATATCACAAAAAGTGAGGGAGTATATCATATGGGAACTCAAGTCGATTTTTCTGGTAACTATGAATGCAGAAATTGCTCAAGCAGTTCTGACTTTTTACGACCTACCTAATGCTCAACTGACATTCTTAGGGCAAAGTCAAAACACTACATTTCGGGTTGAGACACCAACAGGAGATAAGTTTTTGCTTCGCCTCCACGTTGGAATCGAGATTGCTAGGGATGGTTTCGATGATATTTGGCGAAAGCCATCAGCGATTGAGTCCGAGTTATTATGGTTGAATGCGATCGCTAACCAAACTAACTTAACTGTCCCCCAACCCGTACAGAATAATTTGGGCAAATGGTCAACCAGCTTTGCAAGCGGCGAATTTGAGCATCCCATATCTTGTTCGTTGCTGCGATGGGTTGAAGGCGAACATCTTGAGGGCGCACCAACAGCACAACAAGTTCGCCAGTTGGGGATGTTAATGGCGCAACTACACCAACATGCAAGCAGTTGGTTGTTACCACCAGGTTTTTCTCGTCCCTCTCACGACGTGGAACAGCTTAAATCTGCAATATCTCAACTTGGCGTCTTAGTGCAAAGCGGAACAATCTCAACAGATGATTATCAAGTGTTTCAAAAGGCTACCACACAAGTCCAAGAATTCATGTCAAGCCTTCAACAAACACCTGATACTTGGGGCTTAATTCACGCCGATTTACACCAAGGTAACTACGTTCTCTACGGTGAAGAAGTGCGCCCTATTGACTTTTCCCGTTGCGGCTTTGGCTTTTACCTTTACGATATTGGTCAATCGGTTGGAGACATTGAAGCATCGCTGCGATCGCACTTCTTTGAGGGTTACGCAAGTGTCAGGTCAATCCCAGCAGATTATCAAAGCATCGTTGAAGCATTCTTCATAGGAGCAACCGTGGAAAACTTTGCTTTTCTCAGTGCCAAACCGAAAGAACATGAGTGGCTTTCTCGTGCTGTGCCTTATGTTGTCAAAAATCATTTGCACCCATATCTAAGCGGCGGAACTTTCCTGTTTGAAAACTGAGTAAAAATCAAACACCGCACAACAACTAGAAACAAGGTTGTTAATCTGTTTTTGCCATAGTTTTGATAATAACTACAGTTCTTCGATTGTCACTAACCCGCCTTCTGTAAACTGAATAACGAGTTCTTGCTCATCCAACAAAGCAGTTCCAAGCAGAGGTCGCCTTCCTGTCGCGATGACAAGGACTTCTCGCTCTTCACCATCCCAAAAGACAATCGCCTCGTAAAGTGGGAGAAAGACTTCACTGTTATCTGCCAAATTTGCAGGAATGTCATGTCTGAAGGTTAATCCCATTAATGAAACTGCTTCTAGAGGAAGGCATAATTCTCCCGTGAAGCCTGTATCTATCACAAACTCAATAGAGATGTTTGAGCCATTCGGCAGCAAGAATGTCAGCGCAACAGTTGCGTGTCTATCCGTCACAATTCCAGAAATCACTTGTAGACACGCTCCATAACACCACCAAATGAGACAGCAACGTTGTAACCAATACGAATACCGAAAAGTCGGGCGTTTGGGTGCTTCTTGCTGAGGTTACGCGATGCTTGCAGTCCAGTTTTATCGACTTCATAATCGCCTGTCTCAATGTCGATGATAACCATCTTGCCGATGTTTTCCTCTGTCTCGACCTTTGGACGGATTTCGCTTTCGTACAGTTGCTTGGCACGCTTTGCAACTTCTTCACGGCTTAACAAGATTGCTTGCATAGGTTGACTCCAGATTTCTACTCTACATCTTTGAACTTCTCCATAGTATCTTACGAACCAATAGAGTAGACCTTACTTAACTAAAATTGCTCGATTTTAGCACCATAACACTCAGGAGCTGGGTAATATTTTTACACCCTCATATTTTTTTATGAAACCATCACGGCTCAATCTAAGCGTTATATGGCTGCGAATTCAGTAAACTGACGTAACCGGGGTGGATGAAAGGCTAGGACAATATCTTCTCTCTGCACTCCTGCTTGCAGCAAATCAGTCGCAATGCCGTCTTCAGTCCAGTCTTCTTCAATCCAGATTTTTTGGTTTTTCAGACGAACATGGATGACGTTGCGTTTGATGCGATTATCTTGATGCCACCCCATTTTCAGGAGAAGATACTGATCGCGAATCGGGTCGAGCAGTAGGACAGATTCGACATCGGAGTTGTCCGAGCCGAGCTGGCGATATTCTTCTAAAATCTTCTGGATTAAGCTTCGGTATCGTTCGAGTTTATCCATTGTTGAATGACCTCCTGTACTGGATCGCCGATCGCTTTGTCAAGTTCTTGCGCGATCGCTAACAATTCCATCTCTCGCCAACGCTTGCCGACAATTTGCAGTCCGATCGGTAATCCAGCCTGAGTTTTTCCAATCGGAATTACCACCGCGAGAATATTTTCTCGTAGCAAAGAGACGTGTAACGTCACCGAAGAAGGGAACAGGCAACAGTTTCCTGTTCCCGTTTTTGGGAGTCATATGATGTCCGCTAGCAACGGTAGTGCATAATTTTTGACGGGAGTAGGGGCGGGTTTTACCTAAAGAAACCGGGTTTCTATCGATTAATTTTCGACTTGGAAACTATAGATATACTAAGAAACCCGGTTTCTGCGATCGAGAAATTTTTTAAACCCGCCCCGGACGTGCAGCACGCGAACGGACATGATATCAGATGCCCCGACAACTACTACGTGGCATGTTTTGAGTGGGGTATAAATCCCATCCAAAACATCAGAGTTGCCCGTGCAAGATTGCCTGTTGCCTTTTAAGCACCAACCACCGATTGTGACACTTACGTAAGTAAGTCCTGTTAAAATAGACGGCTTCTTTATCATTTCCACACAAAAACCTCTAAGTAATTAAAGATTCCATGAAGAAAACACTGAAAGACTGTATTATCCGTAGCATCACACTATAGTTGTAATTGCGTAAAAAAATTATTTCAGACCTTAATGCTGTAAGTAATTTCGCGCAAATCAGGAATGCTGGACGTGTCGGATTTTACAGTTAATTTCTCTTTCGCTCAACCAATCTGAGGATTTTACTTACATGAGCTTATCTTTTCTGCTGGCCTCTGCCAAAGCTGCTATAACTGGTGGAGCTGTAACGCTTGCTGTGAGTGTCTTAGCTGCTCCATCCTACGCGGCTTCGCTAGTGCCTGTAGATTTAGAACTGTGGCTAGGAGTCGATGTTTCTGGCAGTATTAGCCTAAGTGAATTCAACTTGCAGAAAAATGGCTATGCCAATGCTTTTAACAGCTCCACACTCCAAAACGTAATTGCTAGCTCAACGAATGGGGTTGCCGTGGGTTATGGCTATTGGTCAAGCTCTAATCAACAGAATGTAGCAGTGAATTGGACTTTACTAAAAACGGCGCAGGATGTGACTAATTTTGCTGCGGCGATCGCTGCCACGACTCGTCCCTTTGGTGGCAGTACTGCTGTAGGAGCTGCCATCGATTTTGGCGTGAATCAAATCCTGACAAATGCTTTTGAGGGTGCCCAAAAAACGATTGATATTTCAGGGGATGGAACCAATAATTCCGGTCGCCAACCCGCTTTAGCTCGCGATGCAGCAGCAGCTCAGGGGATAACCATTAACGGGTTAGCCATTGGTAGCCAAAGTTTTGAAACCTACTACAAAAATAACGTGATAACCGCAGATGGCTTCGTGATCAGGACTCCTGATTTATTAGGCTTTGAGGCTGCCATTAAGCAAAAGTTAACCCGCGAAATCGGGGACGGTATTGTCGTTCCGCCCGGGCCTGTGTCCACACCCGAGCCAGTTTCTGGCCTTGCACTGGGTATGGCGGGTATTGGTTTAATGGCCTTTCGCAAGCGGGGCGAGCGAGGCCAATCTCCAGCGAACTAAACTCTAGCGTTGTTTGGAAAGTGGATTGAGGTTAAACTAAGCGATTTTCGCGAGAAAATCGCTTAGTTTAACCATTAATTGTCTCCGCCGCCGCCACCGATTCAAGCCATCGGCTGAGGGTTATGTTGGTTGCCAGCTGGGGCGATCGCATGTGCGATCGCTCCACTGTTCTAACTGGGGATAGTCGCTAAAATCGATTGTTAGCCGTCCTAGAGTGCCAGTCCAGTAGAACGATTTGACAAAAAGAACAAAATATGATTTCTGTAGGGGCGAAGCATTCGGGCGACAATTAATCGGAATCGCCAACTAATTTTATTCCCGAATGCTTCGCCCTGCCGAGGTCTATCTATACACCCACATCATATTGCTTCTGTCAACCTCTTTTAGTGGACTGGTGTTCTAGCAATACGCCACCACCTAAACAAGGTTACTGTGAATTATAGTCCTTTATATTGGGAATGGTAATATTTAATTCCGACAGATAACCTGACAATACTGTCTGAAAAAGAGAGTGGTTATGCAAAAAGTAGCAGTATTTGGCAACGCTGGAGGCGGTAAATCAACCTTAAGCAAAAGATTATCAGAGATTGCAGGTTTGCCACTTTACATCTTAGACAAAATTCAATATCGACCGGGAGGGGCTGAGGTTCCACACGCAGAATATAAGCGCGCCCATCAGGAAATCCTCGATACCGATCGATGGATTATTGATGGTTTTGGTTGTATGGAAACCCTCTGGCTGCGACTTGATGAGGCGGATACTTTGGTTTTTGTCGATTTGCCGCTATTTGTACATTTCTGGTGGGTGACTAAACGCATGATTGTCGGACACTTTAAACCGCCAGAAGGCTGGCCCGAAAATAGTCCAATCTTAAGCAGTTCCCTGAGTAGCTACCGCGTGCTTTGGCTATGTTACAAATATTTGACCCCAAGATATCGCGAGTATATCCAGCAGGTTCAAAGTACAAAAACTGTTTATCACATTAGATCTACTCAAGAGATTTCGCAATTTATTGAATTGATGGAAAACCAGTTTAACGTTGCAGATATATCTAGGGATTAGGGGAAGAAGAGCGTTTTATTCAGGGTTTCATATCATGTCCTTAAGATTACCCATAATCAGGAGCCGGGACACGGCAAGATTAACGTTATCTGTTGATCCGAAATATCTATGATATCATGTCCGGTTGCTTCGCTTGCGTAAGGGCAGG
>DNGJ01000350.1:18889-24690 GCA_003486305.1 Cyanobacteria bacterium UBA11371
CGAATGCTTCGCTTGCGTAAGGGGGCGAAGCATTCGGATACCTTGCCTTGGATTTATTGCAGAAATTATCGCCCGAATGCTTCGCCCCTACTAGCGGACACGATATGATGCCGTGTCCCTACGCAACTACGGGGTAAGGTTTTTTAATTTAGCGATCGCTACCCAGACAGAGATATTGAATTCTGGCGCCGATTGCACAGTAAGTTTGTACCATTCAAACTCCAGACTGCTCGTCGTCGGGAATTTTTGTTTCAGGAATATGCTTCAATCCCCAAACAGCGATCGCTTTTAGTACGGGACGAAGGCTTTTTCCCCGTTCTGTTAGTTGATAGTTCATTCGACGAGAATGGTTGCTGTAGGGCTGTTTCTCCACTAAACCCATCTCTTCGAGGGATTTCAGCCGATTTGCCAGAATATTGGTTGATATTCCTTCCGGAGATTCTAAAAACTCCTCAAAGCGTTGTTTGCCAAAGAACATCATGTCTCGAATCACGAGCAGCGTCCAGCGATCGCCGATTAGATCGAGCGAACAAGCAATCGGACAGGGCGAACGGTGAGATTGGGACATTATCAGATCTGGATTTGCAGGTTACTTGCATTTTACAAGTAATCTATGTTAGATTAACTTGCAATATGCAACTTAACTATAAAGGAGAGTCGATCGTGGCTCAAGTCGCACCAACTGTTAGAACTGGGCAAAACTTTGCCGTAGCCGATTTGGGATTGTTTTCCCAATTGCGGCAGTTTACCTTTGAAACCTCAGAAATGCCGATAAAAGTAGAAGGTAAAATATTTTTGAAAGAGATACTTAATCTCTCAAGCGCCGAGATTTCGTTTAATAACCTGCCTCCCAAAACATCAATACCCTTTTATCACAAGCATCGTTTGAACGAGGAAATTTATATTATTGTTCGCGGAAAAGGTGAATTTCAAGTCGATAATTGCGTGTTTCCAGTAAATGAAGGAACAGTTGTGCGAGTAGACCCGGAAGGAGAACGCTGTTTGCGAAACACTTCAGATAATGAGGATTTGTGTTGGATTACGATTCAGTCGCGAGCAGGTTCTTATACTGACCATACGATTCAAGATGGTTTTGGCGTAAAGAAACGAGTGAGCTGGGTAGGTAAGCAGCAGATTTAATTGGAAGCGATCGCTGCATTCAAATCGGTAAAACCATCAATCGGTTGCCTCCCGTGCGTCAAACTTAACTTGTCTGTAAATATCGGCGATCGCGATTTCCAAACCCACCGATTCGAGCAACAAACGGTCTTCCAAACTATACTCCGACAGCACCCATTTCCCTTGCTCGTTGCGCCGAAAAACTTCCACCCCTGGTTGCTCGACTTGTACGAGTACGTATTCTTGCAGCGTTGACGATTTGCGGTAGCGAGCAAACTTTGTGCCTCGATCTATAGCTTCTGTTGAAGGCAATAACACTTCGATAATCAAGGAGGGAAATTGCACTATTTGCTCGTCAACATCGCGCTCGTCGCAAGTGACTACCACATCGGGATAAAAATACTTCTGTCCCGGTTCGACTTGCACTTTCACATCTGCAATGTAAACCTCGCAAGGGCGAGCGGCAAGAGCATCATCTAGCAGCTTGAAGAAATTTCCAGAAACCCGATTGTGGTATCGAGTGCCGCCACTCATCGCCACCACTTCTCCATCCCAATATTCGTAGCGTTTCTCTTGGGTGGGTTCCCAAACCAGATATTCCTGCGCGCTCATCAAAAGGCGATCGGATAAAGCCACCATTGTTCGATCGGGGAATGATTTATCTTTACCAGCATAGCGAAAACCGATAGCCGCTCGCGAAGTCAGCGAGTAAGGGCAGGTTTATTTAACCCGTTTGCAATCGGAAAGGCTATTGTTAAACTATTTGGGCGTTGCTAATTGCAAGAAAAGCTAATTGCTAATACAGCATTTTTCCTCACACTAGCCATTAGCCATTAGCCATTAGCTCCAGGTTCGAGATAACTAGCAACTTGCGTTATTTATTATGGCGATCGCATTGCACAATTTCCCAGAAGGATTGGCGGTAGGAGTGAGTTTTGGCAGCGAAAATACTAGCGATGGCATCATTACAGCGCTGGGAATTGGTTTGCAAAATATGCCAGAAGGTTTAATTGTGGAGGATATCGGATGCGGTATGCCTTATGGATTAGCTTTTTAACGGCGGTTATTGAGCCTTTGGGGAGTTTTGTTGGCTTTGGTCTGGTGAGTTTGGCGAAAGTTGCTTTACCTTTGGCGTTGGCGTTTGCCGCCGGTGCGATGCTGTTTGTAATTTGCGATGAGATTATCCCCGAATCTCATCAACGGGGAAAAGAAAATGAGGGGACGATCGGGATTATTGCGGGGTTTATTACGATGGTGATGCTCGATATTGCTTTTGGTGGTTAGGCGATGCTTTTGAGCCTTCAATGATTTGAAAGATCGCAACTGCCTTGCTTGTATTTGCACTTCAATCATATCAACGATCCTGGTAGGGGCTAAGGCTAAAGTAAGTTTTGTCACCAGATCAAAGCCTATAGGATGCCGTGCCCCTACGACGATCTGCCCAGAGTAACTCTTCAATCAATTCCTCTGATTGAGTTAATGCGGCTGTCATTTGGTGCGATCGCTCTTCTGGCAAAGTGTAATTCGCCTTTGTCCAAAGTCCTGTTATACAATCGCTATTAATTAAGACGAGAAACCGCTGCTACTTGTAACAGGCTGCAATAGCATCAACTTTGCGAACCAATACCACTGGAGTTGCCCATGATTCGACCGACGACGCCGGATGATTCGGCGGCGCTAATCGCCCTTGCTGTGGCGGCAGAGATGTTCCCCGCGAACGAAACCGCAGCGCTGGGCAAAGTGCTGGCGGACTACTTCGGCGGCAAACTCGACGACGGTCACGTGTGGGTCACTGACGAAGAGGAGGGCGAACCGTGCGGGGTCGCCTACTACGCGCCCGATCTAATGGCGGATCGGACGTGGTATTTGTATATGATCGCCGTGCATCCAAACTACCAGAGAAGGGGACGCGGAACGGCGTTGATACAGCATGTGGAAAATGCATTGCGATCGCGCGGTGAGCGATTGTTGCTGGTGGAAACATCGGGATTGCCAAAGTACGCGCGCGCGCGGGCGTTTTATACGAAGTGCGGCTTCGAGCCGGAGGCGCGCATCCGCGACTTCTACGCACCGGGCGATGATAAAGTTGTGTTTCGCAAAGTGTTGAACGCAGATTAAACCAATCTCTAGCCTTCAGATAGAGTTTTACCTCGCTACTTTTTACTACCATCAACAACGACTGAGGCGCGAGGAAGATTCATGAGAGCAGAGATATCCGCAGTCTGGGACAAGATTCAAAGCATGATTAATGACTTTATTGTCCTGCTGCCGAATATGGTGCTGGCGTTAATTGTCTTTGCCATCTTTTTCTTTGTGGGCAGGGAGATTAAAAGAGTGGTCAGACGGGTTACCCGCAATCACCGCCAAGCCCGCAATTTAGGATTGGTATTGGGCAGGTTAGCCCAGGGTATTACTGTTCTGGTTGGTTTGTTTGTTGCTTTGTCGATTGTAATTCCCACATTTAGAGCAGGCGATTTGGTGCAACTGCTGGGAATTAGTGGGGTAGCGATTGGTTTTGCTTTTCGCGATATCTTACAAAACTTTTTAGCTGGTATCCTAATTCTTTTGACGGAACCATTCCGCATCAATGACCAAATTGTGTTTAAAAACTTTGAGGGAACGGTAGAAAATATTGAGACTCGCGCTACAACGATCAAAACTTATGATGGTCGCCGGATTGTCATTCCCAATGCGGAATTGTTCACGAATTCTGTGACTGTGAACACCGCGTTTGATAAACGCCGATTAGAATACGATGTTGGCATTGGTTACGGCGATGATATTGACCGAGCCAAACAGTTAATGCTCGAAGCAATGCACAGTGTGGAGCAAGTTTTAAAAGACCCGGCTCCCGATGTATTGGTGATGGATCTTGCTGAAAGTACGGTGAATATTCGCGCCCGATGGTGGGTCAACCCGCCGCGATGGGCAGATGCGCTGGACTCGCGAGACAAGGTGCTATCTGCAATTAAGAAAAAGCTGATGGCTAATGGTATTGACTTGCCATTTCCGACGCAGCAAATTTTGTTTCACGACCAAACCGAAGAGACAGATGGCGATCGCTCTCTTCAACGCGAAGGATGGCCTGCTGGAGCTGGCAAAGTTCCCAAACCCCGCAGCATTGGCGGTTCCTTGCGAAAGCTGATTGAACTGCGAAACCAACAAAACGACAACGGACAATCTTAACCCCTGCACAACTTATGAAAAATGTCAAGTTGAGCAAACTTTGGGATTCGCTGCACTCTAGCTACTGGTTTATCCCGACATTGATGGCGGTGGGGTCGATAATTTTAGCGATCGCAATGCTAAACCTCGATCGCACGGGTAATATACCTTCCTGGGGGTGGATTTACACGGGGGGAACCGATGGTGCGCGATCGCTTCTTTCATCAGTTGCGGGTTCAATGGTCAGCGTTGTCGCTACAGCTTTTTCCATTACTATTGTGGCGCTTCAGCTAGCGAGTTCAAATTTTGGCCCCCGATTGCTGCGTAATTTTATGCAGGATACGGGTAATCAAATCGTGCTTGGCACTTTCATTGCCACGTTTATTTATTGTTTACTCGTACTGCGGACAATTCATTCAGAAGGAGAAGAATACGAAGAGTTTGTACCCCAACTCTCGGTGACAGTCGGTACTGGATTGGCAATTGTTAGTATAGGCGTGCTAATTTACTTTATCCATCACGCATCAACTATTATTCAAGCGTCCCACGTAATTACACAAGTTAGTGGCGAATTAGACAAAGCAATAGATAGAATATTCCCCGAAAAAATCGGCGATGATAAAGCGAACCACCTGAGACAAGTTGGAGAAATACCAGCAAACTTTGACGCCGAAGCAAGTCCGATTAAAGCAACTGGCGATGGTTATTTGCAAGCAATTGATGACGACGAATTAATGAAAATTGCCCGTCAGTACAATCTGCTTGTACGTCTGAAAACTCGACCGGGAAAATTTATCGTCAAAGGTAGCGATTTAGCGATGGTTTTGCCGGGAGAACGGGTGAATCAGAACCTGAACCAACAAATTAACGATGCTTTTATTCTGGGCAAAGAACGGACTGAATATCAGGATGTAGAATTTCCCATCGATCAGTTAGTTGAAATTGCCTTGCGGGCGATTTCTCCTGCGGTTAACGATCCGTTTACTGCAATTCGCTGCATCGACCGACTTAGTGCCGGATTATCTCGCCTCGCTCAAAGAGATTTTCCCTCCCCCTATCGCTACGACGACGAGCATAATTTGCGCGTCATAGCTCTTGGAGTGACGTTTGAAAAGTTAGTTGATAGTGCCTTTAACCAAATTCGCCAGTACAGTAAACCAGATGTAGCGGTAATAATTCGCTTGTTAGAAGCTATAGCTTGCATCGCCACTTACACCAGCAATTCCAAACAACGAGAAGCTTTACGCCGTCACGCGGAAATGATTTTAAATAGTAGCCGCGAACAAATTTCCCAGGAGCAAGACCAAAAAGATGTGCAGGAGCGTTATCACCGAGTTATTAAAGCTTTAGGACAGGATGAATTTATATGAGCATTAATACTTTAGCTTTATCCGCATTGATTGCCATTGGTTTAGCGCTGACACACTTATTTTCCGGCAAATTGCGGTTTACTCCTATCCCTCGCAGTAGCTGGCTTTCAGCGGCGGGTGGGGTTTCAGTTGCTTACGTTTTTGTGC
>DNGJ01000350.1:24869-30602 GCA_003486305.1 Cyanobacteria bacterium UBA11371
AGTAGCTGGCTTTCAGCGGCGGGGGGGGGTTCAGTTGCTTACGTTTTTGTGCATATTTTACCGGAATTAAATCAGCACCAAGCGGTATTAGAAAAAGTAGAATCAGGGGCTATTTCTTATTTAGAACACCACGTTTATTTAATAGCTTTGTTAGGATTAACTGTATTTTACGGACTGGAACGAATTGCAAAATTATCCCGTCAGCGCGGCAAAGGGGATACTACGAGTCCTGGCGTTTTTTGGCTGCACATTGCCTCTTTTTCGATTTACAATGGCCTGATTGGCTATCTGCTGCTGCATCGGGAACAACCGGGGATTATTAGTTTGCTGTTGTTTTCTTTTGCAATGGCGCTGCACTTTGTAGTCAACGATTCTGGTTTGCGGGAACACCACAAGCAAATTTATGACCGCATCGGACGCTTTCTATTAGCAGCAGCGATTATTGTGGGGTGGGTGTTGGGTAGCGCTACTGAGATTGGAAGGGCTGCGATCGCAGTCTTATTTGCCTTTTTAGCCGGAGGAGTTATTCTCAACGTCCTCAAAGAAGAATTACCAGAAGAAAGAGAAAGTCGGTTTTGGGCATTTGCCCTTGGTGCTGGAATTTACACCGCTATTTTATTGGCTTTGTAGGGGAATCAAATCAAGCCAAAACGTTCCAGCTTAAAACCATATCGAGCCTAAATTACAGCGGATTGCTTGCCTCGTCTTGGGAAAGCCTTATGGCTTCGAATGCGCGAGCGGGTGCGTTAACGCACCCGCTCGCGCATTCCTTCGGTGTACCTCATGGGGCTGCAATCCGCTATATCCCATCGGGTGATGAATCGTAATTCTGTTGGCGGTAACATCTCTCTTAAGATAAAAGGAGAGTGATGATGACTACAAACTGGCGTGGCTATCGAGTTGCGGCTTGGGTAGGGCAGGCGTTATTAACAATAGCAGTAATAGCTGCTGTTAGTCAGGGAAATTGGCAAAATGCCTTGGCGCTGGCTTTATTTTTGGTAGCTTCATTCGCGTTTGTCGTGATGGACGATCGCTTACCAACGCTGTTTGATTTCCTGTTTGTGCTTGCTGCCTTACTCAACGCCGGAGGCTGGGTTTGGGGACTGTTTTACCAACCGGGACCTTATGATGAAATTGTTCATGCTTTCACGACTTTTGCCGTTACTTTAGCATTGAGTTTTTTAGCCTACAGTTCAATGCTGACTATTTTTCGCAATCATAGACTGCTGTACTTGCTAACAATAACCAGTTTTGGGATTGCGATTGGTGCTTTGTGGGAAATTGCCGAATGGACGGCTGGTATTGTTCTTTCAACCGAAGTAATTGAGAGCATAGATGATACGATAATTGATTTGATTATGGATAGTTTGGGAGCTGCAATAGCTGCTCTAACTAGCTTATGGACGTTGCAAGAATGGACGCGCCCCAGTGCAGCAGTTGGGAATCAAGCATCTATCGCCTACGATCGCTCCGACTAAAGCAATAGCATAAATTTTTCCTCAATCATCTTCCATTAGGTGGATATTTTATTATTGCATCAGACAGACGGCAAGGTGTGGCTAGTTAGATTAAATGGAGACGGAAGCCCGGTTTTGAATAGACCTTTTGTCCAAGTCAATTTTTAAGACTTTAAATTCTCACCAGTTTTGAACAGAAATAGGCACTCGCTTGAGCCTGCGCCAGAAAGACAACCAAAACCTCTTCCTTACCTAGTTTTTTTTGATTACCAATTCACCAAGAAGGTGTATATGATGAATCAAACAGAATCCTTGTCGCAACCGCTGAACCAACCCGAATTCGTCGCAACTTTTCGCTTTTTCAGTCGGTTTAGCTTTTGGATACAGTTAGCGTTGAGTGCTGTTTCCGGCATTGCTTTATTATTTGCGATGTTTAGCCGCAACCTGAGCGAGCAAACCAATAATGCAGGGATGGGGTTCGGCATATTTTTAGCGATTGTTGGCATTGTATTGCTGTGCTTCAGAATCTTTTGGGATTTTCGCTATCGGCTTTTAGGCAGACGTATGCAAGCAGCCACTCCCCAGTTCCAACCCAGCAGGGAAGACGTGATTAAAACCTTACAGATTGGATTAACCGTGAGTTTGGTGGGGCTATTAATCGCGTTTGTTGCTTCTGAAGAAACAGTGGCTGTAGTACTAGCAAAAACTCTGGCTCAACCGCAAGCACCGCAAGCGATCGCAGCATATACGCCGGAAAATGTGATTCGTTCCCTAGATGTTTTTGTGGCTTTGGCAAACGTCAATATGATTGGCGCTCACTTGTGCGGAGCTATTACTTCTCTGGGATTACTCAATTGGGTAGAGGAGTAGTTAGCAGCATTAGAGCGGATTGCTTTGTTCCTTTTGGGAAAGCCTTATGGCTTGGTTGTGTAGCGGGTGCGTTAACGCACCCGCTACACAAACTGGGGTAATCCCCCAAAACCGGGGTAATCCCCCAGAGACACTATTTGACTGCAAAAGCCCTAACTAATTTACCTACGTAGAGGGATGTAAAAAATTCCTCAATTTCAGAAATTAATAATAGCAGAACTACCAATACCAAATCCGCCCAAAAAACCTCTCTCTTGCTTGTCTTCTTGCCAAAAATAGGTGAGCTAACGCAACGGATTTAGTATGAGGTGTCTGCAATACCCAACTTATTCCAAATTGTATAAAAAAATGACACGGCGCAACTTACCCACCGATAGCATTAAACAACCAGTCCGACGCGCAACTTCTCAACCCTGGTTCGAGCGACTCGCAAGATTGGGATATGCCGCCAAAGGCTTAGTATACTTTATAGTCGGTTTTCTAGCAGCACAAGCAGCTTTTGGCACTGGCGGTAGAACCACAGATACCAGCGGTGCATTAACAGCAATTGTTACCCAACCCTTCGGAAAATTCCTGCTATTTCTGGTCACAATTGGCATTATTGGCTACGTACTTTTGCGAATTGCTCAAGCCATTCTCGACCCAGAACACGCTGGCGAAAAAATGGATGCCAAGCGAATTGCTCAGCGCCTTGGCTACGCTTTTAGTGCGTTAGCTTATTCAGGTTTGGCGGTGACGGCTGTTAAATTAATCATCGGTTCGGGTGGTAGCAGTGGCAATGCAACTCAAGATTGGACAGCCCGAATTTTAGCCCAACCTTTTGGACGATGGTTAGTAGGATTGGCAGGAGTAATTGCGATTGGCGTAGGTTTTTCTTATCTCTACGAAGCTTATAAAGCCAAGTTCCGCCGCCATTTAAAACTTACTCAAATGAGTCATTCCGAGCAAACTTGGGCAGTGCGTTTAGGTAGATTTGGCATTGCTGCCCGTGGCATTGTTTTCGCGATTATCGGTCTTTTCTTAATACAAGCTGCCAAACAATCAGATGCCAGTCAAGCTAAAGGATTTGGTGAAGCCCTAGCAATCTTGGCACAACAACCTTCCGGCCCTTGGCTGTTAGGAATTGTCGCTTTGGGTTTGATTGCTTATGGCATCTACTCTTTAGTTGAAGCTCGTTATCGACAGATTGTGCGTTGATAAAATGGTAATTGCTAATTGCTAATTGCTAATTGCTAATTGTCAAGAGTAGGGGTGGTTTTTATCCAGTATTTTGTATAACCAAGAAATATTTCGTTAAACCTGCCCCTACTGCCAAATTATCCACAGGATTGACGCACGACTAGGCTGATCCCGGTTTCTGCGTAGGGAAAATGTGAAATATAAAGTACTATCCAATTAGCAATTAGCAATTAGCAATTAGCAATTAGCAATTAGCAATTAGCGCTCGCTTTAACTAGCAACGTAAATATTTCAATTCAACTATCTTAAGAAAGATGCCTTGAAAGCAACCCCATGAGAACATCTAAGTAGGAGTTAGCGGTAATGTAAAAAATGCCTCACATCTTACTGGTAGATGATGAAGCACCCTTACGGGAAAGCCTCACCTACACGTTGCAAAAAGAAGGCTATACGGTGACGACGGCAGCAGATGGACACACTGCGATCAAGCAATTTCACAAACAAGTACCTGATGTTATTTTGCTCGATTTGATGTTGCCGGAAGTTAGCGGGATGGAAGTTTGTTGGCGGATTCGGGCATTTTCTAACGTTCCGATTGTGATGCTAACGGCAAAAGATCAAGATATTGATAAAATTTGGGGATTGGAAGCAGGAGCAGATGATTACGTCACCAAACCATTCAACAGCCGCGAACTGCTGGCACGGATCAAAGCAGTGCTGCGTCGTCGTGCTGGGGAGCAGGGTTAAAAATGGGTTTGTTGCGTCCGATTAAATGGAATTCTATTCACGCCAAGTTATTAGCTACTTATCTGCTACTGGTGACTTTGGGAACCTCGCTGATGGCAGGTTATATCTTGCGATCGCTCTATGACTATTTCATGCAGACGCACCAAACCGATCTGGAAAACTTGACGACTGCTTTAAGCGAGAGCGTAGCAGATGCCTTAGAAAACCAGGATATTCAACGAGTCGAAGTCTTGGTGCAGCGATTTGGCGCACCAAAAACCGTAATGCTGCGAGTTTTCGATCCCAAAGGACGCCTGCTAGCTACTTCCGATCCCCAACGCGACCAACAGGTGAAAAACTGGTACAAGGTTCCCGGAATCCGGGAAGCGCTGCAAAATCAATCGGTACGGGGAGTTGCAAAAGGAGTTTTATCCACCGACGATCGCTTATTCATTGCTAAACCAATCTCCCGTAACAATCGATTATTAGGCGTGGTGCGAATGTCGATCACTTTGGAGCAGTTTCAGCGCCAGTTTGCCAGAGTGATTGGCAGCGTTTTAGGTACGTTGGCGGTAACAATTTTGCTGTGCGCTTTCATCAGTACTCGCCTTGCGCGCAGTCTCTCCAAACCAATTGAAACGATGCGGAACTTTGCCATTCGTTTGGGACAAGGTAATTTTGGCGACAAGCTAACTATCCGTCAAAGCGATGAATTGGATCGGTTAGCAGTAGAACTAAACCGCATGAGCGAAAGATTGGCATCATTGGATAGCGAACGTAGAGCTTTTCTGGCAAATGTTTCCCACGAACTCCGCACGCCGATCAGCAACGTTTTGGTGACGGTAGAGGCGCTCCATAGCGGTGCCATAGAAGAACCCGAGTTGCGCGATCGCTTCTTCCAAACAATCGACGACGAAATCAAACGCTTATCCCGATTAATCCATGACTTACTAGATCTCGGACGTCTAGAAGCAGGAGTCGCCCACTTGGAGAAACAATCGATCTCGCTGCAAGGTTTGATTAACCGTGCTGTACGAGCAATCGAACCCCGAATGCAAGCACAGGGCGTGTCTATTAATGTCAACGCCATCGACCTACAAATTGAGGGCGATCCAGAGCGACTATTGCAAGCGTTATTAAATATACTCGACAACGCGATCAAACACTCATTACCCAATTCTGTTGTGATTATTTCTGGGCGCAAAGAAGGTAAACAAGCCATTGTGGAAATTACCGATCGAGGTGAGGGTATTAGTTCGAGCGATCTCCCCCACATTTTTGAGCAATTTTATACAACCGACCCTTCCCGCTTTGGCAGTGGCAGTGGTTTGGGGTTAGCGATCGCCAAGCGGATTGTAGAAGCCCATCATGGCAGCATTACAGCCAGTAGCGCAGCAGGTGCGGGAGCCACTTTTACAATTTGTTTGCCGCTGAAACCCAAATCATAAATTAATCAATTTGTCAACCAATTGTAGGGGCACGGCATCAATCAACTTTGCCC
>DNGJ01000019.1:0-2325 GCA_003486305.1 Cyanobacteria bacterium UBA11371
GTACCAGTACCACTTGTACCAGTACCGCCAATACCCGTGCCAGTTGTACCAGTCGAGCCAGTACCGCCGGTTGTATCGCCGATACCTGTACCAGCGCCAGAAGTCGTACCAGTACCACTTGTACCAGTACCGCCAATACCCGTGCCAGTTGTACCAGTCGAGCCAGTACCAGTTGTACCAGTTGTACCAGTCGAGCCAGTACCAGAAGTAGTGCCGCCGCCACCCGTGCCAGTTTGGGCAGACGCTGGCGGGACTAAGGGCATTGTTAAACTGATGGCAAAAATACTAATCCAAACAGTTTTTGATAAGTCAGAATGCTTCATCGTTAAGAGTACCGTTATCTTTGGTTGGGGGTGCGATCTTCACGGCAACGAAGCCGTTATATTTTTTAACTTTTTTGCATCAACGGCACTCATTTTATACAAGCAAATCTCATACGTTCGTCTTTCTAAAGTTAATTATGTCGGTTCTACGATATATCTAGAGGAGTATTTTCTCTAAAGGTTACTTGTGATAATAAATACAAAATATCCGTAGCACGCGATCGCATCCACGTTGAGCCAATATTAAAACCTCAAGGTGGATGCGATCGCTATGCCCGTTCCATAATAATAGTATCGATGCTAGCGAGAGGGAAAATAGTCACGCGATCGCAATGCCAATTTTTTAGCCGAACGTAACATTATGCCCGACTTCCAACAAATATTCGGTCAACCACCACAAACAGAAGCAAGCGCGCCAGGAAGGGTAAATCTACTCGGCGAACATACCGACTATAACGATGGGTTTGTTCTCCCCACGGCAATACCTCAACGCACGACTGTCCAACTAAGTTTAAGCAACGACTCGCAACATCATTTTTATTCCCAAGAACTCGACCAAAAGGTAAGCATTTCAGAAAAACATCCCACTACAGAAGGATTTGCTAGCTATATTTTGGGTTGTATTCGAGTTTTGGAAACAGCCGGATATACAATACCCCCGCTGAATTTATACGTGAATTCTTCCGTACCAATGGGTTCGGGTTTATCGAGCAGCGCAGCTTTGGAAGTCGCGACATTAAGGGGTTTGCGTAAGCTCTTAAATCTCAACATCGATGATATCCAAATTGCCCAATTCGGACAACAAGCTGAAATTCAATATGCTGGCGTTCAATGCGGCATTATGGATCAAATGGCATCGAGTTTAGCTGATACTAATTCAATGTTATTTTTGGATACTCGTACCCTCGAACGTCGAGTATTACCTTTCCCCGCCGGTGCGGAAATTTTGGCGATCGATAGCGGCGTTCCTCGCACATTGGCAGGTAGCGGATATAACCAACGTCGCGCGGAATGCGAGGAGGCGGCAAAATTGCTGAAAGTTAAAGCTTTGAGAGATATCGCCGATCCCCAAGCTGTGGAAATTTTACCCGAACCGCTGCGCCGTCGCGCCCGTCACGTTGTGACCGAAAATAACCGAGTCTTAGAAGTGCTGCAAGGTGTATCGGCAATCCGCTTTGGCGAATTAATGAATGCATCTCACGCCAGTCTGCGCGATGATTACGAAGTTTCCGTCCCCGCTTTGGATACCCTCGTAGCAATGTTACAAGAAACACCGGGAGTATTCGGCGCGCGGTTGACGGGGGCGGGGTTCGGCGGTGCTTGCGTTGCGCTAGTTGAGGAGGGTAAGGCAGATGCGATCGCTTCCAACATCCTCACCCGCTACGAAAATACAGGTAATAAAGGACACATTTTAGTTCCGGAGATTCCCTGATGCCGTCTGAAGTTATCGTTGGTAATGCCGGTGTTGATGGTTCGAGTCGCTGGGGTTGGTTCATCGGTCATTTTATCGAACCAAGCGATAGCCCTCGTTCCACCCCGGATGTAGAGGTAAAATGGGCGACGCATAAAGCTGGGGAAGGCAGATCCCAGTGGGCGGTGAATGCAGAAGCTACCACACTTTCTATCCTGATTAGCGGGTGCTTTCGCCTGCAATTTTCCGAGCGAGAAGTCATCCTATCTCAACCAGGTGACTATGCACTCTGGCTTCCAGGCGTGCGTCATTGGTGGCTGGCTGAGTCTGATTGTACCGTTTTGACCGTCAGATGGCCCTCAAAACAGGGCGATAGCGTTGAGGTAGCAGGTGAGAAAAGTAGGGGCGGGTTTCACCAATCGCCTTTGACAGAAGCAGACAATTAAACTCAACCCGCCCCCCAAAGTTGAGTCACCAATCGCCTTTGACAGAAGCAGACAACTAAACTCAACCCGCCCCCCAAAGTTGAGTCACCAATCGCCTTTGACAGAAGCAGACAACTAAACTCAACCCGCCCCGGAAGCGTCACAA
>DNGJ01000019.1:2707-2940 GCA_003486305.1 Cyanobacteria bacterium UBA11371
CCCGCCCCGGAGGTGCATTGATCGCAGGACACGATCTTAGTTTCCCGAAATTGACACCCCTTGGCTTGATTCTGAAGACATAGGCTATCATGGCGAGTGCAATGGCGTCCCCAGGGTTCTCTGCTTGATATAGCACACTTCCTGCGAAAATTGTTTAATCTAGCGTAAAATTAATCTAAAATTTACATTGTTTAACAATCGGACACGAAGGGCGACAATTCTAAAGAAAATAT
>DNGJ01000019.1:3226-3443 GCA_003486305.1 Cyanobacteria bacterium UBA11371
ATAACACCCTCCTTTACGGGATGTTGAAATGGGGTCAGCAAATATATAGACCCTAACCTTAGTAAGAAAAGTGACAGCTTTATAAAGTCACTCGTAAAGCGCCAGAACTGCAAATATAAGCAGGCTGGCGCTTTACTTTAGGATATGCAAGCGCGCTGACTCTCCCCAAAGGAAGAGCAAGCGCGGGATAAAAGTACAGCGGATTGCAAGTGAGTGA
>DNGJ01000019.1:3657-26431 GCA_003486305.1 Cyanobacteria bacterium UBA11371
TTTGTATAGCGGCACCCTTAAGGGTGCCGCTATACAAACTTGCGCGATAACGCTTTCCCTCACAAGGGCTGCAAGCCGCTGTATACCTTAAGGTTGAGTTGTTTGAGAAACCCTGACTACGTAAGGCGAGGGAATAGCTTGGGCGCTACCTTTGTTAACGAGTGCTTGGTAGACAAACGCCGCTACATCAGCGCGGGTAGCAACTTGGTTAGGATTTAACTGGGTTTGTTGGGGAAAGTTTACCACCAGCTGCTGCTTGGTGGCGGCGGCGATGGGAGCGATCGCATAACCAGGTATTTGCGCCGCATCCTTATAAAGCGAAACAATGCTACTATCCCCAGGCGGAAGTTTTAACCCGCTTGCTAAGGAAACAAGTGCTTGAACTCTAGTAATTTCCTGCGCGGGACGAAAATTGCGACTATCCACCCCAGAGAGAAAACCACCCCGGTAAGCGACTTGAATATCTTGAAACGCCCAGAAATTGTTCCTCACATCGGCAAAATTCAAAGCGGGGCGAATTGGAGCGGGAGAAAAAGCCTTATTGATAATAACGGCAAACTGAGCGCGGTTGACAGGTTCGCGGGGACGAAACGTACCATCGGAAAACCCGCTTAAGATTCCTTTAGCAGCAAGTGCTTCGATATAAGGTTTCGCCCAATGACCTTCAATATCGGCAAAAGTCCCAGATCCCCCACCAGGCGGATTAACTTGTGCCGCCACAAATTCCACCCGCCCAGAAATACGAGTGCGATTGATATCGTTACCCACAGCAGAAATCGTATTGCTCGCGGTGGCATTATTCAAGTCAAACTTACCGTTACCGCGAATCAAATTATTACCGGGGTTATCAGCGCTTCCCAAATCTGGTTGAGAATTAATCGTGGCGATGACGCCATCCCGCGCGTTGTTTTCAATTAAATTGCCGCGCAAAACCGGACGAGCGGAATCGTTAATATAAATTCCATCCGTATTTTGCAGAATGCGGTTTTCTACAACTAAAGGCGTGGAAGTACCGCCGATAGCAATCCCAAAACCCGTATTTACAAACAAATTCCCGCGAATTTCGCCTTTAGCTGCCCGCGCGACAGAAATACCGTTGGCGTCGTTTTCGCGAAAGATGTTACTTTCAATTTTCGGGTCAGCAGTTCCGGTCACAAATATCCCATCCCGCTTATTGGAAGTAAAGATATTGTTGCGGATAATCGGATTGGTAGATTCAACCCAAACGCCGGTGCCGCGTTTATTCGGATTAGTAATCGTTATGCCTGCAATTTGGCTATCGTTTTGAGCGAATATCGTCGCATTTTGGCGGGAAAAAGTCGGACTGAGAAACTGTCCGCCGCCAATAATTACTACAGTTTGACCTTTGGAAGATTCATCGCCGCGCAGAGTCACGCCGCTTTTGAGCGTCAGGGGAAAAACTTCGCCCGTATCCGCCGTATAAGAGCCAGGTTGTAGCTGAATAATCGTATTAGCTTGCGCTTGTTGCAGCGCATAGCTAATAGTGCGATAAGGCGCAGTTTCGCTACCAGCACCCGCACTGTCGTTACCAGTTTGGGGGTTGACATAAATAATATTCGCACCGACGGGAACTTGAGCCGTTTCGAGGCGCGTTGAATTGGAATTGGCATTAGTAGGGGGTGCAACAGCACTCCCAGCAGTCAAAATTAACAATACCGCGAGTAAGGGGGATGTTACCCCGCGCCATAGTGAAGTCTTCTCTAGCCTTGAAAAGTGGTGCATAACGGAGTTTGGGGAAGCTTGCAATGGTTGTGAATTAGATTTGACCAACAAATAGTCTGCCGAGTTCCACGCTGGCTGTGGTGAGAAAGTTATACCATTTCTGGGTGCTGGGTTTATAGTGGGGTGGGAATGTGGGCGAGTCGGAGGAAGATGCGATCGCCTCAACCTTACAGCGGATAGCAAACCCGTCTTGGTACAGCAAAATCGCTTCGTTTGTGTAGCGGCAGCATTAATGCTGCCGCTACACAAACTTTCGATCTACCTCATCCGATTGCAATCCGCTGTATATCAAGTCAACAACCCTTCTGTTGCTAGCCAAAATCTTCCCTCTATCCATTTAAAAACTTTAAATGTTCGCCCTCACTTTGTAGAACATCATCTAAACTACCTTGTAATTTAAATTGACCTTCTTCCATATAAATAATCTCATTAGCTCTCCGATTTACCCTGGGACGATGGCTAATGAGAATGGTTGTTCTTCCTTGACGAGATTCTAATAGTTTATCTAGTAGGTTTCCTTCACTAATCGGGTCTAATCCTGCTGTAGATTCATCTAAAATAAGCACAGGTGGATCGTTGACAATGGCTCTAGCAATTGCTAATCTTTGACGTTGACCTCCTGATAAGTTAGTACCAAATTCTCCTAACACCGTTAAATATTTTTCTGGGAGTTTATCAATAAATTGATCTGCTTGGGCGATTTGACAAGCTTTGACGATTTCTTCAAACGTGAGATGGGGCGAGCCTAAGCGAAAGTTATCAATGATACTTCTGCTCCAAAAATGGGCATCTTGAGGAACTAAGATGATTTGTTTTCTCACACATTCTATAGATAAGTTTTGCAAGTTATAAGAGCCTACTTTGATTGCGCCTCCTTGTTGTTCGTATAATCCTGTAATTAGTTTAACTAGGGTACTTTTACCACAACCAGATTGACCAACGATCGCAGTAACTATACCTCCTCTTATCGTGACATTGAAATTATTTAATAAATCCAATCTTCCAGAATGATGAAATAGTAACTTTTCGCAATAAATATTGTCATCTGCTTGAAGCTGTACCCATTCTTTTTTAGCATCATCTTGTACTTCTGAACGATAATCAATCACAGATGTTAGTCGTTCAATTGCTGTTTTGACTCTGACAAATTCATCAATCAAGCCGATAATTGCACCAATAAACCCAGAAAAATTACCATTCATACTATTAAAGGCTAATAGTTGTCCAATGGTTAATTCTTTATTGATAACAAAGGTACTTCCTAGCCAAAGTAAGGCAACCCCTCCAATATTAGAAATAATTCCGGAAAATGTGCTATTAGTAATCCCTATTTGGGCTGTTCTAAAACCCAGATTGGCGAGTCGTCCAAATCGAGTTTGTAAGTCTTCCCAAAATTGAGGTTCGGCAGTGGTTGTTTTTAAGGTTACTGCACCTTTAAAGCTTTCTACTAATACCCCCTGATTTTCCGCATCTAAAACCATGATGTCTCGAATTTTACGCCGTAATGGTATTAAAAATATTAGCGGTGATATCGCATTTAAAAGGGTGAGTAATATCATAAATAAGCTGAGTTTCCAGCTATAAAATAGCATTAATGCAAAAGAAATAATTGCAATGAAAAACTGACTGGGTAAACTAATAACTACTTGGGCAACTAATTGGTTAATTTGTTGAATGTCTTGTAAGCGACTGATGACTTCACCGCTGCGGTGTGTTTCGTAATATTGGAGAGGTAAGCGGAGTATTTTGCGCCCAAATTCCTTGACGAATCCTAATTCTAAGCGTTGGGTAAATTGCGTAATTAAATTAGCTTGTATTACTCCTAACCCACTACTCACCAGATTCATTATGATAATCGCTATTGCCAATCCTCGCAAAATTTGTGTGTCGCCTCGAATTAGAACGTCATCGGTTAATATTTGAATCAGGAAGGGTGAAGTTAAAGATAGAACTCCTACGCATATATTAATTAAAAATGCTTCAAACAGAATAAAACTATAAGGACTAACGCGCTGAAAGAAACGGCTAATACCCTGAATTTTATCGTCAGGTTGTTGTGCAAAGCGAGCGGGATCTGGTTGTAATAACAGAGTGGTTAATCCTGTCCAGTTTTGGGCTAATTCTTGACTGGTAACATAACGAATGCCAACAGCAGGATCGGCGATGACGTACTTTCTGCCTCTTTTCCCGTATAAAACAACGTAATGATAGCCTTTCCAGTGGATAATGGCGGGTAAAGGTGCATCTTTCATTTTGTCGAAAATTTCGGGTTTTGCTCGTTGAGAAATAGCATCAAATCCGAGATTTTCTGCACCTCGTCTTAATCCGGTTAATGTTGTGCCTAATTGTCCTGTTCCGATGGCTTCTCTAATGCGATTAATGTTAAAAGTTTTTTTATAGTATTTGACAATGGTTGCCAAACAGGCTGCACCGCAATCTTCTTCATTCTGTTGTAATACGCTGGGGTATTTCATAGATAGAAAGGTGTTGATTACCAATTTTATGAACGTAATTAAGTAGAGACGTTACATGTAACGTCTCTACTGATTGGGTTATTCTATAGAGGCATAAGGCTCTCAAATATATGGCTTTTGACCCTATATAACGCTCAAAAACCATCGCCTACCTAGATAGATTTTAAACGCTAAACCATTTCCCACCCGACTTAATACCTGTTGTCGCGCTACCAGGTATATCTTGATCGTTTGCGATACCTGCGCCTGCTCGTATGGTATCACCATAAGTGCCTTTCTTATCCCCAAAAATAACTCCATTACCGGATTGGTTTAACCACCACCTGGTAGCCGCAATAGCAGCCCTGATCGCAATTGGTCCACCCTTCTTCAAAGCTACAGCGAGAACAACAGGAATTGCACCACCCTGTACAGATACTTCTTCTTCAGCGGTGATGTCGGTAAATAAGGGATTGTTGTGAATATCTTTCATTGACGCCTCCTAGTTAATTGGAAAGTTAGTTTTGCTAATGTAATAAACTATAATTAATAAAAAAAAGCTTATCAATTGTGGCTTCCACTGAAATTTTTCCCAATCATGTCTTGACAAAACCTCATAAACCACTTTGGTTTTGTGAAGTTTTCTTAAACCTTGCTGCTGAAAGCCTGACAAATATTGAATTCCAGGAAATTCCGCAATTATGCTGAAAAACCCTAACCCCGACTTTCTCCCCATGTCTCAAGACGAGGAATTTTTACCGCCTGTCAGCGGCTGGACAATTTTTGGGGGAGTATTTTTAGTGAGTACAGTGGCGATCGCCTTTACCGTATCTGCGTTTACGCCCTTACCCGTCACCGTCAAAGCCAGTGCGATCGCGCGCCCCAATGGGGAAGTCAAACTGGTACAAGCGCCCACCGAGGGGACTGTGATTGGGATTGATGTGAAAGAAAATCAAACAGTAACTCAAGGACAAACTTTAGTAACTTTGGATGCGTCTCGTTTTAGCACTCGTCAATCCCAACTTCAGGGGAGCCTACAACAAAATTTGCAACAATTACAACAGGTTTCCGAACAATTAAAGAATTTAAACCTGCAACAAGATGCAGAAACAGAAAGAATGAATCGAGCTATAGCTTCTGCTCAAGCCGATTATCTTCGGCTTCAACAAGAATATAACGAACGACGTTTAACCGTACAAGCTCAAGCGAATGAAGCTCGAGCAAATTTGCAAATTGCTGAGGAAGAATGGCAAAAAGCTCAAACTGATGTCAAAGCTGGGGAAGCTGCGTTACGCGCTAGTGAGTCTGGCTTAAAAATTTCTCAACAAAAAAACGATCGCTATCAAAGTTTAGGACAATCAGGTGCATTAAGCAAAAACCAATTAGAAGAAGCCCAATTAGCCGTTGAACAACAACAGGAAGCGGTAGCAGAGCGCACCGCATTATTACAAAGCCAAAAACAAACTGTAATGCGTCAGTCCAAAGCGGTAGAATCTGCCAAATCCCGATTACAAGCAGTCTTAGCCACTCTTAACCCTAGTGATGGAGTGGTGACAATGGCAAAAGAAAAAATTGCTCAGGAAAAAGCCATAGGAGAAGCAAGTTTAGCCCGTTTAAATCAAGATAAAAATAGTTTATTACAGCGTCAAAGCGAACTTAAGAAACAATTAGATAGCGATCGGAAAGAACTATTACAAGTACAAAGAGAACTCAGTAAAACTGTTGTTTCTGCACCGATATCAGGGGTGATTCTCAAATTAAATCTGCGGAATCCAAATCAAACTGTTCGTATAGGAGAAGAAATTGCTCAAATTGCTCCTACTAATACTCCTTTGGTGATTAAAGCAAGGGTTTCCACTCAGGATATTGGAAAAGTGAAAGTCGGGCAAAAATCGCAAATACGAGTGAGTGCTTATCCTTACCCAGATTACGGTATCTTACAAGGAACAGTAATGGCTATTTCTCCTGATGCTTTGATACCACAAAATACAGGCTCTACTCCTATTCCTCCTTACTATGAAGTAACGATTAACCCAGAAAAATTATACTTAAAAGATGCTCGCAATACTTTACAAGCCGGGATGGAAATGCAAGTAGATATTGTTACTAAAAATGAAACTCTGTTAAAATTCATTTTACGGAAAGCAAGGTTATTGACTGATTTGTAAATCTATGTATAAGCAATATGTAATTAAGAAAGAGCGTAGTAGTAAGTTGGCGATCGCATGTGAAAGCTGCGTAAGTCATGTTATATTGCCTTCACTTTGACTTGGTTTGAATGCGCGCAGTTTACCCATATCGCTTGGTGGGTACTCAGTCTTTGGGGGGGTGAAGAATCACAAGGGAATGGGTATAACAAAATATAGTTGTCTTCGGCGGTGCGTTACGCTGGCGCTAACACACCCTACCATTTTTGATCCCTCAGCAACTATATGGCTGGGGCGAGCGTCCGAATTATTATAGTTGTGAAATTATTATGCGATCGCTACTCTTTTTCCTACGTCCTGCCTTATTCTTAGGAACTACTGCGGCTGTTTGGCTACACAGTATGGGTGCGATCGCTGCCGATCGCATTGTACTAAAATACGGCTTCCTGCAAAACTCTATCTCAGTAAGCGAATTATCGACCTTAGCTGAAACGGGCAAAGTTTCTGATTCGCTAGAAACTTCTTTAAACCGCTTACAACAAAATCCTCAAGATATCCGCCGCACTCTCACCCAACCCGTCAATGTAAATCCTATATTATTAGATCGGGTGCTAAACAGCCCCGCAGGCGATCTTATACTCGATCAGATCGGTCAAGTTGTTCGCACCAACTCAAATCAAGCCAATCGACAAGCATTGCGATCTGCCTTAGTGCTTTCTGCTACTAAAGACGGACAGATATCGCTGATAGAAGTAATTGAAAATTATCCCTCTCCAGAGGTACAAGTTGACGCCAAGCGCTTGGCTGACGCCTATATTCAACTGCAACGCTTAAGGGATAGCGTGCAAGCAATTCAAGACATCTGGCAAAATTTAAATT
The DNA here is from genome assembly GCA_003486305.1 of Cyanobacteria bacterium UBA11371. Classification (GTDB taxonomy): domain Bacteria; phylum Cyanobacteriota; class Cyanobacteriia; order Cyanobacteriales; family Aerosakkonemataceae; genus Microseira. Next base: position 10,880 of record DNGJ01000019.1, read on the forward strand.
TCTGATGCCATGAAATTAGTTGCCCTTTCCCTTTATTTGTGTAGCGGCACCCTTAAGGATGCCGCTACACAAACAAGTTATACTGCTTATCTGTTGCTGTCACAGTTATTGGTAAAATCCGCCCCTACATCCAGGCAATTTTTAGTAAGCCAAAGTCTCCAGGGTGTCGCGCAAATACCGCCGTACCCGGTAATCTAAGCTACAATCTTCTGTCTCATCGATGCCGCGTTCAAGTTCCCAGCGCTGAAAACCCGAACTCGATGCGATCGCTACTTTCAAACTATCCCAAATTTGGGTATCATCGATTAATTGAGCTTCCGGTGCAGCAGAATAATTTGCCATAAGTACCCCAAAAATTAACTAGAGGAAGTCTTGCCCAAAATCTTCCATTGCCGACTCACTCTCCTTGCGAATTTGGTGCAGTCTCAACGGAAGTGAAAGGCCAAATACTATTGACCTGAAAGCCAGGAGTTGTAAAATCCTGATGAATCTTTTCTCTAGGATAAGCTTCTGTATCAGAAAATGTTGAATCGCTTGTTACCAAAACGCCGCAAACGCTCAGGGGCACTTGCAGGAACAAATTGCTTAACAGAAATGCGATCGCTGCCACCAACAACCCTGCACCTCGCGATTCTGGTGCAAATCGGGCGATCGCTGTGACCCCAGGTGCTAGATTGTAGACTTGCCACAAAACCCAACCCAACAAAACTGCTCCTACCACAGCCACCACTTTATTACCAGTTTTTTTGAACAAACTTAATATTTTTGTTTGCTGGCTCGTCAACTGGTCTGGCTTGAGAGCAAATATTAAAACGCTAAAAATATTGAACGGACGCACCAGTTGCATCCACAGCACGGGAACAATCCCCACTGCTGCGACTAAAGAAATCTCCATCCACACCGCCAGCAACGGCGGGCTACTTGCCAATCCCAACAGGCAAACTCCCAGGCACAGGGGCAAAACCGCTATCCCAGCCAAGTGAATCCATAAAAAAGGTTCAGACCAAAACGAGCGCATAAATAGGGTAATGGGTAATGGGTAATGGGTAATGGGCGATCAAAACCAATTACCCATTACCCATTACCTTTGACCTAACTGGGTGTAAGTGTCCGGCGCTTGGTGACCATCTTGTAGGATTCGATCTGGTCGCCTTCAACCCAATCGTTGAATTTGTCAATGCCAATCCCGCATTCAAATCCAGCGTTCACTTCTTTGGCATCCTCTTTCATCCGCTTGAGCGAATCCAGGTTACCTTCGTAGATTACCTGACCGCCACGGCGCACGCGCACTTTGCTGTTGCGAAGCACCTTGCCAGATTGCACGTAGCAACCAGCAACCGCACCGCGTCCAACGGGGAAGACGGCACGCACTTCGGCACTTCCCAAGGCTTCTTCCACGAGTTCGGGTTCGAGCAAGCCTTCCATTGCGCCTTGGATGTCTTCCAGCAGTTTGTAGATGATGTTGTATTCCCGTACATCTACACCCGCTTGATCGGCGGCTTGACGCGCCCCACTCGCCAGGGTCGTGCTAAACCCAACGATGACGGCGTTACTAGCTGCTGCCAAGTCCACGTCGGTTTGAGTCACTTCACCCGGTGCAGCCAGCAGTACGCGGATTTGCACCTGATTTTGCGGTAACTGTTGCAGGGCTGCCAGAATTGCTTCCAGAGATCCTTGCACGTCTGCTTTCAACACCAAGTTGAGTTCTTTGAGTTCGCCTTCTTGAGCTTGAGCCGACAGAGTTGTCAGGCTGACGCCTCGTCTCAAGCGAGTTTGCCGCTGCTGTTCCGCACGCGCTTCGGCTAAAGCCCGCGCTTCGCCCGCATCGGCGAATACCTCGAACTCATCCCCGGCAGCGGGAACATCGGAAAGTCCCAATACTTCCACGGCAAAAGAAGGCGTTGCGGCTTCCACCCGCTTACCCCGGTCGTCGATCATTGCCCGCACCTTACCGAAGGTGGAGCCTGCGACCAGGATATCGCCCACGTGGAGCGTACCGTTTTGTACCAGCAGGGTAGCAACTGGACCTCTCGACTTATCGAGGTTGGCTTCAATCACCGTTCCCTTAGCCTGACGATCTGGGTTCGCCGAGAGTTCTTCAATTTCGGCGACTAACAGAATCATTTCCAGCAGCGTATCCAGGTTTTCTCTGGTGATGGCGCTCACGGGCACCATAATCGTGTCGCCGCCCCATTCTTCCGGTACTAGGTTGTATTCGGTTAATTCTTGCTTGACGCGGTCGGGTTGAGCGTCCGGCTTGTCAATTTTGTTGATTGCTACCACGATCGGCACTTCTGCTGCCTTGGCGTGGCTGATGGCTTCAACTGTTTGGGGTTGCACGCCGTCATCTGCTGCTACCACCAAAATCGCAATGTCGGTAACTCGCGCCCCGCGCGCCCGCATGGCGGTGAAGGCTTCGTGACCGGGGGTATCCAGGAACACCACTTGCTGCATTTCGCCATTGTGTTCCACGTCCACGTGGTACGCACCGATGTGCTGGGTAATACCGCCTGCTTCCCCTGCCGCCACCTTGGTTTCGCGGATAGCATCGAGCAAGCTGGTTTTGCCGTGGTCTACGTGGCCCATAATCGTGACGACTGGTGGACGGTGCTGGAGGTGTTCCAGGTCTTCCGCGTCGAGCATTTCGGTGCCTTTAGTAGCTTCGGCTTCTTTTTGAGCCGTTTCTACTGGCACTCCCATTTCGGTCGCCACCATTGTAATGGTTGGCACATCGAGGTTTTGAGTCAGGTTAACGGCTATTCCCTTCATAAACAGCCGCTTGATGATTTCGGTATCGGGTATAGCTAGTTCTTGCGCTAGTTCCTGAACCGTCATGCTGCCGGTTAACACCAGCTTGTCGGGGCGTTTGGGTGCGACTTCTTCGCGCTTGCCAAACCCAGATTGATTTGAGCGATCGCGACTTGCGGCAGGCTTTTTATTTTTAGCCATTGCCGGAGCCGCCACGGTTGCTGCGGGTGCAGCCGCCGCCGGACGACCTTTGGGCTTAGGCGGACGAGCGATGGAAAGGCTGACCTGAACACCTGCTGGCAGGACGTTGAGATCGAGTTCGTCAAGTACATCCTCGTCATCATCGAGAATGGTTTGCGATCGCCCACCGCGTTTCGACTTATTAGCCGCCTTAGCCGCCTTTGGCGACTCTTCTTCAACTTCTTCTTCCCAGTTTTTGTTTTTCTTAGGCGGACGCAGCGCCGTGGGTCGCTTCAGTTCCAGTTCGGTTACGGCAGGAGTCAGGGTTTCTGATTCGTCGGCTGAGGTTAAAGCTTCTTCTCCTACTGTCCCTGCCTTTCGCCTATCGCCGCCCTTGGGCGGTGTCAGCACAATCGCTGGTTTGGGACGCTGAAGTTCCGGTACCGATGGACTCGGTCTGCTTGGTTTTTCAGTGCCGACGCTGGCTGCTTTTTCCCCTGGCTTTTGGGTTGTTGTTGATGGTTTGCTGGGCTTTTTGAGTAAAACCGCTGGATCGCTAGAGCTTTGCTTGTTAGGCCGATTGGGTGGCGTGGCTGCTGGTCTCGACGGTGGTTCTACCAGTTTTGGTTTTTCTGGCTTAGGCGGTGCGGATGTAGGAACTACAGCCTTTGGTTTTTCTGGCTTTTCTGGTTTTTCTGGTTTTTCTACCTTGGGAGCTTCAGTTTTTTCTGCGGCTGGGGTTGGGGGTTGGACTGGTCGAACAGGGTTGTTCGATTCAGGGCGAACGGGTCGCTTTGGTGCAGTCGGCTTCATCTGCGTGGAAACAAGCTGTACAGACTCAACTGGTTTCGTTTCTACTGGTGGTCTGGGGGGGACGGCAAAAGTTGCCCCCGACTGTTTCGGGCTAGCGGTGATAGGTGTTTGATGTTGTCTAATTTCCAAAATTTGCTGCTGTTTTTTAGGTGCCACAGGCCGAGGGCCTGACGCGATCGCTGGAGAGCTTGGTTTCACGTTAGCTGATGCTGACTTGCCTGAAGCTGCCGGTTCGGGTGTATATTTTTCTGCGGCTGCTCGAATGCGTTCTACATCAGCTTCACCAATTGTGCTGCTATGACTTTTGACTGGAATTCGCAGCTGGTCGCAAATAGTAAGGATATCTTTATTTTCCAAATTCAATTCCCGTGATAACTCGTAAATTCTGACTTTGCCGTTGTTCATCCACGCTTACCCCTTATGTCCTACCAGTGGTCGCTCCATGACCTGCTGTTTTAACCGTATTTACATCATCCTGATGCTGCCTCCTTTGTGGGAGCTGAAATTGCAGTTGGTGCAACCGTTCCGACAACAAAAGTTTTAGCCTCCTTGCTAGTGAAGCTCACCTTTTGAGCAAGCGGGTCAGTTGAGCAAAGGTTTTGGCTGCTGTTGAGATGGGGCACCAACTTTTAAGCAACTGCGGAAGATCGCGATTGACAGCGTCCATGCTTACGATCGCACTTTACCTATTTACTATTGTGGCACTGACCCGCCTGGATGGGTTGCTGACCCCCGATCCAGTTTTTGTTTCCTCCTCAATGTTCGCTTAAGGTGGATGCGGTTGGATTGGCTTTGTCTGGCTGCGTGGATAAGCGTTGCCATAGCTCCTGGTAGATTTCTGAGGGTACATGGGCTTTGAGCGCCCGTCCCAGACGATCTTTTTTTTGCGCTGCCAATAAGCAACCTGTGTCTCGACAAAGGTACGCCGAACGTCCCATGCCTTGATCTAATAGTACCTGCCCAGATGGGTAAGCTCTGACCAAGCGCCAAAAATCTTCCTTGGGTGCTACGTTGCGGCAACTCACACAACGCCGGAAGTTAGGTTTCATCAGATTCTTCACTCGGATCTGCTTCGTCTTCTAGCTCCCAATCGGCAGCAGAGGATCTGGAATCGGGGTCTTCATCGAATTCTTCTTCTGCATCGTTCGCGCCTTTTTGGGCAACCTGACTGGCTATTTCGGCGGCTATTTTTTCATCTTCGGCGGCGGCGTCGTACTTGGCTGCATCTTTGATGTCTATTTTCCACCCGGTCAGGCGGGCGGCGAGGCGGACGTTTTGTCCTTCTTTACCAATTGCCAAGCTGAGTTGGTCTTCTGTGACTAAAACGTGGGCTTGACGGCCTTCTGGATTCACCAGACGTACCTGTTCGACTCTAGCAGGACTGAGGGCGTTGGCGATGTAGGTAGCTGGATCGGGAGACCAGCGAATTACGTCGATTTTTTCTCCCCGCAATTCGTTGACTACGACTTGAATGCGGGAACCCCGCGCCCCGATACAAGCACCCACCGGATCGACATCGCGTTCGAGAGTGTCTACAGCAATTTTAGTCCGCGGCCCCAGATAGCGGGAGGGTGGGTTGGCTTCCCGCGCTACGGCGACGATGCGAACGACTTCATCTTCAATTTCTGGGACTTCGTTGCTGAACAATTCGACGACTAATCCGGCGGCGGCTCTAGAAACAAGCAGTTGGGGTCCCCGCTGCGGGCCTTCGCGCACTTTTTTCAGATAAATCTTAAACTTGGCATTGGCGCGATAGTTATCGTTGGGTAATTGTTCGCGCTTGGGTAATTCGGCTTCAACTTCTGGCTGATTCAAGCCGCTGGTAACAGCCATGATGACTGATTGCCGCTCAAACCGCAGTACCCGCGCTTCCAAGACGCTGCCTTCTAGATCCTGGAATTCTTCTTGAATCATTTTGCGCTGCTGGTCGCGCAGTTTTTGCGACAGTACCTGTTTGGTTTGAATCGCCGCCATGCGACCAAATTCGCCTTGGTCAGGTGTAATGTCTAAGACAACCGTATCGCCTACTTGGGCTTCCGCAGCGACTAATTGAACTTCGTCGAGGCCAATTTCGTGGTCAGTGTTGCTGACTTTTTCGACGATGGTTTTGGTGGCGAGGATGCGAAAGCCTTCTTCGTCTACGTTGAGTTCGACTTCTAAGTTGTCAAAGTAGTTGTCGTCATAATGGCGTTTTTCTAGGTTTTGGGTGCGCCGGTAGCGTTCGTATCCTTTTAAGAGGGCTTCTCGCAATGCTGCTTGAACTGCATGTCTGGGTAAATTTCGTTCGCGACTGATGCTGTCGATCAGTTCTTTAAGTCCTGGTAAACTAACCATTGTCATCGGCACAAACCTCCTGTTGTGATTATTCGTTAGTTGTCAGTTGTCAGTGGTTCTTTCCGGGCAATCTGCGCGAACTCGAAGGGGGAGGCGAGCTGCTCTCCTCCTGCGAGCGGCAGAAATTCCTTCGCGCAGTTTGTGGGAAGTACGTATCGCTCTGTTGTTTGGCAAGTAACGATCGCCCCTATTCCGTGATGGCTGAGTGTCAGCTTTCTTCTTCTAGTTGCACCCTGGTAATCAACGAGCGGGGAATGGCGATCGCTCGACCTTTTTGATTGATATAAACCGCGTCTTCATCCCGTTTGATCAATTTCCCTTGCCAGGAGCTTTTACCTTCGTGTGGCTCCTGCGTCTCTACGAGAACGGGAAATCCTTTAAAAGATATAAACTCTCGGTCTGTACTCAGGTAGCGCGATATGCCGGGACTTGAGATCTCCAGGATATAAGCATCAGGGATAATCTCTGTGGCATCGAGGGCAGCTTCTAAGGCTCGACTCATCCGCTCGCAGTCATCCAAACTGGTATCTTGTTCTGGGTTGCGGATGTCCACGCGCAGGACTGGTGGGTATTGATTTGTTTGAAATACAGCTCCTACCACCTCCAATCCTAAGTCAAGGGCAACGGGGGTTGCCAAGTCAATAATTTGTGGTATCAGAGGATGAGCCATTGTCCTGTTACAATGTTTAACTTACAAAACAACTGCAATAAAAAAAGTGGGCTACACCCACTTCCCAAGAAAGGTGTCTTTACTTTGACGGCGAACAAAGGGTTTTGTTCGCCGCTTTTTCTAGCTTACCTCACGCAGGCACGCGCGGGCTAGTTCGGTTTAGCGGGGCGACTTGGTTCGGCTTGTCACCCAGTATGGGCGAAGTGTCTGCTCAAAGGACTTTTGAAGGGGTAATTCGCTTTTCTTCGTCGGCATGGGCGCTCTGACGCAGTTTAAGAGTCTTTTCAAGCACTGCTTCTACATCTTCTTGGGATAAGCGCTCGACGTAATTAATTTTAATTTCTTCGAGCATGTCTACCAGCAGGCTTTGCAGTCGCTCTAAGGTATGTTGATTTTTGGCTTCAGATGCGATCGCTTCCCCCATATGTTGTACGAGTTGCGCGGTTAGTTTAGCACCCACTGGGTCTTCTACGCCCCCTTTCAGGGCTTCGTAAAGTGCTTGGGATATCTCCGTAACCAATTTATCGGTTAGCTGCGCCGGGACGCTGCCTAAACCGGGTATAGCTTGTAAACTGCGGTAAGCGGGCAAGTTGCTGAGGATGCTTTCGATATTGTGGCGCAGGATCGCTTCGATATCGGGCTGGATTTTGGGGACTATGCGGTAGACTACGAGTTTGGTGAGGATGTCTGCGATCGCTTCGACTTCATTAGTATTATTCAGGTCAATGTAAGGCCGATTTTCCGATTGCGTCAACCATCGGGATATTTCACCCCGTTTAATTGACCCCTGCATTTGGTCTATTACCTGAACCACCACCACTTCGGTGATTTCTTCGGCAAAATTGGCAACTACCCCCCGGTTAATTTGATCGCGTATCCGTTCCAAATTGATTAATTTTGCATCGTCAAGGCGTATCATTACCGGAATCACTCGCAGCAATCCCATCCAGGGTTGTACCCAGTAAATCGGTAAGATTAAAAACAGGTCATACCAGCGCCACAGCATGGCATCTGTCCATTTGACGCCTGTATAGCGGCGGCTGATATAAAAGGTACGCGCTAAAAATTCTAAGCCGAATGCTAGGGCGAACCACTGGTCGATTCTCCAAAAGAAGAGGTCAACAAATTCGCTGTTTTCCCCGATATGACGAAAATAGTTAGTTTCGATTAAAGGTCGGATTTTGTGATTAAAAAATTCGATTTCTCTTTGAGTCCCAAACTTCGATAAATGCTCTTGAGTCCAAAACCTTCTGAAAGACTCGCGGGCAGATTCTCGGTTGAGGCGATTCCGCATCCGATTTTTAATTTTTTCCAGAGTGCCGCTTTTGTTCGCTATCTGAAACGGATTTGTATCGATCATTTCTTCGCTTTTGCGACGCAGTTCTTGCAGGGTTTGTTCTACCTGGGGCGACTGCAAGGCATTGGGTGAATTCAATTGTGCTTGCAACCGATCTACCGTTTCAAGATATGCTTGTGTTTCTCTATAGGGTTCGATGCCTTTGAGCGGATCGTACCATTTTGTCACCGGAGGCAGGGGAATTTGTATTTTAAAGTCCAAAACCTGTAGGGTGCCGTGTAGCCAGAAGTCGCGCAATGGTATGTAACTCAGGTCAAATATTACCAAACCTAAGTTGGCGGTGGCTGCGATCGCCATCAATCTTTCAAACCACAGGTTCCGACGCGCAGGGGAATTGCTTCTGGCTAGTTTTTGTAGCGATGACATGACTCGGTAGGGAATTTTTTTGAGAGTGCGCCAACTACAGACTACAAGATATGTTGAAGCACTTCCGAAGTTGGTGGTAGGGACACGGCGTCCTACAAGCTTCAACTTAGCGCCAAAGTCTATTAATGCCGTGCCCCTACCAGGATCTATGACTCGATTGAAAACGCTTATAGAGCGAGGGAAGAGGCGCTTTTTAAGCCCTTACCCGCGCCAGGGAGGAGTTCAGTTAGCTTACATACGTAGGGTGCGTTAGCTTTCTTCGTAACGCACCATTACACTATATTTAGCGTCGTTGCGTAAGTCCTGGCCTAATTGCGAGCATTTTCAGGTATTGGTCTGCCTTTGGGTTCGGGTAAAACCGGGCGGGGTTGGTAGGGCATGGGAATATACTGGACTGAAGGACGCCCGCCTTGGGGTTGCGGGTACAATTCCATCAGGTTATAAATCGAGTTTGGCAACCCTACCGTGATGGGTAAACCGAGTCCCGTCGCTTCTTCTACTGTGATGGGATAGTCGTGGGTAACTTGTCCCGTCGTGAGAGTGTCTACGATTTTTTCTATATTTTCTGGCGCTATTTTTGGTTGGGGAATGTCGTCTTTCAGCAGTGTACGGACAAACCGCTGCACTTGGTTAATCGCTTTGCGCGATAAGTCTGCCATGATTAGCGTTTGGTCGTCTACTTCGCTAATCGGCTTATCTTGAACTACTTTCAGAATACTCGCAGCTGGGAAGTTACCCAATTGCGGATCGACTGGTCCTAGAACGGCGTTGGCGTCCATAACGATTTCATCTGCTGCTAAGGCTAGCATGGTGCCGCCACTCATGGCGTAGTGGGGAACAAATACGCTAACTTTGGCTGGATGGCGAATTAAGGCTCTGGCTATTTGTTCGGTGGCGAGGACTAAGCCGCCAGGGGTGTGCAATATTAAGTCAATTGGTGTCTCTGGCGGCGTCAGGCGGATTGCGCGCAAAACTTGTTCCGAGTCTTCGATGCTGATGTAGCGCGAAATAGGGATGCCCAAAAAACTAATCGACTCTTGTCTGTGAATTAGCAAAATGACGCGGCTGTTGCGTCCTTGCTCAAATTCCCGCAATGCTTGGACGCGGCGCATTTCCATCATCCGGCGTTGCAAGGCGGGCTGAAATGAGGACAAAAGTAGAATTATCCAGAATATGTCAAAGATACCAAAGCTCATTTTTTACCACATAAATGCTGTATTTGCCGCTATTGTTACAATTTTTTGCTTGGCAGGGCTTCTATCTGTGGGCGGGGAATTATCTCGTTGTATACAGGCGCGATAGGTGCGAGCGCTGGAACAGTACATACGCACGTTTGCCTACCTTAGACTCTCCTAAACCTGCATCCGCAAGCAAACACGTACTTTCAGTACGTTTACATCTCTAAAGCTCCCTCGTAAAGTTCTGAAACGAACTGTATGTTCGTGTCCAGCTTGTGAGGCTGTATGGAACATAAAGCGGCTCGAAAGCTTTTCGGTAATCGTGTCAGCAGTATCCGCAGGGCAAAGGGTCTTACCCAAGAGCAGCTTGCAGGGCTTGTGGGAAAAACTGTTGAACACATCAGTTTTATTGAGCGAGGCGAGCGATCGCCATCATTTGAACTGATTCTAGACCTCGCTAATACGCTTGATGTTTCAATGCCAGACCTAATGAATTTTGAAGATTTTGAGGAGGTCGAGGATTCAGATACACCAGAGGATGTTTTAAGTTCTTTTGCTACACCAGTCCCAATCGAGCAAGTTGAGGAAGTAAAGGAGCCTGTAGCCTCTGAAGACAAACGCAGGTCTGACCTTGAACGGCTTCAGGATGGTTTTGAGTCTCTTGAAAGCTTACAACAGCTTGCTCAGGAGTATGGCATTCTCGATATTTTTCAGGATAACGGAGGCAAAGTTTTGCAACTGCTTATTCTTCTGGGATTGCGTCAAATTCCAGGGCGTACTGGAAACGATGCTGTTGACGGTCAAGGTAGAGAGTACGAGCTAAAAACCATCAATATAAGAAATAGTAAGGGTGTTTTAAAAACCAGTTTTAACCTCACTACCAACCATCACTTAAACCTAGAGCTTCTCAACAAATATCGGCAAGTAGAGGCTTGGTATGTTGGTATTTATGAGGGCGTGAAACTTATCAAAATCTATAAAGTTCAACCCTCACTACTAGAATCCAAGTTCAGTGAGTGGCAGCAAAAAATCCAACATAAAAACATATAACTGAACAATCCTAAAATACCAATTAGCTTGATTAAGCAGGGAGAAGTAGTTTATAACTGCGATGCTCTAAGACAATTCAGACTTATTTAATCGAGCAAACTAAGTTGCTTAGATGGCTTTATTTTGATGGTTTCCTTACCTTCAATTAGCTGCTGAAACACTGTTAATACCTCTTGATTACTGTAACTTGTATCGAGAAAACGAAATGCCGACGCTGCAAGATACTCCCGATTTTGCTCGAAAGCAATCCATTTACGTCCAACACTTTCAGCAGCAGCACCAGTCGTATTAGAACCGGCAAAAATATCTAAAACTGTATCGCCTGATTCGGTCAAAAAATTAATAAAGAAAGCTGGAAGTTTTTGCGGAAATCGGGCAGGATGTGCTTGAACTCCTACTGTTTTACAAAGTTGAATGTAGCGCGAATTACTTTCAGTATTCGGAATTTGCAATAAGTTGGAAGGGATTGCACCGCCGTTGTCAGTGGCAAATTTTGTTCCTATTTCGTGTCCTGAAGGACGTTCTTTAGGTTTGTAGTATTTGTCAGGATTGGCATGAAGTTTTTTCATTCTTTCTGAATAAGGTACTAGAACCTTACTCACGTCAGCTTTAGGAAAGTCGGTTTTAGATAGCCACCAAATTGTGTTGACGGCATCTTTAGCCCGAATTTTACGCTTATTTACCCATTCAATTGGTGAGGGTAGTTTAGAGGGGTTGTACCAAAAAAACTCCTCTGCCAAACGGAAATCTAACTCATGGCAAAGTTTGATTAGAATTTGGTAGTTGTGTAGAGAACGTACAGGACGCTTACTTTGATATGCTCCTCCTAAGTCTAGGACAAAACTGCCCGTAGGTGATAAAACGCGATAAACTTTCTCGCAAAATGCAAATAGCCAGTCTACATAAGCTTGTTGGTCAACATTACCATAGATTTTTTCGCGTTGCAGTGCAAATGGAGGTGATGTTATTACCAAGTCAATGGAATTAGGTTCAAGTTGGTCTAAAAGTTCAAGGGAGTCGCCGACGTAAGCGACACCGTAATCTGTAATGTATATAGGGTTTTTAAGCAGCATTATTTCACCATTACTGATATTAAATATTATAATCGCCAGTGATGAGTTAATTTTATCTTGCTAGTGCAGCGGATATGCTAGATTTAGGCATCTGACACAGATTAACGGAAATGTTATGATATTGGTGAAGAAGGAAGATAAAACTATGAAACTTAAAGTGATTATCCACGAAGCAGAAGAGGGTGGATATTGGGCTGAAGTTCCTGCAATTCCTGGTTGCGCTACGCAAGGCGATACTTTTGAAGAGTTGCTACAAAACCTGTACGAAGCAATTGAAGGTTGTCTATCTGTCGATATTGAATCAATTGAAACAACCGATAAAGACAGGATTATGGAGATTGCCATATGAACTCCATGTCCGGCAAAGAGTTGGCAAAGCTTTTAGAGCGCAATGGTTGGATATTATTAAGGATTCAAGGTAGCCACCACATTGACGGCAAACCAGGAATTACCGTCCGCATTTCTGTGCCAATTCATGGAAATAAATCTATCAAAATCGGGCTGCTCAAACATTTACTGAAAATGGCTGGTTTGTCGGCAGATTCTGGTCAACAGAGCGATACATCTGATGCTACAGACCAAGATATAGATTAACCTGTTGGTCTGACAGCCGCCAAAACAAATCGCAATACAAATACACCTGCTAATATCCACAAGGCGGGTGTTGTTTCATGGGCTTTGCCTTGAAAGGTTTTAATTAAAGGATAGGTAATAAACCCGACTGCCAAACCTTCTGCTATTGAATTACTTAAAGGCATAATCAGAATAGTTAAAAATGAGGGAATCGATTCGGCTGGATCGTCCCAATTAATTGTCCGCACGTTACCTGCCATCAATACGCCAACGATGATTAATGCGGGGGCGGTGGCAAAGGCTGGAATCGCCGAAAGTAGGGGAATAAAAAATATCGAAATGGTAAATAAAATAGCTACAATAATGCTAGTAAATCCCGTTCTTCCTCCTTCGGAAACTCCCGCCGCAGATTCGATATAAGTGGTGACGGTAGAGGTTCCCATTATTGCGCCTACGGTTGTTCCTACGGCGTCTGCCATTAATGCTTGATTGGCGTTGGGAAGTTCGCCTTCTTCGTTAATATATCCGGCTTGAATGCCGACGCCTGCGAGGGTACCAACTGTGTCGAAAAGGTCAACGAAGAGGAAGACAAAGGTAACGGCTAAAAAATCCCAAAAATTGGTTTGACCGACCTGGGAAAGCCCGATAACGGCTTGTCCGAGTAAATCTACAGGCCATTGGGGTAAGGCGATAATTGCTTGAGGCGGGGGGGCGATGTTGAGTATCCATCCTAAGACGGCGGTGGCTAATATTCCCCACAATAATGCGCCTTTGATGCGTCGGGCGATGAATGCGGCGGTGATGAGAAAGCCTGCGATCGCCATCAACGTCGGCGCTTGGTTAAAATGAGTCAAAGCCGTTTTCGTAGCCGGATTCGCCACAATTATACCCGCGCCGCCGGTAGCCGGATCGCCGGAAAGTCCAATATATGCAATAAATAAGCCAATTCCAGCCGCTGTGGCTTGTTTAAGGCATGAGGGAATAGTTTTGACAATTAAAGCGCGAATATTGCCTAATGTGAGGCCAATAAAGATTATCCCTTCAATTAAGACGGCGGTTAAAGCAACTCGCCAGTTGATACCGAGTCCTTTGACGACGGAAAAGGCGAAAAAGGCATTTAATCCCATCCCAGGGGCGAGGGCAAAGGGATAATTAGCCGTCAGCCCCATCATAACGGTGGCGATCGCAGAAGATATCGCCGTCGCAATGACTAATTCTTGAAACAAATCCTTGGGCTGTTGCAGAAAAATGGCGTTGGATAAAATCAAGGGATTTACTGCCAGAATATACGCCATTGTCATAAATGTCGTCACGCCTGCCAACACTTCGGTGCGAAAGTTGGTCTGATTTTCCTCAAATTGAAAGTATCTGGCAATCTTTAATCGCATTTTTTTACCGCCGATTGCTTGGATTTTCAGTCAGTGGTAGGGACACGGCGTCAGTAATTTTTGTTTTCGATGCCAAGATATTCGGATGCCGTGTCCCTACAGCCTGAAATTTATTTTAAGGCTTAACTGCGGGCAATTCCTTCAGTACGTGCTGCTTGTTGAACTGCGGCGGCGACAGCAATGGAAACTCGCTTGTCAAATACGGAGGGGATGATGAAATCCGGCTTTAAATCTGAGGGATTGACTAGGGATGCGATCGCATAGGCTGCTTCCAAGTACATGGTAGTTGTAATTGCGCTGGCACGACAATCTAATGCACCGCGAAATACACCAGGAAATGCTAAAACGTTATTGATTTGATTCGGGTAATCGCTGCGCCCTGTCGCCATTACCGCTACATCGTCTTTGACTAATTCGGGTTGAATTTCTGGGATGGGATTTGCCATGGCAAAAACGATCGGATCTTTCGCCATTGAACGGACTATTTCAGGCGTCAAAACTCCGGGGGCGCTGAGTCCGATAAATACATCTGCACCTTGTAAAGCACCGGCGAGGGAACCTTGTGCTTTAACGGCGAATTCGCGTTTTTGGTCGGTTAAATCGGTGCGATTGAGGGAAAGAATTCCTTTGGTATCGCACATCCAAATATTTTCTGCCCCAGCTTTGCGTAATAGGCGGGCAACTGCGACGCCAGCGGCACCCGCACCGTTAATTACGATGCGGATTTTGGACATGGATTTATTGACGAGTTTGAGGGCGTTGATTAACGCTGCTAAGGTGACGATAGCGGTGCCGTGTTGGTCATCGTGAAAGACTGGAATATCTAATTCTCTCCGCAGTCTTTCTTCTATTTCAAAACAGCGGGGGGCGGCGATATCTTCTAAGTTAATGCCGCCGAAAACGGGGGCAATATTTTTAACGGTGCGAACGATTTCGTCTGTATCTTGGGTGGCTAAACAAATAGGAAAGGCGTCGATTCCGGCAAATTCTTTAAATAGCATGGCTTTGCCTTCCATCACTGGTAATGCACCAGCGGGACCGAGATTTCCCAATCCTAATACGGCGCTGCCATCGGTGACTACGGCGACGGTGTTTTGTTTGATGGTGAGGCTGTAAACTTGTTCTGGGTCTTGGGCGATCGCATTACATATCCTGCCGACGCCTGGGGTATATGCCATCGCCAAGTCGCTAACACTCCTCAGCGGCATTTTCCCCTGAATGGCGATCTTACCGCCTCGGTGCAGGTTGAAGGTGCGGTCGAAGACTTCCAGGATGGTAATATCAGGTAGGGATTTGACCGCTTGGACTATTTTTTCTGCATGTTCGGTACTCGAGGCATCAACGCTAATTTCCCGAATGGTAATTTGGTGCGTGCGTTCGATTAAGTTTATCTGATCTAGGTTACCGCCAACGGATGCGATCGCACCCGTTACGCTTGCCAACATCCCCGCGCGATTGGGTAACTGGACGCGAATTGTGACGCTATAACTGGGATTGGGTGTAAGTGCTACCATGCTGCTGCTGCTTTGATTTTGTGGTGGTTCAAATTGCGTGAATATCGCTTATTCCCTAGAGATTAACGCTATCTCTGTAGGGGCTTTACTAGCTTAAGGCAAAAATAAGGTTAATCTTTAATCCGGCAAGCATAACCGATTGATAGCCGAAAATCTGTCACATTTGTATCCAGCACAACATGGGCGGTAAATTTCCACAATGCCAGAAACCCCGTTGTTTGGATAATACCTTCGCCATTTTGATCAAACGCCTATAGCCCCCAGGCTAAAGCCTGGGGCTATACAAACAAAGCCCGCCTACGCGGGCT
>DNGJ01000019.1:26658-28580 GCA_003486305.1 Cyanobacteria bacterium UBA11371
GCGTAGGCGGGCTTTGTTTGTGTAGCGGCACCCTTCAGGGTGCCGTATTTTGACAAAGGTATTATTGGCAAATTTGGCAATTAGCCAATGGCGTAAGCAGAGTGAAACGCCCACCACAGGAGGACGCCGATTCCTCCCAAAATTACGATTGCCGAAACTGCGATCGCTGCTGGGCTATCAGCCCCATCAAATTTCATGATGCCACGGTTTAAGTCGCTCATCTCTTGTTGCTCTTTTCTGCAAAGATTACGATTCAAGGGTCTATAATTCTAGGTTAGCGAGGTTGGCATCAATCGTCCAATAAAAAAAATCTGTATTTTTTCTAGTCGAGTTTGAACCGAATAAATATAAATTTTTGTATAAAACATGAGAGTAAGCCTTCTACCCAGTGGCAGATGACCGCGGCTTGCGGGTTTAATATAGGTTGGTAAAAACCAGTTACTAACTCAAGTTGCTAGTTAAATTGCTTACCAATGGTAATAAATAATGGGTAATTCTCAGAAATTTAATCCAATTACCAATTACCTATTACCAATTACCACCGCCAAAGTTTATATGAGGAAATTGTTGATGAAAATAGCGCTGCTCGTTTTAGCCGCTATCGTACTGTTATGGGTGATAGTGGAAGTAAGCCTGCGGTTACTGTTTGGTTTTGGTAATCCGCTGACTTACATTGCAGATGAGAAAATTGGTTATTTATTAGCGCCAAATCAGCGGACTCGTCGGTTTGGAAATCGGATCGAGATTAACGAGTATTCGATGCGGAGTGGTGCTGTTACGAAAGAAAGATCGCCCGACACATTCCGGGTACTGGTGATAGGAGATTCTATCGCTAATGGGGGCTGGTGGACGGATCAGAAAAATATTATTTCAGAAATGCTGGCTACTCAGTTGCGAGAACTAGATGGGGAGAGGGGGAGACGCGGAGACGGGGAGAATTTTGGATTGATGCAAACTTCCAATGTGGAAGTTCTTAATGCTTCGGCTAATTCTTGGGGACCAAGAAATGAATTAGCTTATTTACAGAAGTTTGGGACGTTTGATGCTCAAGTTATTGTGTTGATAATTAATACAGACGATTTGTTTGCGACGACGCCGAGTTCGGTGGTAGTGGGGCGCGATCGCAATTACCCAAATCGCAAACCGAGTTTAGCAATTGTAGAAGCCATCAGTCGCTATTTGTTACCAGAACAAGCGATTCCAGAGTTGGAGCAGGTGAATGCGGAAGCAGGCGATCGCGTCGGGCGCAATTTGGAGGCGATTGGGAAAATTCAGGCAATGGCAAATTCTACCAACAGCCATTTTCTCCTAGTAATGACTCCCTTGGTGCGGGAAATTGGCAAACCTGGATCGCGGGATTACGAAATCAAAGCCAGATCTCGATTAGCTCAGTTTACCGAGTCTCAACAAATAAAATACATCGATTTTCTATCTGCTTTCAACTCAATCCCACAGCCAGAAACCTTATACCGCGACCACATTCACCTGAGTCCTCAAGGAAATCAAATCGTTAGCAAAGCGATCGCGGAAGGGATTTTAGATTTGGTAATGGGTAATAGGTAATGGGTAATTGGTAATGGGTGAGAAATACTATCAGTTGGTAATAGGTAATAGGTCAGAAAAACGATCTATTCTCAATTACCAATTACCAATTACCAATTACCAAATTACTACACCTTGACCGCTTGCGGATTGATGCATTCTAAGTCTCGCTGCTGCCAGACTTTGCCATCAAGCGCCATTTGCTCGATTAAACTCGCCAAGCGTAAGGCTTTAAGCGCCTGTTCGCCGCCCACCGATGGTTGATTGCCGCCCCGCACGCAGTTGACAAAATGCTCTAATTCTGCATTAAGTGGCTCGATGTTGCTGGTGTAGACTTTCTCAATTAGACCATCCTGGCGATATAGCACTTGACCGTACTC
>DNGJ01000351.1 GCA_003486305.1 Cyanobacteria bacterium UBA11371
AAGATTTATCCCTGGGTTCACTACAAGCGCAAGCGCTACAGAGGCATCGAAGGGGTCAAGATCCTCCACGAGAAGCAAATGGAAGGCTTGCAAGCCCTCAGAGAAGCCGATATCTTGTGCAAAGTCAACTCGGTGATGATTCCCGGCATCAACGACCAACACCTGGTGGAAGTCGATAAGGTGATTCGCGACAACGGTGCATTCCTGCACAACATCATGCCGCTAATTTCTGCACCGGAACACGGCACTTACTTTGGTTTAAACGGACAGCGCGGTCCTACACCCAAAGAATTAAAAGCACTGCAAGATAATTGCTCTGGCAATATGAAGATGATGCGCCACTGTCGCCAGTGCCGCGCCGATGCAGTAGGCTTGTTGGGCGAAGATCGTTCTCAAGAATTTACCAAAGAGAACTTCTTGGAAATGACGCCGGAATACGACATCGAGAAGCGTCAAGAAGTTCACGCTCAAATCGCTAAAGTTCGCGAAGAACAAAAGGCAGCTAAAGATGCCAGACTTGCCGCGAAGAAAGCTGCCAGTGCGCCCAAGATCCTCGTGGCGGTGGCAACTAAAGGTGGTGGATTGGTTAACCAACACTTTGGTCATGCCCGTGAATTTCAAATCTTTGAAGTTGACGGAACTGAAGCCAAGTTCGTTGGACACCGCAAAGTAGACCAATATTGCCAAGGTGGTTTTGGCGAGGAAGAATCCCTCGACGGCATGTTAAAGATGCTGGAAGATTGCAAAGCCGTTTTGGTTTCTAAGATCGGTCACTGCCCGCAAGAAAGCTTGCAAAAAGCTGGAATTGAACCAGTAGAAGCCTACGATTTAATCGATAAGGTGGCGCTGGAGTTCTATCAAAAATGGTTGAGTGCTAATGGCTAATTGCTAATGGCTAATAACTCAAGTTGCTAGTTACCTCATACATAGCCGCTAATGGCTAATGGCTAATGGCTAATGACAGTAAAAATACTCTATTAACAATTAGCAATTAGCAATTAGCAACAGCGAAGTTTATAAATAGCAACTTGCGTTAATAGCTAATCGCTAATACAAGGAGGAGGCGATGACTTACACGATTACTAGCAGTTGTATTGGGTGCGATCGCTGTCTATCTCAATGCCCCACGGGCGCAATTACCAAAGATGGAGATACCCTCTGGATCAATCCCAAACTCTGTAACAGCTGCGCTGGTTTTTACCGAGTACCTCAATGTCAGGCTGTTTGCCCCACCAATAACGGTATTGCTCGTTTAAGTCCCGTCTCTTCCATCTCTAGCGGTGATTATTGGGATAGTTGGTTCAACTCCTACAACCGCTTAGTAGAAAAATTGAATAGTAAAAAACCACCCACTTATTGGGAGAAGTGGTTTAACAGCTACTCCCAAGAACTCCAGAAAGTAATCAAGCGCTAATGGCGTTCCCAGGCAGAGCTGTGGGAACGAGGGTAATGGGTAATCGGCAGTAAATAATCACCAATTACCAATTACCAATTACCAATTACCAATTACCAATTACCAATTGCCAACCTAACCATGTCAGTCATTTATCTAGATAACAACGCTACAACAAGGATAGATGAGGCGGTTGTAGAGGCGATGATGCCCTACCTGACTCAGTATTACGGCAATCCTTCCTCAATGCATACCTTTGGCGGACAAGTTAAAAAAGCCGTCCAAACTGCCAGAGAACAAGTTGCCATCTTATTGAATGCAGATCCGGCAGAAATTGTTTTTACCAGTTGCGGCACCGAAGGAAATAATGCAGCCATTCGCGCCGCGATCGCATCCCAACCAAATAAGAAACAAATAGTCACAACTACTGTCGAACATCCTGCCGTTCTCAATGTCTGCAAAACTCTAGAAAAGCAGGGTTATACAGTCACCTATCTTTCTGTTGATAGACAGGGACGCCTCGATCTAGATGAAGTCGATGCTGCGATTACAGGTGGTACGGCGCTAGTATCAATCATGTACGCCAATAACGAAACCGGGACAATTTTCCCAGTCGAACAAATTGGCGCGATCGCAAAGGAAAAAGGCGCTATTTTCCACGTCGATGCTGTGCAAGCAGTGGGTAAAGTACCCCTGAACATGAAGAACAGCACCATCGATATGCTGACACTTTCCGGTCACAAATTGCACGCGCCCAAAGGAATTGGTGCATTATACGTGCGCAAAGGCGTGCGCTTCCGTCCTTACCTGATTGGCGGACACCAAGAAAGGGGACGCCGAGGCGGGACAGAAAACGTACCCGGTCTAGTAGCATTGGGTAAAGCCTGCGAATTGGCGCTGTACCATATCGGCGACGTGAAAAAAGAGAAGGCATTGCGCGATCGCTTAGAAAAAGGCTTACTCGCCGCCATCCCCGACACCGAAATCAACGGATATCCCAAAGAAAGATTGCCCAATACAACAAATATCGGCTTCAAATATATCGAAGGCGAAGCCATTTTACTCTCCCTCAATCAACACGGGATTTGTGCCTCCTCTGGTTCTGCATGTACCTCCGGTTCATTAGAACCATCCCACGTATTGCGAGCAATGGGATTACCATATTCTGTGTTGCACGGTTCAATCCGTTTCTCCCTTTCTCGATATACCACCGACGCAGAAGTTGACCAAGTACTAGCAATAATGCCAGAAGTTGTAGAAAGGTTGCGTGCAATGTCGCCCTTCAATTCCGACGCCGCATCCTGGCTACAAGAACACGAAAAGAACTTGGCATCAGCTAATCGCTAATGGCTAATGGCTAATGGCTAATGGCTAATGGCTAATAGGAAAAATTTAGCAGCCATCCAAATCTCAAGCTGTCTTTGATCGATTAGCAATTAGCAATTAGCAATTAGCAATTCCCAATTTTATTAACACTTTACCCCTTCACAAAAACAGCCATGTGGGACTATACTGAGAAAGTAATGGAACACTTCTACAATCCCAAAAATCAGGGAGCGTTAGAAGCCACCGAAGAGACAGGAAAAAAAGTAGTCACCGGAGAAGTAGGAAGCATAGCTTGCGGAGACGCCCTGAAACTTCACCTCAAGATTGATGAAACCAGCCAAAAAATTGTTGATGCCCGCTTTCAGACATTTGGATGTGCTAGTGCGATCGCATCATCATCTGCCCTCACCGATATGATTATCGGCATGTCAGTAGACCAAGCCATCAAAGTTACCAACCGAGACATTGCAGAATTCCTGGGAGGACTTCCCGAAGAAAAAATGCACTGTTCCGTAATGGGAGCCGAAGCACTAGAAGCAGCGATTTACAGCTACAAAGGCATTGAAGTAGAAGCGCATGAAGAAGATGAAAGCACCTTAATTTGTAAGTGCTTTGGTGTTACAGAAAACCGGATTCGGAAGGTAGTTAAACAAAACAAACTCACCACAGCCGAACAGGTAACAAACTACATCAAAGCCGGGGGCGGATGCAGCACTTGCTACGCAGATATTGACGATATTATCGCTACTGTTTGGTCAGAGATTGAAAACGAACCAGAAACAAGTTATGATGACTATAACGGAGGAGTCGCAACCGATATAGCAGTAGCAAAAGAAGCAGGAAGCGAACCCCCAGTCAGACATCTAACCCCGATGCAAAAAATCAACTTGATCCAACAAGTTATAGAGTCAGAAATCAGACCGTTCTTAAAGGCAGATGGGGGAGATATAGAACTGTACGA
>DNGJ01000020.1 GCA_003486305.1 Cyanobacteria bacterium UBA11371
CTCAAAACCTTCCCGATTCCTTCCCCAATTTCTCTCCGGTTTGGGGTGTACTCTCAAAAGGTACGCAATTTTGACCGGCTTGTTAATGCTACTTAGGAGAGAAATGAGTGATAGGGACAGGTCAAGTTAGTTGTAGGAACGAGAAAGTTTTGGTTATTGAAAATGATTCAGAGACTTTAACCTGCCTACTTGAACTGCTTGAATCCTATGGTTTTAAAGGCATTGGGGCTAAAGATGGCTTAATGGGTTTGCTGTTAGCCAAACAACAGATTCCAGATGCGATCGTTTCGGACATCAACATGCCTAAACTCAACGGTTATGGCGTGTTAAATGCCTTGCGCGAAGATCCACAAACAGCGATGATTCCTTTCATCTTTTTGACCGGCGACCCGGTTAATGTTGACCTGCTAAAAGAGCTAGAAGTAGCCGCAGATGGTTACTTGACTAAGCCCATCATCCCAGAAAAATTAATCAGATCGCTTGTGATTCAATTGCGAAAAAATTGTGCTTCCTGCTAAGTAATTAGACCGGGAATAATTCTGAAGCCATCTGAGTTAGTGTGACGAGCAAAAATAGAGCGTGAGTTTAGTTGAAATGTTGCAGCAAAATTTTGTTTTAGAAGCCATCCCATTCCCAGAGCAAAAAGTTACCGAAAAGCTGCTGAAATGGAGCGATTTCAGCGGCACAGACTTGAGTGGAATGGATTTGCGATCGCTTTATTTAAAAGGAATTAATTTAATCGGCACTAATCTCAGCAATTCAAATCTTAGCGGCCTGCTTCTAACCGAGTCAAACTTCAGTGGATCTAACCTAGTCGCCGCCAATTTACGCGAAGCCGACTGTCGCGAAGCCAACTTTTTTGAAGCGAACATGATTGACGCAGATTTAACAAAAACAAACTTGTGCGGCGCTTTCATGTGGAAAGTCAAATTAAGTCGAGCAAACTTATTTTCAGCTTCGCTGTGCGAAGCTGATTTGAGCGAAGCAGATTTGAGTCAAAGTAACTTGGCTGAAGCATCGCTGATTGGTGCTAATTTGGTTAGAGCTAATTTAATGACAGCTAATCTAGGTGGAGCCAGATTGGTAGAAGCTAACCTAACGCAAGCCAACTTTTCGGGTGCCGATCTTAGGGGTGCTAATTTGTGCGGTGCAGACTTATCTGAAGCAAATCTGTTCGGCGCGAAACTCTGGGGAGCAAACTTGACCGATGTCAAGCTTCATAACACGATTATGCCTGATGGAACGGTTGAGCAAGGAGAACTTGTAATCAATCCAGGACTAATAAATATGTGCAGATAAATAGCACTAGGGGCTAAGGCTAAATCAGCTTTGCCATTAACGAGAAGATGAAGATTTTTTAGCCTTAGCGCCTACAAATATACGAGATAAAACGGAGAGGGTGGGATTTGAACCCACGGTGACATCTCTGCCACACTCGATTTCAAGTCGAGCGCAATCGACCACTCTGCCACCTCTCCGGGCGTATCTTCCATCATATCAATACAGAGGATACTTTTAGCTACTAACTCAAGGCAGGTTGCATTATCGATCGCTCAGGGTGGCGATATAGAATTTGTTCGGAGGCGATCGCATAATCTTCTCCCACCCACACCAGAGACGCCTGTGACACAACCCCATCTTGGAGCAATACCACCGAAAAATTACGCCAGATCTCGCCACCATGCTGAACGATGCGGGGGACGCTGGCGGCATTTAAGTACACCGTACCATCGCGACTGGTATAAACAGCTGTCCGCAGATGCTTTTTAGTGTGGCGCAGTTTGTGGTGCATGTGTCCAAAGGTGACAAGGGGAACCCATTTACTTTGTTTGGTTTGAGCGATCGCATCCGCCAAATCCGGATCGCCGAAGTCCCCTCCTATCGGCTCCCAATCTTTGCCGCAGGGGTCTTCAGGACGCGATCCTAGACCCACCGGGCCGTTGTGCCCCAAAAAAATCAAATTCTCATATGCCGCGCTTTGCGCCGCTGCTAGGATGCGCTCCGCTGATTGTGACAAACTCGATACGCCAAATCGTTCTTGATAAAACTGGTTGTATTTCCATTCCGGACCACCCCAGCTAAACGGACGACCTCCGACCACGGTTAAATTAAATTGGGGAAAGTCCAACTTGCTATAACCAACATCCGCCTCGTGCATCAGATCGATCTGTTCTTGTACCCAGTCTTCCTTGCGGCGATCGTAGGGACATTTTTTGCGTCCCCATTCCGTGGCGGTGTACCAGGCGTCGTGATTGCCGAAAACTGCTGCTTTGGGGATATTTAGAGAAGCGATCGCTCTCACCACCTCCACCGACTCGTTGCCAAAATCTCCCACAAACAACACCAAGTCTACACCCAGATGCTCGAGCGCGCCCGCGTCTTGTTCCTCCCACTGGTCGTGAACGTCACCGACAACAGCTATTTTAATAACTTGCTTTTGATGATTCCCCTCGGTCATATTTGCTCCATTGCCAGTCTCTTTTAACTGTAGTCATAGACCGAGTTGTTTGACCAGAAGTTTTAACCGATTCAAGAAACCCGGTTTTGCAAAAAAACCGGGTTTCTGAAGCTAAGGTAAAAATCAACCAAGGGAATCAGTTGCTTATCCAACAACTTGTTGCTTGAAGTTTTCAAACTGTCTCGCCATTTCTTGGCGACTCTCAGCTGTGAGTAAATAGCGGTAAACAAACCACACCGTGTAGCAAATACCGATGAGTTCAAAGGTAGAACCTAATAGCGGTATATCGTTGAGCGCGTCCAGAACGCCGATAATTAACCGCAGGGCGACGATCGCTGCCAAAATTAAACCAATATTGGTAATCGGGCGTTGGTTTTGCTGGAAAAATCTACCCAAATAATCGGGGAGTTGCGCTAAGAAATCTTTGATTTGCTGGCTAATACGCTGCCATTGATAGCTAGCTGGCGATTGAGTTGCAGGAGGTAGCAGAGCAACGGCATTTGATTCGGATGACTCTAACAACCTTTCTTCAGACGTAGTATTGATTTCGGAGTATTGCATTTGGGCGTCCATAGTTTTAGTTCTTCGCTAAACAATCTTTTTTATTAAGCTAACGACTTACAGCCGAAATTAAATCAATCTTTAGCGAGAAATCAAAAACGTTTCGCATATTCCCATCAGACGATACGCGCGCGATCGCCAACGCTACTGCTAGATTCCGCCACACCCACGCCCCAACTTTCTCCCTTGTCGCCCCACTTTTGGTAGAAAGTACTATAATTACCTTAACACCTTCTGAAATCCAACAACTCAAAGCTTGTGTTTACGACCGCACTTCCAGCGCCACACCTCACCCACACCCTTGACCTACCCTACGACCTATTTGAAGCGATCCAGCAGCTCAAAAAAAAGTTAAACGCCGTAATCTTGGCGCATTATTACCAAGACCCAGATATTCAGGATATTGCAGACTTTATCGGCGATTCTTTAGAGCTTTCGCGTAAAGCTGCCAGCACCGATGCCGATGTCATCGTCTTTGCAGGCGTTCACTTTATGGCGGAAACCGCCAAAATCCTCAACCCGGATAAACTGGTACTTTTACCAGATTTAAACGCGGGTTGTTCCCTAGCAGATACTTGTCCCGCCGACGAATTTGCTGCATTTAAAGCCGCGCACCCGAATCATCTGGTAATCTCTTATATCAACTGCTCGGCTGCGGTTAAAGCCATGAGCGATATTATCTGCACCAGTTCCAACGCGGTCAAAATTGTCCGCCAGATACCAGAAAATCAACCGATTATTTTTGGCCCAGATCGAAATTTGGGTAGGTATGTAATCGAACAAACAGGACGAGACATGCTACTGTGGCAGGGAGCTTGCATCGTACACGAAAACTTCTCGGAAAAGAAGATTGTGCAGTTAAAAATCGCACACCCGGAAGCGGAAATAATTGCACACCCAGAATGCGAACCCCCTGTATTGCGTCACGCTGACTACATCGGTTCCACAGCTGCTTTGCTAAAGTACGTTCAAGCAAGTGACAATCAAGCTTTTATTGTGGCGACCGAACCTGGTATTATTCACCAAATGGAAAAACGGGAACCCCACAAACGCTTCATTCCCGCACCCCCGACAAATAGCTGTGCTTGCAACGAGTGTCCGTACATGCGGTTAAATACCTTGGAAAAGCTGTATTTTGCCATGAAAAATCGCACCCCAGAGATTAATTTACCAGAAGATATCCAGGAAGCGGCACTCAAACCAATTCAACGCATGTTAGAAATGAGCGCGTGAGGAATTTTAGATTTTAGATTTTAGATTTTAGATTGGGAGAAAAACACCAATCTAAAATCTAAAATAAACAATATGAGTAGACAACGCTTGATTGTTTTTACCCGCTATCCAGAACCAGGAAAAGCCAAAACGCGATTAATTCCAGTTTTGGGCGCTGAAGGTGCTGCTAACTTGCATCGCCAGATGACCGAATATACAATTAGCCAGGTAAGACAACTGCAAACTGACCGTGATGTTGCAATAGAAGTGTATTTTACAGCGAGCGATATGCCTCCGGCACGCTTGCGCGATCGCGCAGCTTTTCAAAACTGGCTAGGCTCAGATCTAATTTATCATCCCCAAGGTGAAGGCGATCTAGGCACTCGAATGGGACAAGCATTTAAAACCGCTTTCAGCAGCGGCATCGATTCTGCTATTATTATCGGTACTGATTGCCCTAGTTTGAACGCAGATTTAATAGCAGAAGCATTTCAAAAGCTAGATCAAAACGATTTAGTACTTGGTCCAGCAACCGATGGGGGTTATTATCTAATAGGCTTGCGTCGGTTAATTCCCGAACTGTTTGTAGGAATTAATTGGGGAACCTCTGAGGTCTTTCAAAAAACAGTACAAATAGCCAATAATTTAAAATTATCTGTTGCTAACCTAACTTTCCTTTCCGATATTGACCGTCCGGAAGATTTGGGAAAATTAGGTAATTGGTAATTGGTAATAGGGTTTAAAACAAAATTAGCAATTAGCAATTAGCAATTAGCAATAAATTATGCCAAAGGAAAAGATTTCGATAATTATTCCGGTTTTAAATGAAGCCGCCGCGCTCCCTAAGACATTAACAAGCATTCAAAAAGGTTCAAATATAGAAATAATTGTTGTAGATGGCGGAAGCGAGGATGAAACCGTTGCGATCGCACAATCTTACGGCATAAAAGTATTATCTTCACCCCCAGGACGCGCAAAGCAAATGAACAACGGTGCTGCTGTTGCAACGGGGGATATTTTGCTATTTCTGCACGCAGATACGCGATTACCAAAAAATTTCGATACCAGCGTTCGCCAAAGCTTACAAATCCAAAATACCATTGCCGGTGCGTTTGAATTGAAGATTGATATCGACATGCCTTCCCTGCGCCTAATAGAGAAAATGGTAAACTGGCGATCGCGCTACTTACAAATGCCTTATGGCGACCAAGCAATCTTTTTAAAAGCATCTATATTTCACGAAATCGGCTGTTTTCCCGAAATGCCAATTATGGAAGATTTTGAATTAGTACGCCGCCTCCAACCCTTGGGAAAAATTGAGATTATACCCGCCCCCGTGGTAACATCAGGACGAAGATGGCAGAAACTGGGAGTATTAAAAACAACCTTAATTAACCAATTGATTATTCTGGGCTATTTTCTAGGCGTTCCAACGGCTAAACTCGCTAGTTGGTATCGTATAAAATACAGAAATACTCACAGGCATTAAACTTGTTAGCTGTTCTTTCTTCTTCTTCCTTGGCGTCTATGGCGTCTAGGCGGTTCAATAAAAAAAGAGTAGACATGATGCATCGACAAACTTGCTATAATACATGCACTTAGTGGCGTAGAATTGATTATGGTACAAGCACCTGCACGAACCGCTACAGACTTAACCGATCTAGCGATCGCTCTAATAAGGAAAGCTGGATGCGAATACGGAGATGTGAGAATTTGTACGTATCATACACAAAATTTAACAGCGCGCGATCGCTCCCTATCCAACTTATCAGATAAAATAAGTTCCGGTTTTGCCATCCGAGTATTGCTAGATGGCGCGTGGGGATTCGCCGCCAGTCCCCATAAAACCCCCGCCGAAGTTGAACGCATCGTTGCTTTAGCATTAGAAATTGCCAAAGCAAGTCGCCTCACCCAACAGAAAAAAGTACAGTTAGTACCAGTAGACGCTTATCAAGATACCTATATTACGCCAATCGAAATTGACCCCTTTACAATCCCGATTACCGAAAAAGCAGAATTACTCTTAAATATCAACGATCGCTTGCTAAGTTATGGCAATAAAGGAATAAAAAAAGCTTACTCTTACCTGCAATTTACCCGCGAAGATAAACTATTCGCATCCACAGTCGGGTCTGCGATCCAGCAAACAATATATCGCAGCTTTCCCGGATTTGGCTGTACGGCAATCGCCAACGGCGACGCGCAAACTCGCAACTACGAACGTCCCCCCTTAAATCGAGGCTACGAAAACATTAATCCAGGGGATTTATTGGCTCAAATAGACAGAGTTGCACGAGAAGCAATCGAAAAAGTAAACGCACCGGAAGCGCCATCCGGAATCAAAACAACGTTAATTTTAAAACCAACAAACCTCTGGCTAACGATCCACGAATCCGTCGGACATCCGACAGAATTAGACCGAGTATATGGGTATGAATCGAACTTTGCCGGGACAAGCTTCGCCACGACGGACAAATTGAACAAACTGCAATATGGCGCACCTTGGATCAATTTTAAATGCGATCGCACCCAACCAGGAGGACGCAGTACCGTCGCCTACGACGACGAAGGCGTCCCCGCACAAACTTGGTACGTCGTCAAAGATGGCATCTTAGTAGATTATCTCACCGACCGCGAAACCGCATACCGCCTCGGACGACCTACCAGCAACGGATGCGCCTACGCCGATAGTTGGTCAAGCACACCAATGGTACGCATTCCCAACTTAGGATTAGAACCAGGAAAAGAAGGATCTTCCCACACCGCCACCTTAGAAGAAATGATCGCCGACACCGAAGACGGAATCTTAATCGACGGTACGGGAAGTTTTTCCATAGATCAGCAGCGGCGCAATTTCCAATTCGGCGGCGACGCCTTTTGGCAAGTAAAAAAAGGCAAAATAGTCGGAATGCTAAAAGACGTCACCTATCACTCAATGACCACCGATTTTTGGAATAGCGTCGATGCAATTGGACCCGCCAGCGAACTGCAAAAATGCGGAACGAATATGTGCGGAAAAGGAGAACCAATGCAAATCGCACAAATGACCCACGCCTGCGTCGGAGCCCGCATCCGCGACGTACAAATAGGAAGCGCATCATAGGGAGTTTGAGATTTTAGATTTTAGATTGGGCGATGCATCTCTATCTTCTCTTCCCTCTGCGTTCTCTGCGTACTCTGCGGTTCGTTTAAAAAGTCTTCAAACTCGAAAACAAATCCCCAATTATAAAATCATAAATCCTGCTAAATAACAGAATCATCGCAACAACTACTACCCGAAAATGACTTTAGCCAAAGAACCAACGATACTACAACAAGATAGAGCGATCGCCTTAGTAGAAGAAACAATCAAAAAATCTTCTGCCGAAGGCGTATTTGTCAGCTTAAGTAGCGGCGAAGAATCCCTCAGTCGCTATTGTGAAAACCAAATTACTCAAAACATTACTCGTACCCAATTTAATCTCACCGTCACGAGTTACTTTGGTAGGCGCAGCGCTTCCGCATCTACGACAGAGTTAGATACCGATGCGATCGCGCAAACAATCCAACGCTCCGAAGAACTAGCAAAAATCGCCCCAGAAGATCCCGAATGGGTACCGTTACTCGACCCTCAAACATACGACCAACGTACCCCCGCCTTCGATCTTCCCACCGCCACTTGTTCCCCCTTAAAACGAGGAGAAATAATTCAACGGGTATGTAATTCCAGCGCCAAAGCAGGCGTGGAAGCTTCCGGTACTCTCAGCACAGAAGCAGGATTATTTGTCTTGGGTAATTCCCAAGGATTGAGAGCTTATAATAGAACTACAGAAGCCAATTTCGGCTTAACAATTCGCGTAGAAAACGGTTCCAGTTGGAGCGAAAGAACCGCTTGGGGAATCGACCAATTACCAGTAGAATCAATCTCAGAAGAACTAATAGACCGCGCCAAAGCCGCGCGCAATCCCCGCGACATCAAACCAGGGATTTATCCAGTCATTTTTAATAGCGCCGCATTTGCAGAATTACTCAATTGGGTAATATGGAATTTAGACGCACGCGCCGCCGATGAAGGTCGTTCCTTCATGTCTCGTACCGACGGAGCGGGAAATCGTTTAGGCGAAGCAATGTTTAGTCCCCTCGTGCAAGTAAATCGCGATCCGGCGCATCCTTTACTGCAAACAAGTCCTTGCTTTAGCGACGGATTAAGCAATAACTATTTGGAGATAATTAAAGACGGTATTCCTAATATTTTATCATACAGTCGCTACTGGGCGCAAAAACAAGGAAAATCGCCGACGGGATACTTTTCTCCCATAGTAATTAACGGTTCAAACCAAAGTTTAACCGATTTAATTGCTCAAACAGAGCGCGGAATTTTAGTCAATCGAGTTTGGTACACAAATTACGTCAATCCCAAAACATTGGAAATTACAGGTATGACGCGAGACGGCACATTTTGGATTGAAGATGGGAAAATTGCTTACCCGATTAAAAACTTGCGCTTCAACCAAAAACTACCCGAAATGATGCGAGATATTGACCTGCTGACTACTGTAGAAAGATATAGTAGCAGCGTCGTACCGGGAGTAAGGGTAAAATCGTTTAATTTTAGCAGCATCAG
This sequence comes from Cyanobacteria bacterium UBA11371, assembly GCA_003486305.1. Classification (GTDB taxonomy): domain Bacteria; phylum Cyanobacteriota; class Cyanobacteriia; order Cyanobacteriales; family Aerosakkonemataceae; genus Microseira. The sequence continues at coordinate 8,835 of DNGJ01000020.1, forward strand.
TGATAGTGTTTAAAAATTTGTTCGTAGGTTGGTTTGAACGCAGTAGGGGCACGGCATCAATCAAGTTT
>DNGJ01000510.1 GCA_003486305.1 Cyanobacteria bacterium UBA11371
CATAACAGCGCAAAGCGCTGTAACTCCAAAGGATTCAGCTTTTATTAACTCATTGGTACTAGAGGCTGTTATGCGAATACCTCTCGCTAAATTTGATTGAACACTTTCAAGGTTGCTGTTAACTGCTACTACGTTACTATTAACCGCTTGAAAACCTTGTTCGGTCATTGGTTCAAATCCAGTACAGCCCATTTGAAAATCATAAGCCTGACAAGGATTTCAGCCATTTGGTTGGTTTTGTTTACTCTTTTACTGTCTCTTAGATTGGTTAATTTTGGCTGAATTTTGGTGAAATTTTGGCGACTATATCTAGTGTTAATACGCCTCTGCTCACCTGCACCTTTGCACCCGGAGTCACCTGCATCTCTATTACGATCCGTGAGTCAAAGCGATCGCGCCATCGCCGTAGAGGGAATGGTCTTTAATTTCGATCCCTAATTCGGCGAGGCGATTTTCCCATTCTTGGCGGGTACCGATGTAGTGGCGACGATCTAAAAGTCCGGCAATTTCTTCTTGGCGGGTTAATTCGGCAAATTGTTCGTATAAGGGATAGTCGGGGGTGACGAAGGTTTCTTTGCGGTGCAAGATGGGCGGATTTTTTCTAATGCTGTAGTCCCCATATGTGACTTTAAGATCGGGTAATTTTATTGTCATGCTGCTTTCTAAGGCGGGATGAGCAACGCTGTCGAATTCGGGATAAAAAAGATAGGAAATCTGGGGTTTATCGATGTGGAATTTAACTAAAGTCGCCCCTTCCATGCGCCCGATGGTACGACTGGCACAACCTTCATAAAGCCGCAACAAGGGGTTGAGTGCTTCTAAGGCAGAAACGTGGACGTAAAGCGCGGTGGGAAGATGTTTGCCGATTTTACTTTGTCGGCAGGCATTTTGAATTACTCCGGGTTTTCCTAAGCTAAAAAGCATGTCTTCGGCGGCTTCGCAAGCTTCGTAATAGGTGCCGAAAAAGGCTTTGATGTCTTGTCGCATTTCGGGAGCGAGATCTTTAAGTTTGGGGCGATCGCTAAATTCGGTGAGGGCGAGGTAAACTTGGATATCGAGGGATCTGCGGTAGGCGATCGCATCCCATTCTGCTTCGTCTGTTGCTTGTAAAATCACTTTATAAGCACGGGGAATACTGCCAAATTCGAGTATTAATTGTTCGGCTTGGGGGAGTTCGTTTTTAACGGGTAAGCGTCCGCGATCGCTAATAAATTCCATCAGCGGTTGTAATTGTTCTCGGTAGTCTTCAAACCGCTTGCTGGGCATTCTGATGCTGGGAATGTAACTGCGCGATCGCCACCTGGATGCGCGAAAGTTTTCTTTTGCTTGTTCTTCCCGAAAAACAAAGTATATCCCCAGCGCAACTGGTACTGGATCGACGCCTAAAACTTGGTGAATATAAGTTTTTAATTCTTCCTGTTCGTAATATTTTTGGAACGTATTGTGGCAGGTAACAATACCATCCCCGTAAGCAATTTTATCCTTACCTCGGTTATCGATTAAGACTTGGGCCGAAACAATTAAAACTTGCTGGGTAAGTTCCCAAGCTTTTAACAACGCTTCTCGGCGTTCTTCCGTATCTTCGATAACATTAAGCACGTAACCCAAGTTAACAATATCCGAGGGAATTAAAGGCGTATCGGGGAAGTAATAAGGGTCCCATCCGGCGCTAATATAGCCTTTGTGTGCCATTCTCGCTACATCGCCACCGTAGCCGCAGCCATAGTCAAAAAAGGTGGTATTTTCGTTAAAAAGTTCGGCTGCTAAAGCGACGCGCACGGGTATAGAAAGATCTGTGCGGACAATGGCGGCGCGATGACGCTCGATTTCGATTGTGGGAGAAGATTCGTCCATATGCGAATCCTTTAATTATTAACGCAAGTTGCTACTTATATTGCTAATTGCTAATTGCTAATTGCTAATGGCTAATACAGAATTTTTTCTGATTGAGCCATTAGCCGCACGTCCCAAGGGTAACTAGCAACTTTAGTTATTAGTATTATTTGGCGATACTAGGGCGATTTGAATTAAGTCTTCAATTTTCTTAATATTCGGATCTCCGGCTAAATAACCGATACCGCGATGCAGGTGCAGGCGAAATTGGCTAGCGAGGATTTCTTTATCGGTTCCTAAACCGTCGTTATGACAGCGTTGTTTGAGGGCAATTAGTAAAATATCAGACAATTCTCCCCCAAAAACGCGCCAATTCATCTCGACGTTACTATCTGCTGGAATTGGTACGGGTGAGGGTATAGTAGGTTCGGCGAGGGAACGACAAAATGCCCAGCGGCAGAGAATATTCCACTGGTCAATTTTGGTGATGCGCTTGAGTTTTGTCAGTTGTTCTTTTGCGGTTTGAGAAAGAACAATTCGGTTAGTTGGGGGTTCCATAAATTGATTTTAGATAGAAGAATTGTAGATTTTAGATTTGGGAGCGATCGCTTTGATTATACACCCGCTAGAAACTCAGGGAGGCAGCAGCCCACAAAACTTCGTTCCCTGCTTTGTACCTGGGAACGAGAAATATCAGAATTACCAGAAATATCCGGGTTCTACGTTTGTATGGCGATCGCTTGGATTATACTTCAGCAGATACTCGCGCGCGATCGCATCCTGTTTCCGCAAGGAATCTACTTCGGTTTCCCCTATTTCAGTATCGGTTGAAAGCAATATCACTTGATGCGACGCTGAAGGAAAATATCGCTCGACTAAGTTACTGCGATGGGATGAATCTAACCGCCCCAATGGAGTGTCAATTGCTACTGGAAGTCTGCGCCCAGATACTCTTGCCAATCCCCATAAAAATGCTATTGCTAAAAGTTGTTTTTCTCCTGCGGATAGGCGATGTTTGGGTACGGCTTGTCCTTGAGGATCGTAGAGGGAAAGGCTGAAGGTATGGGTGTCAATGACGACGCGATGCACTAAGTCTGATTTGTGCAATAAATAGCGAAAACATTCGGTTACTTCGCCTTCTAATTTGTTTAATTTTCTCAGTGTGAGTCGTTGTTTAAATAATTTGAGCGTGGCTTGTACTTTGGCGCTAGCATTGATTATATGTTGGTCGTTTTGGATTTGAATACTTTGCTCGCTGTAGCGGGTTAGTTCTTTTTTGGTTTTGGCGATCGCCTCTGCTAGTTCTTTACACTTGCGATCCCCGGCTTCATAAGCTGCTAAAGCTTTGGCATATTCGGTTTGTGCCTGTTTAACTGCGGTTTCTAATTCTGCATAAGCTTCGGGTGCAGCGGCGGCGGCTAGTTCTCTTTCTTTTGAAGTTATTTCTAAGTCTAGTTCTTTGAGAATTTTTATGCAATATAAAGCGGCATTTTTATCGGTATTTATCTGATATCGCATCAGGTTTCCCAGAGCTTCGATAATTTCGGCATCGGCTGCGATAAATGCCTCTAAATCTTCTTGATCTAATGCTTGATTTTCTTTTCTTATAAAAGATTCTATTTTTTCTAATTGTTCTGGAATTAATGAAATTTGCTTGATATAATTCAGCAACCTTTCATCCCGCGCTTTCAAGACATTTCTTGCGGTTTCTAGTTCCTGCTGACGCGCTTCTTTTTGTGCTTGGGTATTCGCCTGTTCGAGCAAAGGTGAAATTAACGCTACAGGTATTGCACCTGCGGCTAATTCTACCAGGGATTCGCGAGTTTTTTCCGACTGGTTTTTTAGGCTTTCTAATTGTTGGTCTAACTGACTGCGTTCTGCGGCAATTTTACCACCTTCTGAGATGAATTTGTTTTGGGCATGGTTTTGGCGATCGCGCGCTTCTTCTAACTTGGCTTGCAAGGCTTCAAACTGTTTTAAAGCCGCGTTATAAGCATTTGTTTGTTCGGTTAGTTTTTCTTCAATTTCTTCTATAGTGGCGAGTTGCTTGCTATCGGCTAAAGCTTTGCGTTTGCGAGTAGCTAAAATATCCAGATCGAGCGATAGGCGTTCGGCTAATTCTAGTCCTAACAAAGATTGAATTGCCTCAACAACCATTGGCGGCGGGGTTTCGAGTTCGGCGAGTTCTTTCACCTGTTCGCCATCAAACAGAAACAGGTTAGAAATGCCGATCGGCAGGATGTTTTCTATATGGTCATCCCAGTTCTTAGCCAAATCGGAAGGCCAATATTCTCCTTCTAAAATGCCTAAATTATCTTTACCATCTTTAGGGTTTTTTGTCCAGTGTCGCACGATGCGATATTCGACTAATCTATCCTCTTGGATTTGTTCAAATAGTAATTCAATTCGGGTGTCTTCTATGGGTGAGGTGCGATTATTGACGCACTGGGAGAGAAAATCGCTATAGCTTAAATTTCCCCTGGTGGAACATTGGGCGCGTTGTCCGTAAAGCGCGAGGCGAATGGCATCCATGAGGGTAGTTTTACCGCCGCCATTCATACCGCCAAATAGGATAATGGGGCGCGGTTCGTTATCTTTTTCTGGTCGAAGATCGATGACTTGGCGTCCCTGGTAGGGGCCGAAATTTTGCAGCACGAGTTCGATAAATTTCATGGTTGAGGTTTTAGATGGGAAATGAACCGCCAAGACGCCAAGGACGCCAATAGTAAGAGGATTTTAGGGGTTTATCAGAGGGTATTTGGCATACCCATTATGCGCGATCGCTCCGTTGTATTTTCGCCTTTTAATCATCTGTATCTTCATCTTCTAAACTCGCCCCTGGGAATTTTAAATTTGCCCAGTTTAGCTGTTTTACTTTGTCAACATTGCCTTGCTCGGCAGCATTTTTTAAGTCGCGCTTGTAGTGGGCGTTAGCGATCGCTTCTTCTTTGGAACGAGAACTCGTTTCAAAACATTGTTCTAACGCATCATAAATGCCTGTGCGACGCGCTTTGTTACGATATTGGCGTTCGGTATCGAGGAGTTTTGCCATTAGTTCCAGGTGCATGGCATCATCGTCGCAAATTTCTTCTAACACTATCCATTCATCGCTGCCTAGCAGTGTTCTATCCGCACCGGGGCGGGGATCTTTGAATTTTTCGCCTGTCACTTGTTTGTATATCCGGGGTAAGCTGTCATCGAATTCGTGTTTTTCTTCTAGCCAGATGCGCCGAATTTCGCTCAATTCTTCAAGGGTTATTAGGGTAATGTCGCCCATTTCTGGGGGTGCGGTTTGGCGGATTTGGGTTTGTGCTTCTAAGACTCTTTTTAGCAAATATTCTCGCCAGTATTTAGTATAAGGGCCAGGAATTGGTTCAACGGATATTTTGCCATCTAGATTGCGTTCAAAAAGTTGAACTTCACCCCAGATGCGGCGAAAGTCTCTCTTGTCGCGATCGTTTTCAACATCTAATTCAAGTCTAAGATCGACTAGAGGTTGCAACCACTCTTTCTCTTCATCATTCTGGATCATTGCCGTCAGAGATTTATCGCTATCAACTAGGGTACAGACCCAACATCCAAACCGAGAACTGCCACAACTAGGGGTAGAAGTATCGACAACTAGAGGGCATTCGTTATCTGCTGTAGACTCTCGATACATAGCAAATAAGTCTTTGTTGCTGTGTCCCCAAGGGTTTTGCCACTGCATCAAATACAGCCAAACTTCATCATTTCGCCAATCTTCAATGGGACTGTAAATTAGAGAGTTTGGCAGGCTAGGGTTAGGACTAAGGCGATCGCGCAATCTACCAGCTTCACGCTTAATCATTATGGCGGCACGATGAGAGCTTTCAGGTTTACGAGTACCCAATACAAGAATCGTTTCGCCGCAGGTTCTGACTACATCTCGAATAAAGCGGTTAGAAGGATCGATTTTCAAGCGATAGGTACACCAGCGAAATTTTTGTCTAGGTGCTGGGTATCCTTTACCAATTAAACCCACCCAGTATGTCTGTTTAACTTCAGGTTGCAGCAGATGCGGCTCTATTGGCATTCCTTGTTCTTTAGCAGCTACTTTCATCCGCTTTAGAGATTTGCGAACCCAAGCTGAAACATATGGATTTTCTACTAGAGTGTCCGTCGTAATGACATAAATAGTTTTAGTGCGTTTTTCAGGTGGCAGAGTAGCGATCGCATTCCATACAAGCTGTAACGTTGCTGTACTGTCCTTGCCGCCACTGTATCCTATAATCCAAGGTATCTCGTCTGAGCTATATAACTCTTGGATTTCTTTGCTCAGCTTTTGTATGTCTTCCACTAGCTCGGAAACGTTACGAGGTGGAAATAATGACATCTGTTGGCTCTGTGTCACGTTTGAAAACTCCTACCTTGATTTTTTTTAACTTTTGTGTTACACTTACGCAAATAATTATTTTAAACTAAGATAATAAGTTAAACTTTTTACCCCCTTGCAACATATCATCATATACGATCGCTGTTCCACTCTGAGGCATAATAGTTAAAATGAATTAATAATCTTGAAAAAATAATAGTTGTTTTGTATGTCGGGAATTAACTTACCCCAGTTTGAGCCTGAAGAAAGAATAGATGTGATGCTTGAGCGACTTTTTGCCAAGAATCACCGTGATAAGTGCTATCCAGGACTAATGTTTCAGCAGGGAAACCGGAATATGGTGCAAATTAATGTCCCTGCTCATGACTTACCGACTCTTCTACAAGCGAAACCTTCTGTAGAAAACGATCCGGATTCTGGTAAAAACCGTCCAGAAGTAGAGGGACACGCCGAAGAAATTAAGGAATATATTCTTAAACGTGCTACCAGCGGTAAGCCCTGGATTTTGGGTACGCTGACAGCAAATGTTCCCCCAAACAAGATCAAGATAATCGAAATAGGTAGGGGAATTTGTATAGTTGTTATTCCCCGTGGGGTGAAATTGGATATTACTGATGGACAGCACCGCAAACGGGCAATTCATGAATTGATCGAAAGCCCCGAAAGCGAATTAATTGCTGATAACGATTTCCCCATCACACTGGTTTTAGAAGGAAATTTTAACCAGTGTCAGACAGATTTTAGAGATATGGCTCAAGCAAGACAACTGGATAAATCTTTGCTTTTGTCATTTGGTGAATTTGAAGGTCGGGTCGGCATTACGAAGAATTTACTTGAACGAGTGCCGATGTTTAGCGGTAAAACCGAAAAAATTAAAGCAAATCCCGACACGAAAAAGAAATTGATTTACACGATTAATTACATTGCTAAGGCTGTAAGTTGCGCTTTGGCTGACGATCCAAATGATGAGCTTCAAGATTATGATGTTGAAACAACATCAGAAGCCTTAATTAATTGCCTTAACTTATTTTTCTCAGAGTGCAGCCAGACGCGGCATATATCAAAAACAAGTCGTGATGATTTGAAAACTGAGGAAGTGGCAGCATTCAAGGAAGAATCGATTTTAGGCAGAAGCGTAGGTCTGGAAGTTTTAGGACACTTGCTATACTGCGCTTATGACAATGATAACGATGATTTTGATACAGAAAAAGTTTTGCAACTTGCTCAACTGGATTGGTCACGAGAAAGTCATCTTTGGCAGGGAAATGTGGTTATAATTGACCCTAAACCCAAAAATTCAGCCAAACCATACAAAATGTCAGCTAATGTCAATAGTATAAGAATAGCTGTCAGTGTAGCAAAAACACATCTGGGATGGACATAAGCGATCGCTCAATTTCCCCACTCTTTCTAAACGTTCCAATTTTGCGAGTAAAGCGTGAGTGGGGTTAGAGTATCATCGCCGTTACAAAACTTAACTCATACTTGCTTGACATTTTTGTATGATTTTCCTGTCAAATCGATAGAAAATTAAGTATAATATACCAAAAATTTTTAAAAACCAAATTGACATATAAATTATCATAGGATAATTTTAAAAAATAAGAGGTAAAAACCGATGAAAAACAACCCCAGCGGCGATCTAGCGAGTCAAATTTTGGAGAGAGAAAATCAGGAAAGACAAGCGATCGCACTCCTCCTAGACCGCTATCTCAGCAGAAGCGACCAAATTTTGGTACAAAAAATCGAAATGGGAGGTAGCGAAGCATACATCGGTTCCGTCACATTAGAATGGTTCGCCAGTCGAGTCCGCTTTGCATCGCGCCTCCCCCTATTTCGTCCCAAATTCAACGCCGACACCCAAAACATAGAAATAGACGCCGAAACGATCGAAGAAATACAACAAAGACCCTTAGATTGGTCGCGACAAGCAGCATTAGCGCAATATTTAGCTGCCAGAAAGCATCACAAATTCCCGCCAGTATTAGTAGTAATGAATCAACCTTGGGTAGATAATCCCCAAGCAGCGGAATGGGGAAAAGATGGACGGGCAATAAAATCTACCGCTGATTTTTCCCCCCTTGATAAAGATGGCAAAGCAGGGTTATTAAACCTATCGGACAACGTGACAATATTTGCCTTAGACGGACAACACCGACTGATGGGAGTGCAGGGATTAATGGAATTAATTCAAACCGGAAAACTCCAGCGCTACAAAAAAGATAAAAAACCATCAGGCAATTATATAACCGTCGATGACCTGCAACAAGAATATCAAGTAGAACCCGCGTATTTACAAAACCTAGCCAAAGAAAAGATTGGGATAGAATTTATATCTGCCGTAGTTCCAGGAGAAACACGCGACGAAGCAAGAAGGCGAATCCGGTCGATATTTGTCCACGTTAATTTAATGGCAGCACCATTAACAAAAGGTCAGTTAGCCCAACTCGATGAAAATGATGGTTTTTCCATTGTCGCCCGCAAAGTTGCCGTCACCCATCCCTTATTAAAAGATATCGAAGGTCGCAATCCCCGCGTCAATTGGGACAGCGCGACCGTTGCCGCAAAAGCGACAGTTTTAACCACGCTTCAAGCGCTAAAAGAAATGTCCGAACGGTATTTAGGACAAAAATATTTTCATTGGAAACCTGCTATTAAGAAAGGTTTAATCCCGTTGCGTCCAGAGGATGAAGAACTCGACGAAGGGTTTGCAGAATTTACCCAACTTTTCGATTATATAGCCGATTTGCCCACCTTGCGCCGATTGGAATATAGCGCAGAAACGCCAGAAATGCGGCGATTTAGTTTTGAAAAAGGTGGAGGAGAAGGGAATATTTTATTTCGTCCCGTCGGGCAAGTTGCCTTTGCTCAAGCAATGGGAATTTTAGTGTATAGAAAAGGGTTTTCGCTCAAGTCTATTTTTGAGAAACTTCAGAAATTTGAGGCGGATGGAGGATTCGGTAATATGGATAAACCCGAATCGATGTTTTATGGAGTTTTGTACGATCCAAATAAGAAGCGGGTGCTAGTTGCAGGACGAGATTTAGCTGCCAAATTGATCGTTTATATTCTAGGTGGAATTGAGGACGATTTGGCAAGGGCGGAACTGCGGCGAGAGTTAGCAGAAGCGAGGACAATTGAAGATAAAGCAGTGGGTTTTAATGGTAAATTTGTAGCACCAAAACAGGTAGGATTGCCGCCCGTTCTTCAGTAGATTTTTGGTGCGTTACACTGGCGTTAACGCACCCTACTTAGAGCTTGATATTGATGAGTTCTGTCTGCACGGGCAGATGTTCCGACCCTGTTGTCGGCAAAATTTTAGTAGAACGAGAACCCCAATGTTTGTCATACCAAATATAGTCAATTCTGAAGATGGGATAGTTCCATTTCCAGGGTGAGTTTTTAATTAGAAAACTCAATTCCCAACCATGAGGCCAGCTAAAGCCAAAACCTCGTCCTGATATTTGAAAGGAATCTTGCACGACTGTTTGCAAATAATTGTAATCTTGAGATTGGTCTGTCAGATTAAAGTCTCCAGCTACAATAACAGGTTGAGTTTCTTTCTGGAGTCGCTGAACTAAATCTTTAATTTCTGCGGTTCTATCTGCATAATCGTAAATTGGGATAGCTAGAAACGGTAAAATTTTGTGGAGGCGAATCCAGGGAGATAAAACTTGTATGTTATAAACGACTACATTTTGTTGGTTAATTCGGATAATTGCTCGTTGCTGAGTTTCTTGATGACCCGCTAGGTGTAAAGTTTCATTGAAAATAATTGGATATTTACTGAGAATGGCTACAGGTGGAGTGCCAACTTGGTAGGGGTAAGCTGCTTTTAACGCAACAAAAGCTCTTTGGGTATGTTTCTTAACAATTTCTTGTAAAAAAATGAGATCGGGTTGTTGTTGTTGAATCAGGTTTACCAAATTTGGCGACTGGGTTTTATACCAACTACAGTTGAGGGAAAAAATTTTGATACTGGGTTGGGAATTACTGGCGTTAATGGGATGAGGAGAAAAGTATTTTACATGCATCCAGCTTACTAGCAAAATACTTGCGATCGCTCCTGCAATAGCAAACCATCTTTGTTTGAGTATATACAATCCTAAAATTGGTAAAATTAAAATGGGAAATAATATCCAAGGGATAAAGGTGCTAATAAAACCAACAACCCAAAAACGATCCCAAAAAATTAATCTGAGAATGAAATAGCCAATAATAAATCCAAAGTAAATGTAAGCAAACAGCTTGGTAGCTTGCTGCAAAATTCGTAATGGTTTAATCTTAATTGTTATCGGCTTCATATTTAACTCAAGTTGCTATTTAACGCAAGTTGCTAGTTATAAGTTGTTTAGGAGGGGCGAAGCATTGCGGTTGCAAGATTTGGCTAGAAGTCAAAGTTATTCTACCGCAA
>DNGJ01000023.1:0-216 GCA_003486305.1 Cyanobacteria bacterium UBA11371
GATGCCTTCGAGAAATCTAAATTAAACTGGGAGAAACGACAAGCAGGCGAAGGCAAAGCATTGCTCGAACTGCATCAACATTTAATCCACCTGCGCCGCACAATGCCAGTGCTGAAAAACCTGGATAAACAAAATCTAGAAGCATCTGCAATTGAAGAAGATAAGCTGATATTCCTCCGCCGCCGCGACACTTTGGGAAGCCAAATCTTCTGCATC
>DNGJ01000023.1:537-657 GCA_003486305.1 Cyanobacteria bacterium UBA11371
ATGCCAGAAAAACTAATTCACGACCAAGAAGTAACAATTTGTCCCCAAAGTTTCGCCCTTTACGAATTAGAAACATTAGCACAATGATCTATATTCCCTCGTTCCAAGGCTCCCGCCTTG
>DNGJ01000023.1:979-9456 GCA_003486305.1 Cyanobacteria bacterium UBA11371
GTAGGGGCGGGTTTTACAAACAATCTTTGATTCTGGAAATAGCCTCCATAAACCCGCCCCTCCTCGCGTTAAATATCTATTTTGGAGTAAATTAAATCATGCGTATTCCTACAGCAACTTACCGAATTCAATTCCACTCAGAATTTAAATTTGAAGCAGCGCAAAAAATTATATCCTATCTGGTAGATTTGGGAATTACTGACATCTACGCCTCGCCAATTTTTAAAGCCAGAGCAGGCAGCACCCACGGGTATGATGTAGTTGACCCGACTCAAATTAATCCCGAATTAGGAACCCCAGAAGATTTTGAAGCCTTAGTAAAAGAAATTAAAAAATATGACATGGGATGGGTGCAAGACATCGTTCCCAACCACATGGCATATGATAGCCAAAATGCATGGCTAATGGATGTTTTAGAAAATGGCCCCGACTCAGAATCCTTTGACTTTTTCGATATCGAATGGGATCGAGCATATGAAGATATCAAAGGACGAGTACTTGCCCCGATGTTGGGCAATTTTTATGGAGAATGTTTAGAAAATGGCGAGATTCAACTCAAATATGACGAAACTGGCTTAAGCGTCAATTACTACAGTTTAAAATTGCCAGTCCGTATCGAATCTTATGCCAAGTTTATAAATCATAATTTGGGACATTTGGCAAGGGTTTTAGGCAGGCGTCATCCAGATTTTATCAAATTACTGGGGATTCTTTACCTAATTAAAAGCGCACCCGGAGAAACCAAAGGTAAGGAACGATACGACCAAATCGCCTTTGTTAAAGGAATTTTGTGGGAACTTTATACCGAAAATCCCGATGTCAAAGAATTTATTGATGGTAACATCAAGTTTTTTAATGGAGAAGCGGGTAACCCAGAGAGTTTTAACCCTTTGGATAGTTTGCTAAACGAACAGTTTTACCGTTTAGCGTTTTGGAAAGTTGGGGCGGAAGAAATCAATTATCGTCGGTTTTTTACGGTTAACGAATTGATTTCTGTTAAAATACAAGAAATCAAAATATTTCACAAAGCCCATGCTTTAGTGAGTCAGCTAATTGAAGCAGGAAAAGTAACCGGACTAAGAATCGACCACATTGACGGACTTTACGATCCAACGGAATATTTGAAGCGACTGCGGGCTAAAGTTGGAGATGCTTATATTACCGTGGAAAAGATTCTGGAATCGAAAGAAAAGTTACCAGAATGCTGGCCTATTGAGGGAACGAGCGGGTATGATTTTTTAAACTACGTCAACGGTATTTTCTGCCAACGGGAGAGCGAGAAAGAGTTAACCGACCTCTACGTCAAATTTACTGGCCTTAATAGCGATTACGACGAGCAATTTATTGAGAAAAAAAATCTCATCATCGAAAAGAACTTAGCCGGGGATGTAGATAATTTAACTCAAATTTTGAGAAAAATAGCCGGTCAATCGAGGCGTTCTAGCGATTTTACCATCAATGGGTTAAAACGATCGCTGGCGGAAGTGCTGCGAGTTTTTCCGGTGTATCGGACTTATGTAAATGGAGATGGTTTGAGCGAACAAGATCGCGGTTATATTGAGGAAGCGATCGCACAAGCCAGAGAACGCATTCCCCTGTTAGTTAACGAACTGAATTATATCGAAAAATTGCTGCTTTTGGAATGGGAAGAATCCCTCACCGAAGAACAAAAAGCCGATCGACTTCATTTCGTAATGCGGATGCAACAGCTAAGCGGCCCTTTAATGGCAAAGGGAATTGAGGATACCTTATTCTACGTTTATAACCGACATTTAGCCTTAAATGAAGTCGGAGGAACTCCGGGTAAATTTGGCATCACCGTTGAAGATTTCCACGAATTTAATCAACATCAAAACCTTGCTTGGCCTCACAAAATGAACGCTACTGCCACCCACGATACTAAACGCGGTGAAGATGTGCGGGCGAGGTTGCAAGTGCTTTCAGAAATACCCGAAGAATGGGAAAAACAGGTGAAAACTTGGAGCCAAATCAATCTTCCCAAGAAAAGTTACGTGCGAGGAAAAGCCGTTCCAGTTCCCAATGACGAATACTTCTTTTATCAAAGTTTGTTGGGTGCTTATCCCTTCGATGAAAGCGAGAACGAATCATTTTTAGGGCGGGTTAAAGACTATATCCTTAAATCAATCCGAGAAGCAAAGCTGCACACGGCTTGGTTGCGTCCCGATAGCGATTATGAAGCCGGATTTCTTGCCTTTGTGGAACGGGTTTTAGATTCTTCTGACGAGAATCAATTCATGAAACAGTTTCTGCCTTTCCAAAAGTGGATAGCCAGCTATGGAATCTATAATTCGCTTTCTCAAACTTTGCTGAAGTATACATCTCCCGGCGTTCCGGATACTTATCAGGGAACCGAGTTGTGGGATTTGAGTATGGTTGACCCAGATAACCGCCGTCCGGTAAATTACGAACGGCGAATCGAGTATTTAAAGGAAATTCAAGAGAAAGCAGAGACAGATATTCATCAACTGCTAGATGAGCTATTGTCTAATCAAGAAGATGGGCGGATTAAGCTGTTTTTAACTCACAAAGTGCTGCAAGCGAGAAAAGAGAATTTGGCAGTTTTTCAGAAAGGAGATTACCAACCTTTGGATGTGGTTGGCAAGTATCGGGATTGCGTTGTGGCGTTTGCGAGAAGCTTTGAGGATAAAATGGCGATCGCAGTCTGTTCCCGCTTCTTTACCACCCTAGTAAAACCCGGAGAATTGCCGCTGGGCGAGGTTTGGGCAGATACTAAGTTACTAATGCCTCAAGGGGTGCAGTATACTTGGCGCGATGCGATTACCAATCAAACCGTTTCTGGGGGGGATAGAGTAGCGATCGCGCAAATCCTACAGCACTTCCCCGTAGCATTGCTGATCGGTCAGGATTAGTAGGCGTAAATAATTGGAAGTTTGTAGTAGGCGCTGTCTTCGCCTAAAGTGCTTGCTACAAGCCAATTTTTACCAAGCTTTGAAAAACCGGGTTTCCGTGAGCGTCAGCGTTCGACTGAGCGCTTACGGAAGCCCGGTTTTTAGCCAAGGTGCAACATGTGATATTATGTCCGCGCTCATTGCCCATCATAAACAAACCTCACATAGTTGTTGCGTAGGGACGCATCAGAGATATATCGGATAAACAAATAACGCCGATCGTGCCGTGTCGCGGCTGCGGATTATGGGCAATCTTAAGGACATGATATGAGCCTCTAACGGACGCGATCGCATCTGCCTGAAGGGGTGGCAACTATGCCCGAAAGCTTTATATACCAACGTTTTTAAGCCATCCACATCGGGAAAAATGCTGCTCGTATCTGGCGCGCGCCCACGAATCCATCAGGCTTGTAGCTGCCAGTATTTGAGAATACTGTCAATAAACCCAAAAAATCGAGTCAATTTTTGGCAAAGGCGATGTGCTATAAAGCAGACTGTGTAAGAATTTCAGCGATACTTGTCACCCCCTCAGCGCATCTGCAACAGATGGGAGAAACACACAGCAGGGAATGTGTTTCTTAAGAGTCTCTTAAGCTAACGCGCAGCTAATTTGTATATTTCTAATATCGGGGTAAAAGTGCCAATCCCTCTCCCTGGCTCCAAGAGCTCCCCATGTACAAATTAAATGCGTAACAGCTTAACATAGTGAGGTTTATTCTCACCTACCTACTTATTTAGCTCGGTAAATTAACTTAATTTTTGCTGTTTAAGTTCATCTTAACTTTAAAATATTGGCGGTTTTTAAAGCTTAAATGAAGAACAGAAGTAGGAAAAGTACGAAAAGTAGGTAATTTCCGAAAACTGTAGATTTTTTAGCACAAGTACGGTTAAATTTTTCAGTACATACTTAAGCCTTAAAGCCGAGATTGGGTGAAGCGCAGCGCCACCCAACACCAATCATAAAACAGTTAGGTAGTTTTACTTAAAGCCACCTAACGACCCACTAATGGGAAATTACAAACCGCTTTAATGACAGACTCAAAACCACCCATGACACAAACCGCCCCCGCAAAAAGCCTAGAAATCAACGCCTCCCGTCAATTCACTCCCTGGCTGTTAGAGCAAAATCTCAGCCTCGCCTTCACCACCTATCAAGCGGGAAAGCTATTTTTCATTGGCTTGCAACCTGACGGGCGACTCTCAGTATTTGAGCGCACATTTGAGCGGTGCATGGGCTTATATGCCCAAGGTTCCAGCCTGTATATGAGTTCACTCTATCAACTGTGGCGATTTGAAAACACCCTGCAACCCGGACAAACTCACAACAACTACGACGCGCTGTATTTACCCCAAGTCGGTTATGTCACGGGAGATTTAGATATCCACGATATCGTCATAGCTCAAGCAGATGCCAAAAAGTCATCACAAAAATTGATATTTGTCAATACCTTATTTAGCTGTCTCGGTACCGTCAGTGAAACCCACAGTTTCATCCCCCTATGGCAACCGCCGTTTATCACCAAATTAGCCGCCGAGGACAGGTGTCACCTGAATGGATTAGCAGTGCGAGATGGTGTTGCCAGATACGTCACAGCCGTTAGCCAGTCGGATGTAGCAGATGGCTGGCGAGACAACCGGGTAAACGGGGGTTGCGTGATTGACGTGCAAAGCAACGAAATTGTCCTCAGCGGACTGTCGATGCCGCACTCCCCGCGTTGGTATCGAGACAAACTGTGGTTGCTCAACTCTGGGACGGGGGAATTTGGTTATGCAGACTTAGAAACAGGCAAGTTTGAAGCCGTGGCTTTTTGTCCCGGATACCAGCGCGGGTTAGCATTTCACGGCGACTTTGCGGTAGTGGGAATTTCTCAACCCAGGCACAACAAAACCTTTAGCGGATTACCGCTAGATGGGCAATTGTTGGCGAAAAATGCTTCGCCTCGGTGCGGATTATTAGTCATCGACTTGCGAAGCGGGGACGTAGTTCACTCCTTGCGCCTGGAAGGAGTGGTGGAGGAGTTATACGACGTGCAGGTATTGCCCTCTGTGCGGCGTCCGATGGCGATTGGTTTGAAAACCGATGAGATTCGTCGCGTCATCACGATGGGTGAAAGCTAGAAAACCGACTGTTGGAAGCAGTCGGCGATGTTTCAACAATTCATGAGGACAATTATGACATTCGATCCAGTAATTCAACTTTCCAGTCTCGATGGGACTAACGGCTTTAAGATTAACGGCATCGCGGAGTTTGACCGCTCAGGCAGATCTGTCAGCAGCGCCGGGGACGTCAACGGCGATGGCATTGATGACCTGATTATCGGGGCATACGATGCCGACCCCAACGGCAGCGGTTCGGGGCAAAGTTATGTGGTGTTTGGCAGCAAGAGCGGGTTTGGTGCGAGCCTCAACCTCTCCACGCTCAACGGCAGCAACGGCTTTACGATTAACGGCATCGCGGCGGATGACCGCTCAGGCTTCTCAGTGAGCAGCGCCGGGGACGTCAATGGCGATGGCTTTGATGACGTGATTATCGGGGCAAGAAATGCCAACCCCAACGGCTTCGATTCGGGGCAAAGTTATGTGGTGTTTGGCAGCAAGAGCGGGTTTGGTGCGAGCCTCAACCTCTCCACCCTCAACGGCAGCAACGGCTTTATACTTAACGGCATCGCGGCGGGTGACAACTCAGGCATCTCAGTCAGCAGCGCCGGGGACGTCAACGGCGATGGCGTTGATGACGTGATTATCGGGGCAAGAGAGGCCGACCCCAACGGCAGCCGTTCGGGGCAAAGTTATGTGGTGTTTGGCAGCAAGAGCGGGTTTGGTGCGAGCCTCAACCTCTCGGACCTCAACGGCAGCAACGGCTTTATACTTAACGGCATCGCGGCGTATGACTCTTCAGGCTACTCGGTGAGCAGCGCCGGGGACGTCAACGGCGATGGCATTGATGACGTGATTATCGGTGCATGGCGTGCCCAACCCAACGGCCTCTTCGTTGCGGGGCAAAGTTATGTGGTGTTTGGCAGCAACAGCGGGTTTGGTGGCAGCCTCAACCTCTCCACCCTCAACGGCAGCAACGGCTTTAAGATTAACGGCATCGTGGCGAATGACCGCTCAGGCTTCTCTGTCAGCAGCGCCGGGGACGTCAACGGCGATGGCATTGATGACGTGATTATCGGGGCATACAGTGCCAGCCCCAACGGCGGCGCTTCTGGGCAAAGTTATGTGGTGTTTGGCAGCAAGAGCGGGTTTGGTGCGAGCCTCGAACTCTCCACGCTCAACGGCAGCAACGGCTTTGCGATTAACGGCATCGTGGGGGGTGACTTTTCAGGCTTCTCTGTCAGCAGCGCCGGGGACGTCAACCGCGATGGCATTGATGACGTGATTATCGGGGCATACAATGCCGACCCCAACGGCTTCTTTTCGGGGCAAAGTTATGTGGTGTTTGGCAGCAAGAGCGGGTTTGGTGCGAGCCTCGACCTCTCGACCCTCAACGGCAGCAACGGCTTTACGATTAACGGCATCGCGGCGGGTGACGAGTCAGGCTGGTCAGTGAGCAGCGCCGGGGACGTCAACGGTGATGGCGTTGATGACATAATTATCGGGGCAACAGGTGCCGACCCCAACGGCCTTAGCCGCGCGGGTGAAAGCTACGTCATCTTCGGCAAATCGAGCAATCAACCCCCCGTTGCCGTACTCGATGCCGTCAGCACCAACGAAGACACCCTACTCACCGGCAACGTCCTCGCTAACGACAGCGACCCCAATAACGACCCTCTCACCGTCACAGAAATCAACGGCAATGCCGCTAATGTAGGCACGTCAGTTACTCTCACCTCCGGTGCCTTACTCAACGTCAACGCCAGTGGTAATTTCAGCTACAATCCCAACGGCAAGTTTGAATCTTTGGGTACGGGCGCAACTGCTACCGACAGCTTCACCTATACCATCAGCGATGGCAAGGGCGGCACGAGCAGTGCTACCGCTACGGTGACGATTAATGGCGCCAACGATGCACCAACCGTCGCCAATTCCCTGGCTGACTCTTCCGCTGTAGAAAATAGTTTGTTCAACTTCACATTTGCCGCCAATACCTTTAATGATGTCGATACCGGCGACAGCTTAAACTACAGCGCCAGCTTAGCTGATGGTAGCCCCTTACCTTCTTGGTTAAGTTTTAACGCCAATACTCGCACTTTTAGCGGCACTCCTACGGCTACCAATGTAGGAACTATCAGCATCAAAGTTACCGCTACCGACACCAGCAATGCTACCGCTAGCGAGATTTTTGACCTGACAGTAACTCCCCTCAATCTCACCGGCACCGCCAAAGCAGATAACCTTTCCGGAACAGCTAGCAACAACACGATTAATGGGTTAGCGGGTAACGATACGATTGTCGGTAATCAAGGTAACGACTCTTTAATCGGTGGTGGCGGTCAGGATAAATTTATCTACAAGTTGGGCGATGGGACCGATAGTATTGCCGATTTCGGTGGTGTGGGTAAAGGGGTAAATCCATCCGCAGCCACGATTGCTGAAGCTGATACGCTGCAATTCATTGGTGCTGGTTTAACTGCACGCAATTTGCTGCTAACTCAGAATGGTAGCAATTTAGAAATTGCGTTTGAAAATGTGGCGAACAGTCCCAAGGTCATCTTGCAAAACTTCCAGTTAGAAAACTTGGATAATCTGCGGAAATCTACGGGAGCTAGCGTCGATTTGGGGAACATCTTGTTTAATGGGCAAACGAGTATTCAAGATAGTTTTGATGTGTTCGATGCTAACTCAAATTCCTGCGAGCTATTCAACAGGAACTCGGTGACTTTCCTGAATGAATTGAACAACAATGTCAACGGGTTTGACAACTCGGCTGATGTGATTAACGCTCAAGGAGGTAATGACGTTATTCACGGTTTAGGTGGCAACGATCTGCTGCGGGGTGGTGCAGGTAATGATACCCTCAACGGCGGTGCTGGTAGCGATACTTTGATTGGCGGTGCGGGTAACGATTCGCTGGTTGGGGGTAATGGGGCTGATGTTTTTGTGGTCGGCGCTGGTTTGGGAACCGATACAGCGAAGGATTTTGTTAAGGGTACCGATTTGATTGGTTTGTCGGGAGGTTTAACTTTTGGTCAACTCACTTTGTCGGGTAATAGTATTATCTTCGGCTCTGAAACTTTGGCGGTTTTAACTGGGGTGAATACTACTTCTTTGACTGCGGCTAATTTTGTTTCTTTTTAGGTAATTTGGGGCGACGGCGCGATCGCAGTTATCTGTGATTCCTCAGTGGAATTGTACCGATGGCTGGTTTAACTCGCGCCGTCGCCCCGACGCTAGTATGCTGGCAATTACCCATTATATGATGTCCGCTAGCAACGGTAATGTATAATTTTTGATGCTGTAGGGGCGGGTTTTACGAGAGATCTTTGCTACCAACGCAAAGTATAAATAAACCCTTCCTTTGCTTACGCTACCGATGCAACCGGACACGATATTACCAGCGATCGCGAACCATAAATTAAGTTGCTCACATCTTGCACCACGGGA
>DNGJ01000023.1:9728-12484 GCA_003486305.1 Cyanobacteria bacterium UBA11371
CCGCCTCAAGGTGCAAGATGTGATGTGACTATATAAATAATCTCAGTCTACTAGCGATACTTTGTAGCGGTGAACACAAACTGATGTAATACTAATCTCCTGCTTTAGTTAGACGTGAGACTAAGCCCTAGCAGTTAATTTGTGAATAACTTCTCTTAATGAGTTGTATTCCAGCTTGCCTTATGAAACTAAACTTGGGGAATTAAAAGTTGTCAGGACTTACGCGACAATACCTATTAGTTGCGGCGATCGCCGCCAAACTACCTTTAGTTAGTAATGGGTAATTTTTTGGTGTAAGTCCTGATTTTTATCCTAATAGTCGCCAGCAAATGTCTGTTCAGTTGGCGTTTGATTGGCTTTGGCAAGCGGGTTGATTTTGGCAATTGATATGATGTCCGGTCGATTACCCATAATTAGCAGCCGGGACACGGCAAGATAAACTTTATCTGTTTGTCTCTGATATCTCTAATGCGTCCCTACGCAAGACGACGTGAAGTTTTTTTATTATGGGCAATTCAACAGACATCATATGACTAGCTACTTGCATTTGGTAAATGGAGGAAGTCAGTAAAATACATGGCAACAAAATTTCCCAAATATAGCCAAGACCTTGCTCAAGACCCGACTACCCGCCGGATCTGGTACGGAATTGCCCAGGCTCACGATTTTGAAAGCCACGATGGCATCACCGAAGAAGGTCTTTATCAAAAGATTTTTGCCACTCACTTTGGTCACGTGGCAATTATTTTCTTGTGGACTTCTAGCCTTCTATTCCACGTTGCTTGGCAAGGTAACTTTGAGTTATGGATTAAAGATCCGATCAACGTGCGTCCCCTCGCCCACGCGATTTGGGACCCGCACTTCGGCAAACCGGCAATTGAAGCATTCACCCAAGGCGGTGTCGCCTATCCGGCGAACATTGCTTACTCTGGCGTCTATCACTGGTGGTACACCATCGGGATGCGGACGAATAACGACCTGTATCAGGGTTCGGTGTTCTTGCTGCTGCTGGCTGCGCTTTTCTTGTTTGCAGGTTGGTTGCACTTACAGCCGAAATTCCGTCCCAGCTTAACTTGGTTTAAAAGCGCAGAACCTCGGCTCAACCACCACTTGGCAGGGTTGTTTGGCGTCAGTTCTTTAGCTTGGGCGGGTCACTTAATTCACGTGGCGATTCCGGAATCTCGCGGAATTCACGTGGGTTGGGAGAATTTCTTGAGGATGCGACCGCACCAGGCGGGTTTAGGGCCGTTTTTCACGGGGAATTGGGGAGTTTATGCCCAAGATCCGGATACGCTCGAACATGCGTTCGGTACGTCCGATGGTGCTGGAACGGCGATTTTGACGTTTTTGGGCGGCTTCCATCCGCAGACGCAATCTTTGTGGCTGACGGATATGGCGCACCATCATTTAGCGATCGCAGTTATCTTCATTATCGCCGGACACATGTACCGGACAAACTGGGGCATTGGTCACAGCATCAAAGAAATGCTCAACTCCAAAAATTTCTTTGGTACCCCAGTTGAAGGTCAGTTTAACCTGCCCCACCAAGGACTGTACGACACCTATAACAATTCGCTGCACTTCCAGTTAGGCATTCACCTCGCTGCTTTGGGAGTCGCCGCATCTTTGGTAGCGCAACACATGTATTCGCTACCGCCTTACGCCTTCATGGGGTTTGACTATACCACTCAAGCGGCGCTATACACCCACCACCAGTACATTGCTGGCTTTTTGATGGTGGGTGCATTTGCCCACGGTGCGATTTTCTGGGTGCGGGACTACGACCCAGAACAAAATAAAGGCAACGTTTTAGATCGGGTGCTGAAGCATAAAGAAGCGATCATCTCTCACTTATCGTGGGTGTCGCTATTTTTGGGCTTCCATACATTAGGTTTATACGTCCACAACGACGTTGTGGTCGCCTTTGGCACCCCAGAAAAGCAAATTTTGATCGAGCCGGTGTTTGCTCAATTTATCCAAGCTTCTCACGGTAAACTGCTCTACGGCTTCGATACGCTGCTGTCTAACCCAGATAGCATTGCCACAACAGCTTGGCCCAACCACGGTAACGTGTGGTTACCAGGCTGGCTGGATGCGATTAATCACAGCACCAACACGCTGTTTTTGACGATTGGACCGGGAGATTTTCTGGTGCATCACGCTTTTGCACTCGGTCTGCACACGACTACCCTGATCTGCGTCAAGGGTGCATTGGATGCGCGCGGTACCAAGCTGATGCCCGATAAGAAAGACTTCGGTTTCACCTTCCCCTGCGATGGCCCAGGGCGCGGCGGCACTTGCCAAACTTCGGCTTGGGAACAGTCTTTCTACCTCGCCTTTTTCTGGATGCTCAACACGATCGCCTGGGTAACTTTCTACTTCCACTGGAAACTGCTGGGCATCTGGCAAGGGAATGTGGCACAGTTCAACGAGTCTTCTACCTACCTGATGGGCTGGTTCCGCGACTACCTCTGGCTGTATTCGGCGCAAACTATCAACGGATACAACCCCTACGGTACGAGTAACTTGTCTGTTTGGTCTTGGATGTTCTTGTTCGGACATTTGGTTTGGGCAACTGGCTTCATGTTCCTGATTAGCTGGCGCGGTTACTGGCAAGAGTTGATTGAAACTCTCGTCTGGGCGCACGAACGCACGCCGCTGGCGAATCTGGTGCGCTGGAAGGATAAGCCTGTTGCTTTGTCCATCGTCCAAGGTTGGTTGATTGGTCTAATTCACTTCACGGTGGGCTTTGTCCT
>DNGJ01000023.1:12697-12821 GCA_003486305.1 Cyanobacteria bacterium UBA11371
GGCTTTGTCCTCACCTTCGCAGCGTTCCTCATCGCCTCTACTGCGGGTAAATTCGGTTGATTATTGTCACGGGTAAATAAACCCATCCACAATCGCCCCCCCCACCCCACCCCACCCTTAAGGG
>DNGJ01000251.1 GCA_003486305.1 Cyanobacteria bacterium UBA11371
TACAATTTACAACCATTTTCCCTGAGATCCAGTAGTTTGTAGCGTGCGTTAACGAAGTGTAACGCACCATTAATTCTGTATTAAGATTATTTGTTGCTTTTATAGTCTCGCCTCTACCTTTACTCAACTATTTGAACCTCCACAAAGGGAGTTAAAACCTTACCTGTCCAGAGTCCTGTTTCTACCCATGTTCGGCTAACGGCGTTTGGGTCAGAACACCCTGCTAGCGCTAGTTCCGGATAGGGAGGAGGATAGTTGTAGATTAAGCGCACTTTATAAGTGCCAACTTCTGGCAATCTAATATACCATCGACTACCCTTTCGGTCAGGTTCACCGAACGTAAGTTGCTCATCCTCCCAAAAGAGCTTGGCTTCTGGAAAAAAAGTCAAGCTTTCTCCAGGTAAAACTAATTGACAATTATAATTAGATTGTCGATTCTCTTGAGAACTATTAAATAGCTCTGTAAAAATCTCCACAGCCCCTCTCATGCGTAATAATGATCCATCATTTCCCGTTCTTGCTATCTCTGGTTTGATCACCCATAAGGGATCGAGCCGAGTAAAGCGAACAGGTGCTTGGGTTTTATTCGTAATGCGAATACCAATTTAGACCGGGTTTTCGGCTTGGGAGTTTTTAGCTGGAATTTTCCAGACTCGTTTTGGAATCAAAGTTTCAAAGTTAATTCCATTCACTTCGACAGCATTTGAGTTAGTAGTTTCTTTAAATGTCAGCTTACTGACTATCTCCGCTTGCACATCACTAAATGCAGTCAATACTTTATCTCGATAACCGAGTAATGTTGTAGCGAAAAAAACTAAAGCCAATATCAACCCGAAAATCAAAAATTTACGCATGGTAATTTACCATGATTTCACGGAGGAGTGGGAGCAGTTTTTGGATGAGTTCCTGCATAGTATAGCGGATTGCAGCCGTATGAGGTACACCGAAGGTTTGTGTAGCGGCTGCCATTTTTGCTGCCGCTACACAAACGAAGCCAAAAGGCTGTACCTGACTCACTTGCAATCCGCTGTAAACAAGCACTTTTCGCTTTTCTTCATCAGGCACATAAAACACTCGGTCAGAGCTTGTTACTTCGTATTCCCACGCACCCAAATAGCGTTTGCCTTTCAAAGGAAAAACTCGCTTAGGCTTCCTCACCATAGGCGCAGTAGATAAATCCTGATAGCAGCGGCGAGCATTTTCTGGAGCGCGCAACAGCAAGGCTTCCCAATCGCTGTTAACTCGTTGATTTTTTGCTACCACTAGCCAAGAAGATACAGGTACTTGCGTTGCTTGTTCTGCAAAGTTTTCCAGAGTATCAGGCGCAGTCGGTGGTGCTGTCAATTGTTCTTCTGGTGGCACTACCAGATCTGAGGAAATAGGTGCTGATATGGCTTGATCTTGGGAGCCAATAGTATCGAGTGATGTCTGTTGTTCTTCTTGTTGCCCTACACTCTCATTTTCATTTTGATCTGCTCCAGACTAATAGGTCATAGTTAAGCCAATTCGGTAGTGCTTTCAGTTATTGGCTGAGTCAGTAAAACTTCATCAACTTCATCATTAAAAGCTGCCGCGAGTTCTTTACTACCGATGGCGATCGCACTCTCGTGCCACTCATGCAGTGCCGCCTCGAGCCGATCCCAGGCTTCAAGACGGTATGCACTCTCTACTTCTGCGATTAGTTCGCACAGTTCTTCGTTGTCAAATACTTTTAACCATCCATAAGGATGCGATGAATCAATCTCTTCTCCCAGACGCAATCGGTAGGCAACATCGATTGTTTCAAACACAACTTGACCGATCGTAGCTGCCTTGACTATATAAGTCATGCGATCGCGACGCAACAAGGCAAAGTGTTGCTCAGATCGAGTTATAGTTACAGGACGCTCCCATGCTAAATCTAAAACTCGTCCCGGTTGCCGATTTAATTCTGTCGCGGTAATTAATTCATCACCATAAACACTACCTGACGCTCCAATAAACATAGTCCAACTCTGATGAGGCAAATCAGTCTATATACGTATTATTATACGTATAAGCCCGATAAAAGTAATAATTAATAACTACGCCCGCGCCACTGGGTAGGCTTTCGCAGAGAAGATAGCAAGATTCTTACAAATGCTAAGGGATCTGCTAGGGGAGAAAGATAAAAGGTAAAAGGTAAATCTAGAAAGTGAGGAGACTTGTTGTTTTTTCCTTGATAAGATGGCGCGATCGCAAACAGCAATCCCACCCTAATCAGCACCAAAAATACGTTTAGCGCCCATAACAGAAGCACGGGAGCAGAGGTGATGGGGAGCAGAGGAGAAAGTAATAAAATCGGTAAAGGTAATCCTTGCACTGATAATAGCAGCCATAAATCGCTCCAAACTTGAGCGGGAGAAGCGGCATCTTTCAAATCCAAACTGCGCCCCCACTCTTTCCAAGTTTCCGCTACACCTTCGTACATCCTGACTTTTAATACCTTCGCCCCATCCAAAAACCCGACTTTATAACCTGCGGCGGCAATATGCCGCGCCAAGGTTACATCGTCGCAAAACGAACTTCTTGCGCTGGTGTATCCACCTACGGCTGCCAACACCGACCGACGGCACAAAAAGCACTGACCGTTTGCCATCACTCGTTCTGGCGTGTCGGAATTTACCCCAGCCGAGTCGAACCGATATAGCAACGTCATCAAGAGTGCCGGTTGTAACCACCACTCGCCTCGGTATTTGAGGATAAATTGAGGCGAGAGGGAAACAAGATCGTATCCTTCCGCTTGGGCTGTTTTTACCAAAGCGGCGACTAACCCAGGATTGGGTTGGGTATCGGCATCGATCCCCAAGATCCATTCGCTGCTGTCGCTACTGTGCAAAAAACCCGTATGCAATGCCCACGGGCGACCCACCCATCCGGGGGGTAAAGGGTCATCTGTAATCGGGCGAAAGCGCGGATCTTTTTCTGCGGCGGCTTTCACCAAATCGAGAGTACCATCAGACGAGCGACTGTCTACGACGATAATTTCCCGCACTTCGTAACTTTGGCTGCTTAATCCTGCCAAACAGGGGCGGATGCGCTTTGCTTCGTTTAAAGTCGGAACGATCGCGCTGACGGTACCTAACTGATCCGGCGTGGCGGTACAAGGTTGAATCGGAGGACGGCGCGACGGCCCTTTTAGCAGTCGCGAAAGTAAAATAGCCGTAGCTGGGGCTTGTATTAATAGCAACCCCAGCGCGATCGCACCCTGTACTGTCAACGAATCTAAACTCACTTAACTCCGACTTTTACAGCAGCTATGGGGATTTCGGTGTTGATGGTAGCAGATTTTGTTTCTGCTACTGGGGCTTTAGCGGGTTGCGCGATCGCATACAGAGCGATCGCAGGTACAACCCCAGTCAACAAGCCCAACAAAACGGGTAATCCAAACCCAGAAGCTAAGCTTAACACGGCTGCGTAAGCGTAGTTACTCAAATAAATAATTAACGGCAAACCGAGTTGATTTCGCGTTAAAGG
>DNGJ01000362.1:0-9290 GCA_003486305.1 Cyanobacteria bacterium UBA11371
GCCGAAAAATTAAAACAAGAACAAAGTATCATTGCCGAAAGCTTCTCAGACGTCAGCGTCCTGTTTGCCGATATAGTTGGCTTTACCCAACTTTCATCCTCAGTTTCAGCCATAGAACTCGTACA
Organism: Cyanobacteria bacterium UBA11371; assembly: GCA_003486305.1. GTDB lineage: Bacteria > Cyanobacteriota > Cyanobacteriia > Cyanobacteriales > Aerosakkonemataceae > Microseira. The sequence goes on from DNGJ01000362.1 coordinate 126, forward strand.
TTTGCTCAACGGTATCTTCTCTAAATTCGACGATCTAGCTGAAAAACATTGCTTAGAAAAAATTAAAACCATTGGCGATTCTTACATGGTAGTATCCGGACTACCCACACCCAGAGCCGATTATGCAGAAGCGATCGCTGAAATGGCTTTAGACATGAAATCAGCCCTAGCTCAATTTAGGAAAGAACAAAGCCAAAACGTGAGCATACGCATAGGCATACACTCCGGCCCAGTAGTAGCAGGTATTATAGGCACTAAGAAATTCATTTACGATTTATGGGGCGATACAGTTAATACCGCCAGCCGCATGGAATCTCACGGAATTCCAGATTGCATTCAAATCTCAGAAGAAACCTACAAGCTGTTGTCACACAAATATTTAATTGAAGAACGCGGTTTAATTTACCTCAAAGGCAAAGGCGAAATGCTCACCTATCTCCTACAAGGCAGAAAAAACTAACCACCTCTTATTTTCTCTTCCCTCTGCGTTCTCTGCGTCTGGAGCGGTTCGTTAAAACGGCGGGAGCGGGGGTCGAACCCGCAGACTCCGTTAGGAGTTTCAACCGATAACCCTCAATTCTACGGCCTGTAAAGGCAAAAGGCGAACAAGGGTATTCCCGCCCTAAATCTGTATCTAAACTTGAATATTTATCCTATATTTTCATAGGGGTAGGGGCGGGTTTTACCAATAATCTTTGCTACCAACAGACAATGTATATAAACCCGCCCCGACCAATCCGATAACGATGCACCCGGACTTGATATCATATTATCTCCTGTCGATTACCCATAATCGGCAGCCGGGACACGGCACGATTAACGTCCAATGTTTGTCCGAGATACTTATGATGCCGTGTCCCTACGCAACAACGTCGATTACCCACGATCCGAAGCCGGGACACGGCAAGATTAACGTCCAATGTTTGTCCGAGATACTTATGATGCCGTGTCCCTACGCAACGACTCTTTGAGGTTTTTTTATTATGGGCAATTCAACCAACATAATATCAGTTAAAGTTCACCCGTTGCTAACATTTGGATAACGCGAGGCGTACTCGGATCGAACCCTGCTAAATCCCAAGAAAGCGGATCTTTAGGATCTACCAAAGTAATACGATAAGGAGCAAGCGTCACATACACCGCTTTAACATTTCGATTCACTTTATTGCGGTATTCTGCAAGTGCTTGAGAAGGATGCCTTCTCCCAGCCCAACTTTCCGAATCAGTCCAAAAACAAACAACATCTGCCTTGAACTTATTCTTAATCATCCAGTCGTAAGCAACAGAAGCATCCGTACCTCCAAAGTTTTGGTTACTCGCTTTCCGAACAGCAGAACTAAAACTATCTTTCGCAGTGATATCCAAATTGCGGAAATCAGTCGCAAAGCCGCGAATCGTGTAATTTTTCTCAGCCTTCGCCGTTACTAACGCCATTGTGGTAGCAATTTCACAGCAACTCAGTCCCATATCCGCAACTAAGCTACCCATAGAACCAGAAACATCCACGGCGTGCATGAACGATTTTCCCGTTGGTTCTACCACTTCAAAAGATAGTTCAACCGCCGTTTCTAAAATGTCCACAATTCGGGAAACCGGGTTCCAAGTTTTCTGGCTGCGTCCCAATCTTCCACCGGATTGATATGTCTTGAGGGCTTTCAAAACATCAATCGGATGGATGCGACCTTTACGCAAGTGTTCCTTGTTGTTGAGAACCGCTTCAACGCGGCTTAAATTAGCGCCAGCATCCGCTCTCAACACACCCAATTCTGTCAGCGAACCCAGGTTACGCAGCATTGCCCCAATCGGCATTTGATTAAACAGCAATTGCCATGCTTGTTTATCCATTTTACCGACAGGTGCAGCCATTTCATGGGTTAAGCGACCCTGAGAAATAGCTTCGTGAGTTTGGTCGGGATTCCGCTTCAGCCACTCGTACCACCAAATTTGTGCCAACGCTTCGGAAGGAATTTCGCTTGGTAATTCTTCCCAACCTTTAATCACCCAATTAAACAGTAATTGCTGGTCTTCTGTAGTTGGTTTGACGTGGAACAATCGCAAAGCATCGCGGTGGGAAAAACCTTGCCGCTGTTGATATTTCAGCAGTTGATAAGCCAACCCTTTAACATCTTCGCGGGAGAGCCAATTTTTACCCACTTCGCGAATCACTTTACCAAATCCCCGCAGCGACTTGGTGTAGTTCAGCCATTCATAGAAATGACTGCCGGTGCGAACAACTTGGGGGAAGATTTCTTGGAATGCTTTTTTCGCTTCCGGTGCTTCACCCATTGACAGCAATACCAGGGCAAAAATGGGAGCGCTGTTGTTAATAGAACGTCCATCGCTGGCGTAGAGAATTTCTTCCGCTACCTTGGTGGGGTTTTCGGCTACTGCTTCCCTCACCACCGCAACAAAATCCTCAGTTAATTCCCGCTTTCCCGCGTAATAAGTACTTTTCGCCGTTCCAATTAATAGACACCGACGCAGCATTTTCCAAATGCCAGCATCGAACATCCACCCGCCAGAACGTCCCTGAATCATCTCAGATTCCCGTCCAGGAATTGGCTGGCTTTGTGGCGTTTGTTGCTGCTTTTGAGTGAAGAATTTGTAATTCATTTCTCCTCCGGCCTTTTCAGGCAAATTAAGGAAATTGCAGATGTCAGATTTAAGAATTGCAGATTTTGGAGTAAATCTAAAATCTGACATCGAAAATATAAAATTACAGCAGATTGCTTTTCGAGTGAGGTACAGCCTGTTGGCTTCGTTTGTATAGCGGCACCCTTAAGGGTGCCGCTATACAAAAAAAGCGGTGTACCTCTAAGGGCTGCAATTCACTGTAATTGCTTGGTGGGGCGGGATTTGAACCCGCGACCTTTGAAAACGATAACCCTCAATTCGTCGGCCTTTTCAGGCAAGGGGGTGAATCAAGGACTATGGCAAATTGCCATATCATTGCTCTACCAAACTGAGCTACCCACCAGAGAAAATTTCAGATTTCAGATTTCAGATTTCAGATTTTATATTTAATTAAATTTGCAATCTGCAATCTTAAATCTGCAATTATTCATTGGTGTACCAAAGCCGGATTTGAACCTGCATCTCGGCGAATCAAAGGTGGAATCGTTGGCTGACTTTGTGGCGTTTTTTGCTGCTTTTGAGTGAAGAATTTGTAATTCATTTTCCTCCGGCCTTTTCAGGCAAAAAAACGAAGGTGGTAGGGCAGGATTTGAACCTGCGTCTCCCGCGAGAAAGGCGATAACCCTCAACTCGTCGGCCTTTTTAGGCAAGGGGTGAATCAAGGATGTTTTTGGTATCCTAAGCCTCTAGACGACCTACCACATGAGATTTGAGATTTGAGATTTTAGATTGCAGATTGGAGATTTTAGATTGGAGATTTTAGATTGCATATTTGAGATTTGAGATTTAATTAAATCTGCAATCTTAAATCTCAAATCTGCAATTAGTTATTGGTGTAGCAGAGCAGGATTTGAACCCGCATCTCTGGCGAATCAAGGGGTGGAATCGTTAACAGCGATAACCCTCGTTTCATTCGGCCTTTTCAGGCAAAGTTGCGCTTTACCATTTAAGCTACCTGCCACATGGAATTTTAGATTTGAGATTTGAGATGGCAGATTTGAGATTTGAGATTTGAGATTTATTTAAATCTGCAATCTTCAATCTTAAATCTGCAATTAGTTATTGGTGTGGCGAGACGGGAATCGAACCCGCTACCCTCCCGATTATGAGTCGATAACCCTCAATTCATCGGCCTTTTCAAGCAAGTTGCGAACAAGGATGTTTTTGGCGCTCTACCACTGAGCTACTCGCCACAGGGAATTTTAGATTTTAGATTTTAGATTTTAGATTTTAGATTTAATTAAATCTGAAATCTTAAATCTTAAATCTGCGATTGCAGCGGATTGCTTTCTTAGTGAGGTACACCTTTGTTTGTGTAGCGGCACCCTTAAGGGTGCCGCTACACAAACAAAGCGAAAACGCTTTCCCTCACAAGGGCTGCAAGCCGCTGTATTGTAGCGGAGTGGGATTTGAACCCACACCTCCGGAAAGTTGGAGCAGGTTTTGGGCTAAGTTGTCAGTTGGTTGCGATAACCCTCAATTCTTTGGCCTTTGCAGGCAAGGAGCGAATCAAGGAAAGAGATTTAACTGCTCCGGGTGGCAACTCTACCATTTGAGCTATCCGCTACTTTTAGGATTTAACTCCTTTGGGAAAAACTGCTTGTAGTTATTAATGTAGTACATATATTACTGGGTGTCAAGTAGTTGGGAAGCTAATTTTATGGCGTCTTCAGGATTGGAGATTTTACCTTCAATGCGGGCTACATGAATTTCGGTTAAAAGCCAGCCAATTTTTGGCCCCGCAGGGAGGTTAAGGGCTTGCATTAATTCTTTTCCCGTCATTAATGGGGTGGGATGGGCTACTTGGTCATCGGGGGTAAGATAGCGGTTAATTAAAGGTGCAATTTTATCGACCGAGATTCCCGTTGCTACTGCTACAACGGCTAAAGCTGGAAACACGACTCCCGCTTCGCGAAAGAAAAAATACTCCTCGCGTAATGACATTGGGGATGCTTGTAGTTGGGGTAAGCATTTGAGGATAGTCGTCACGCCGCGAATTTCAGGGATGCTGTATTTCATGGCTCTCAGAAAATCCTCAACTGAGGCGTTTTCTACGGAAATTCCAGAACGGGTGTAGTTGATGGTTACGGATGAGCCATCAATAGACTGGGCGGGCGAGACGCCCACCCCACAAGAGTTGCGAGGCTGAGCCTCGCTAGTCTCGCTCCCAGGCTGAGCCTGGGAGCGAGGGGCTGGAGGCTCTGCCTCCGGGTGTGGGAGAATCAAAGTCGCTAGTTTTGCGATCGCACTCCAACTCCCTTTCCCCCCCGCTAACCCCGGAATTCCCCCCGCAAGTTCTTCGGCTAATTTAGGCCAATTTTCTGCCAATATCGCACTAGCCTGGTCAACTGCTGGCACTAGCTCCAAATTATGAGCCGTTACATTATCGTGCAGCACCCAGCGCAGAATTCCATCTTCCCAAGCCGCAAGTAACCAGGGAGTACCTTCAGAACTACCCAAAAGATAGCCTAGTTCTACGCGCACTCGTTCCGCCGCGATTTGACCGAGTAAAGGTGCAAATTCCTGCATCGCAGCGCGAGTTTGAGGTTCTATAACAAAACCAAGTTGGGAAGCTTGTCGATATCCCCGTAAAAGCCGCAGGGGGTCATCTTGCAGGTTCTTTGGAGATACCATGCGGATAATACCTCGTTGCAAGTCGGCACAACCTTGCAGCGGGTCGATGAGTTCTTTAGTGTGGGGATTGTAAGCGATCGCATTAATCGTAAAATCCCGCCTTAGCAAATCTGTTTGGAGCGAATCCCCTTCCTGCTGGGCAAAATCTGCCGTAGCATTTTTAAACACAACCCTAGCAATTTGTCGGTCGCGATCGAGTAAAACAAACCCAGCTTTGTAGTGACTAGCGATCGCGCGCGCCGTTTTCACCGCCCCTTCCGGCATGACAAAATCTAAATCCAAATACTCCCGCCGTCGTTGTAGCAGAGCATCCCGCACCGCACCCCCTACCATAAAAGCAGGATCGGGCAACCATTTCAAATCAAAAGGCCAACCTTCAGTAGCAAAATCTTCCTTCGCTTCAACCTTTGCGTCCTTGGCGTCTTGGCGGTTCATTACTTCCCTCAAAACAAAGCGCAACAAAAATCAACCAAGGGACTAACAAATAGCCCGCTTGCCTACGCTAGATTAACAGAAAAGCTTGTGGAGCTTGAGCAATGTGTATTTGCGTTAACTGCGAATATGTAGACCGCTGCATTACCTACCACGCAGTGGAAACCCAACATCAAGTGCCTCATTTGACGGAAAACCCGGATTTTGAGCCAAACGAACCGAGTATCAACGTTAACATTCGTCCGAAGGCAGATTTTATCGAAATGGAGTGGGATGTCGTTGGCTGTCTCAGCTTTAAGAGGGAAACTGGTAAGTGGGCGCGCTTGCGTCCTGGGGAGTTAGTCCCTACTTGAGGCGACTGTTGGAAAATAGCGGATATGTTGGGGCGCAAGGGCTGTGCGCCCCTTCTTTTGGTAAATTTGTAGGTCTGGGTTATAGTTGAGCGATCGCTTTCTTCTCGCCTGCGGGAAAACTATACTAGGCAGATGCAGACAATTCGTCCCAAACGCCCAGCGAAACTACACCAATTTTTTCCTTCCAATATACAATGATCCATCCACACACAGAAATCCGTTATGTCAACCAATTAATCGGCTATGGTGTATTTGCCACTCAATTTATCCCTAAAGGTACAATTATTTGGGTTTTAGATGAATTAGATCAAAAACTTGAAGAATCTCACGTCCTCTCCTTGGAACCCTTGCGACGAAAACAATTAGTAAAATACTGCTATCGAGATAACAAAGGTCGCTATGTCTTGTGTTGGGATATTGCCCGGTATATGAATCATAGCTTTAATCCCAACTGCATCAGCACCTACTATGAATTTGAATTAGCCATTCGCGACATTTATCCCGGAGAACAATTAACCGAAGACTATGGATATTTTAACTTAGACGAGCCTTTTTATTGCTTACCCGAATCCGGGAGTACTAGAACCAAAGTCATGCCTGATGATATTTTACATTTTTATCCAGAGTGGGATCGCAAAGCCGAATCAGCCATGAAGTATTTCAACAAAGTCGATCAGCCTTTAAAATACTTGATCGCGCCAAAAGTTGTAGATACAGTTAATGCGATCGCAGCGGGCAAAAGACCGATAGATTCCATCCGCAATTATTATTATGACAGAGCCATTCCACTTAGCGCCGTCAGTTAACCTTAAATTGTTGGAGCCTACTCAGAGCCAAAGCAGTAATGGCAGCTATTTCCGTTTCTAGCAGCGTTTAATGCCAAGGAAAAATTATGCAAACCACTGCTCCGGAATCAGCCCCGCACCGCCCGCGCAAGATGTCTATTGTCAAGTCGATTGGTTCGCGATTATTTCTTTCTGTTTTAGGCGGCACTCTGGTAGGCTTGGCTAGCGCATCTTATTTATTTTACCAAGCCCTAGTCAAACAGTCAAAAGCCGAGTTAATTGCCAATTTGGATGTAAAAGCAGAAAACTTAGAGGGGAGTTTTAAAACATTTGAAACCTCGGCAAAACTGGTTAGCGATTCTATCAAAACGCTTTATGAATCGGGAGAGCGCCGCGAACAAGTTTATGTTGACTTAATTCGTCGTTCTTTGCAAACTTTACCTCTAGGGACTGGACTGGGTTTTGGTCAACCACCGGAGAAGCGTCTAATTATTCCAGGGCGAAAGTATGCTTATCCTTGGGCGATTAAAGATAAGAATGGCAAAGTTATTGCAAAAGGCGGCGATACCGACCCTGAAAACTATAAAGAAAGCTATTTTAGAGAGCCAATTAAGGCAAGAAAGGGAATATGGTTAGAACCCGTTCGCTATGAAGAAACAACAGTCGATCCGCCTAGAATATTTACAAGTACGAGTTATTCCTTACCTTTTTACAACAATAAAAAAGAGTTACTTGGGGTACTAGGTCAGGATTTAGAATTGGGATTTTTGAGCGAAAAATTATCCAAGCCAGTGATGAGAGAACAAGGGTATTTTGTCTTGGTGAGTGCTAAAGGAAATTTGATTGCTTATCCTCCCAGTCCTAAATTAGCTCTCGATTTGGAACCATTTCCTAAAATTAGTAACTATTCCCAGCTATGGCGACAAATTCATAAGAATATTCAAGCTAATTCTAACACCAGCGGCATCTTATCTTGGCAAGATGATAAAGGGAACCAGGAATTTTGGGCTTACCGGAAAATTGCTAACAATAATTGGGTATTATTGGCATCGGTTCCCAAGTCAGTTGTTGTGGGGCCGTTATTACAATTTACCTTGGCTGGAACTGCATTAGCAGCTATGAGTGCATCGGTTGTATTGGCTGTTGTTGTTGCTTTGTTTGTCCGACGTTTAAATCGGCGTCTTCAACCGATTATGGATGAATGCAACCAACTAGCTGAAGCTAATCCGAAAAGTGAAGAACTAATGAATCGAGAAGATGAAATTGGGCGACTAACTATATCTTTTTATAACCTGCTAGGACAAGTCACGTTTAACGAGAAGCGATTGCGTAAAGAAATGGCTCGTTCGGATCAAGCATTAAAAGCGTTGAAAAAAACGCAAGCGCAACTGATTCAAAATGAAAAAATGTCCAGCTTAGGTCAATTAGTTGCTGGCGTGGCGCATGAAATTAATAATCCGATTAATTTTATCTACGGCAACTTGCCTCATGCTAACGAGTACATGCAAGACTTACTCAAGCTGATTCAACTATACGAGCAAAAATATCCAAATTCAGACCCTGAAATAGAAAATTTAAGAGAAGAAATTGAACTAGATTTTTTAATTGCAGATTTGCAAAAGATTCTCTCTTCAATGAGCATCGGTGCTAACCGAATTCGCGAAATCGTTCTATCATTACGCAACTTTTCGCGCTTTGATGAAGCGGAAATGAAAGATGTTAATATCCATGAAGGAATTGACAGCACGTTGCTGATTCTGCAAAACCGATTAAAAGCTACAGCAGACCATCCTGAAATTCAAGTTGTTAAGGAGTATAGTAAGCTTCCCTTGGTTGAGTGCTACCCCGGTCAACTAAACCAAGTGTTTATGAATATTCTCAGTAATTCGATCGATGCTATAGAGCATTACAATAGATCGCAACACCCCAATCCAGCAGAATACTCCGGTACTATCACCATCCGCACCGAAGTTGTAGAAAATAACTCCCACGTACAAATACGGATTCGCGATAACGGTGCTGGTATTAGTCCCAACAATCTAAATAAACTTTTTGACCCCTTCTTTACCACAAAACCAGTCGGTAAAGGTACGGGTTTGGGGCTATCAATTAGCTATCAAATTATTGTTGATAGACACAAAGGGGACTTAAATTGTGTTTCAGAACCGGGAAAAGGTGCAGAATTTTCCATCGAAATACCAATTTCTCAAAGTAAACCTAGTGAAACCAAGTAAAAAAATAGACATTTTGCAAAAGCTAAGTAGAGACGTTACATGTAACGTCTCTACTTAGCTTTCAAGCAGATAATACAGCGGCTTGCAGCCGCG
>DNGJ01000362.1:9577-24712 GCA_003486305.1 Cyanobacteria bacterium UBA11371
CAAACGAAGGTGTACCTCACTCAGCAAGCAATCCGCTATAATTTTCAACCCGTTTTAACGGGTTTTAGCTTTTAGCCTGAACTTTAGTTCAAGGCATTTTATGCAACATACCTCCGTTTTTTTTCAAAAAACCAGGTTTGTGGTTATCTTAAATTGTATCTGGATCGATATTCATCTCCCGCAATTTCGCCGCCAATTTTTCTGCTTTTTGTTGAGCTAATTCTTTCTGCTGACGTTCAGATTCAGCCGTTTCTTCAGCTAATTCCTTTTGCTGACGTTCAGATTCAGCCGTTTCTTCTGGCGTCGGTACTAGCTGTCCTTCAGGTGTAAAAAATCGCAATAATCCCTGATGAATTCCGATAGATAACCCTAGCTGCTGACTCCATAAATGTCCTTGATTATTTTGTTCTAAAGGTTGGTACTTACCATCAACTAAATGAAACCCAGCGAATTCTTGAGTGTAAGGATCGAACCAAAAATAATCGTAGGTGCGAAACGTATTTTGGTAAAGTTTTTTCTTATAATCTTTATCAGTATCCGCAGTTGATGGCGACAGAATTTCTACAATAACATTAGGATATTTACCATCTTCTTCCCAAACTACCCAACTTTTACGAGTTTTGCGTTCGGTGTCCAACACGACAAAAAAGTCGGGGCCACGGAAGAATTCTGATTTGCGTTGTTTAGGACTATAATAAATGGTAAGGTTGCCAGCGGCGTAGAAATCATTTCTGTCTCGCCACAACCATTTTAGGCATTCAAGTAATAGAATTATCTGACGTAGATGTAGTTCGGTTTCTAAGGGAGGTTCGTCGCTGTATAGATCGCCAGGAGGAAATATAACATCTTCTGCTATGTCTTGGGTAGGTTCTAATTCTTTGACAAGCGTCATGGTTTTGAGTGAAATATTGGGTGTTTATTGATTTATTTTAGCGCTGGTTTTGCTGTTTAAGAGAACTTAAGCGTCAGGAAGTAGGGGCACGGCAAGGATAAAATGTTTGCTTGTACAAAAAATTTCGCCCGCCGTGCCCCTACCCAGAAACCCGGTTGCTAGAATCATCTCATCGTGGGTAAGTCCCGATAGAGAAAATTCGCAACATCAAGTAGCTGGATTGTTTTATATCTAAGGAAATAACGTAATGGCTGAAAATGAAAATCAACCTAGAGAATACGATGCTGTCCTTGGCGGTAAATCTGAAATCCCATTGGGGGCGGCTGTTTTAGGCGGTATTCTTGGCGTTAAAACTCGCTTAGCTTCTCCGATTGTTGAAGTGCGAATCTCTGGATTAAATGATGCACTCAAATATGGTGAAGCAGGTTTAGATTTGATTATTGAGGCGTGGCGCGATGAATCAATCCAGGTGAAATTGGCTGCCCTTTCGCTGCTGCAAGATAGAAATGAACAAAAAGTAAAACAGAATTTAGATAAGTTTATTCCTATATTTAATTTTTATGTCATAACAGTAAATGCTAAAGGAAAACAAATCAGCCGCCGCCCTCACTCAGCTAAGTTTTTTCCCGAAGACTTAGGGGATGGAGTTGTGCTGGAAATGGTCTATATTCCCGGCGGAACATTTCAAATGGGTTCATCGGAACAATCGTTGGAACAACCCGTACATCAAGTAACCGTCAAACCTTTCTTTATGGGCAAATATCTCATCACTCAAGAACAATGGCAAGCGGTGATGGGAAATAATCCTTCTGATTTCAAAGGTGCGAAACTACCTGTAGAAAGTGTATCCTGGCAAGATGCCATTGAATTCTGTGGCAAATTATCGCAAAAAACGGGGAAAAATTATCGCTTACCCAGCGAGGCAGAATGGGAATATGCCTGTCGTGCGGGTACAACAACGCCTTTCCACTTTGGCGAGACTATTACCCCCCATTTAGTCAACTGTAACGGCAACAATCCCTACGCTTCGGCGCCAAAGGGAGTTTACCGCCAGAAAACAACCCCGGTGGGAAAATTTCCGCCCAATGCTTTTGGGTTATACGATATGCACGGGAATGTTTGGGAGTACTGTCAAGATTTTTGGCACGAAAATTATAACGGCGCGCCTTCTGATGGAAGTGCTTGGGAAACTGGTGGATCTGATCACCGAGTGCAGCGTGGTGGTTCGTGGTACGTCAATGCGGCCCATTGCCGCAGTGCCGACCGCTTCAGGCTCGGGCTGGGCAATGGGAACGGGCGTTACGGTTTTCGCGTTGCGGTTTCTTAGTTTCCGGGCGCTTAGTCTTCGGCGTCTTAGTTTCCGCCATTTCGGTTTCCGGCATTCTAGTTTTTGGTTGCGAGGACTCTTTTCTCTACCCTTTAGCCCTTTTGCCCTTTACCCTTTTTCTTTTTCCCTCTTCCGCCTTCGGCAAAGCGAATTTTTTTTCATAAATCACCCTCAAGGTGCTAATATTTGCTAATCCAGAAATCCGGTTTTTTCGTGGTAGTAGGGGCGAGTTGAACCGTTTTTAGTAGGCGCTGCCATCTTCTACTAAAAGCCTGAAGTTAAATTTTGACTAGCGCGCTCATGACTAAATACAGCCTTGCAATTCACACAACCAGTTCCGAATTAGGTTTAGCCATCAGCAATTTTGCCGATGATTCCCGCTGTTTAGTAAAAGATTTAGGTCGGGAACTCTCTACACATTTGCATCAATATTTAGCCGAATTTATCCAACCCCAATCATGGGCAGATTTGGCTTTTATCGCCGTAGCAAAAGGCCCCGGAAGCTTTACGGGTACGCGCATCGGCGTTGTCACGGCTCGCACTCTCGCTCAACAGTTAGAAATTCCTTTATTTGCGATTTCTACTTTGGCGGCTGTGGCTTGGCAGAAATCTTCCGCCTGTCGTCAATCGAGGCAGAGCCTCGCAGATCTCGTACCCAGGCTGGAGCCTGGGTACGAGGGTAGGGAGGCTCTGCCTCCCCAGGTTCCTGAAACGAGGCAGAGCCTCTGGGATCTCGTACCCAGGCTGGAGCCTGGGTACGAGGGTAGGGAGGCTCTGCCTCCCCAGGTTCCTGAAGATATTGCCGTACAATTAAACGCCCATCGCGGTGAATTATTTACAGCAATCTATCAATTATCATCAGATAATTCTGGTTTAATTGAACGCTTGTCAGACAATGCGATTAAACCAGATGTTTGGCAAAAAACTTTGGATAGTTGGCCTCATTCCTATCAATTGATTAAAGCTGAAAATAACCAGGGTGCATCTGTGTTAGAATTATTAGAATTAGCTTATTTGGATTGGCAAAAAGGGTCGCGTCCTAATTGGTCAGAAGCGATTCCTTTTTACGGTCAGCATCCTGTTGAAATTTAGGTAATTGGTAATTATTTTTTCGATTTATTATTACCTATTTCTAAGGAAATACTTACAGCAACTAATCCTAGTAAAACCAACGTTAGCCAATCTCCCCAACGCACGTATAAAGTTTGGGTTTGACGGCGATAAATTGTTTCTGCATGGACTTCATAAGTGTTGTGTCCGGATATCCATAAAGTTCTGCCGTGCGGGTCTACAATCGCTGAATATCCCGTATTTGTCGCCCTCGCTGCCCATCGATTTGTTTCTATTGCTCGCATTGTATCTTGTGCGTGATGTTGGAATTGCATCGCGGCGCTGTATGGGTCGTTATTTGATGCAGTTAAAATAAATTGTCCGCCTGCTGCTGCTTGGCGTTGGAAATGTCTGGAAAATGCAGAGTCAAAACAAATGCCAACTATTGCGCGACCAAATGGGGTATCAAATAATTGGTTTGATTCTCCTGCTATTTGGCTGGTACCAATGGCTGAAATGCTGTTAATTATTCCTCCTAAAAGTTGCTCGAAGGGGATGTATTCGCCAAAGGGTACCAGGTTTATTTTGTCGTAGCGGCTATATATTTCTCCTGTTCCGGTGACGGTAAATAAGCTATTGGTGAAGCTACGTTCCCTGCGGCGATGTGCGCCTATCCATGCAAGTATACGTTTATTTAAAATAGCTTGGTAAACGGGGTCGTTGGTGGATGGCGGATCTGTCCAAATCGATGATAAGGCTCCTTCTGGGGTTAAAATTGCTTGTACTTTTTGTTTGGCTAAGGTTATATATCCGTTGGTGTAACCTGTTAAGGAACTCCGGAATCCTTGCGGGGTGAATTTGATTCGGTTTGGTATGTTTCCTTGAATAATTCCGACTTTTAGGGCGGTATTTGGTTGGTCGTTTAATGGTTGGTTGTAGAGGCTAAATCCGATTAGGTGTAAGCTAATTAATAGTGCTACGCTTGTGGCTAAATATCCTTTATGAACGAACCACAGAGGCACAGAGGACGCAGAGGAAGAGTTGGGAGAGGTTGTTTGTTTTTGGCGATCGCTCCAGGCTTCTGCTAGGAGGCCGTTTACTGCTACAATTGCGGCTGTAATCGTGTTAGGGCCTGAGATTTGTCCGAGGTGTAATATGGCTAGGTTGTGTGGGCTTTGGGTATAGGATAGTGATGTCCACCATAATGGCCCTGCACTCCAAATTGATTCGAGAATGCACCAGAGGGCTGTTCCGATTAGAATGCGGGTGAGGGGATTTGGTGTTAGGTTGAAAAGTGCTTTGGTTGTTATTGCCCAGGTTACCACTAATGCTGCTCCCCAGAGGGTGAATAATACTAGGGCTGTGAGTGCGATCGCAACACTCCCCACCCAAGGTATCCCCATCCATGTCAACGGATGCAATCCCAATACCCAAGATAAGGCGACGCCGTGGTAGCCTATTCCCCACGCTAGGGCTTTTTGGATCGGGTTTCTATCAGAAATTGTTACCCATAATGGTATCAGGGCAATCCATGCTAAAGGCCATATGCTGGCGGGCGCAACTGTTAGTCCCATTAATATTCCGCCAGCAAATGCTATTAAGATTTTAGATTTGAGATTGCAGATTGCAGATTTAAATCTGCAATCTAAATTCTGCAATCTAAAATCCTTACTCGGATTCTTCTTCATCACCGTTGGTAGGAGGAACTAGGGCAACTGCTGCGATCGCATCGTCTTCATCTAACCTTTGCACTCGCACCCCCGTCGCCATTCTCGATTGCATAGATATAGCATTCACGGCTTGACGAATGATTATGCCCCGATTGGTGACGATCATCAATTCGTCATCGTCGTTGACTACTCGCAAGGCGGCTAATTTATCGTTTTGCTTGCGGAATTTAATCGCAACTAATCCCATTCCTGCCCGATTTTGTAACCGGAATTGAGATACAGGAACTCGCTTACCAAATCCTCCCATTGTAATCGCTAAGACGCACAAACCGTTAGCTGTGCTGGATGCTGTTTCTTCTGCATTGGTCAGTTCTGTTTCTTCTTCGCTAATTTCCGTTTCTTCGGTTTCTGGGGTTAAATTAGCGATGACTGAACTGGGTAGAATATCCATCCCAATCAGTTCGTCTCCTTCCCGCAGGGACATTGCTTTTACGCCTCTCGTCGCCCGTCCCAGCGGGCGCAATTGTTCGTGTTCGGCTTTAAAATGTATTGCCATGCCCTGACGCGATCCGATGATGATGCTATCTTCTACTCGGGCGCGACGTACCCAGCGCAGTTGATCTCCTTCTTCTAAGGAAATCGCGATTAATCCGTTGGCGCGAATGTTGCTAAATGCGGCTAATTCGGTCTTTTTAATGTAACCGCGTTTGGTTAGCATCACCAAATATTCTTCGCTGGTAAATTCGCTCACCGCGACGATGGATGTGATTTTTTCTTCTCTGGGAATCGGCAGCATTTGCACGATCGGGGTGCCGCGACTGACTCGCGATCCGACTGGTATTTGATAAGCTCTCAGGCAATAAACTACGCCTTTTTCGCTAAATAACAATACGGTGTCGTGGTCGCAACAAGTGAGGAAATGTTCTACTCCATCATCTTCTTTCATTTTGGTTGCGGCTTTACCTCGCGTGGCGCGACTTTGCGCCTCGAAGGTGTTAACGGGCATCCGCTTGATGTAGCCTTGTTCTGTTACTAGAATTAAGGCTTTTTCGTTGGCAATTAAGTCGGTGTCGTCGATTTCTCCTTCGGCGTGTTCGATTTCGGTGCGGCGCGGGGTGGCAAATCTGGTTTTGAGTTCTTGCGCTTCGGTTTCGATGATTTCTAAGATGCGATCGCGCCGCGCTAATATATCTTGCAAGTCCGCTATCTGCGCTTGCAATTGTTCGTGTTCTAGTCGAATCTTTTCCGCTTCTAATGCCGTCAAACGCCGCAGTTGCATTTGCAAGATTGCATCTGCTTGCACTTCTGAAAGTCCATATCTATCCATCAATTCTTGCCGCGCCGTCGGCGTGTCGGCGGCGTTGCGAATTAGGTGGACTATTTCATCTAAGTTCAGCAGGGCGATTAATAACCCTTGCAGTAGGTGATCTCTTTCTTCTGCTTTCCGCAGTTCGTATTGAGTTCTCCTTGTTACTGTCTCGATGCGGAAATCTAGGAAGACGCTGAGGAATTGTTTTAGCGACAATAGCTGGGGTTCGCCGTTCACCAACGCCAGCATGTTCGCGCCAAAGTTCGCTTGTAACGGTGTTTGTTTATACAGGTTGTTCAGCACTACTTTGGGGTAGGCGTCGCGCTTGAGTTCGATGACGATTCGCATTCCGTCGCGATCGCTTTCATCCCTGATATCGGCAATCCCTTCGAGTTTCTTATCGTTCACCATTTCGGCGATTCTTTCGATCAACGCCGCTTTATTGGTCTGGTAAGGCAATTCGGTGATAATTATTGCTTCCCGATCCGGTCTTCCACGGTGTTCGATTGTCTCGATTTGCGCTACGCCCCGCATGGTAATCGAACCGCGCCCCCCGGTGTATGCTTCTTTAATTGCTGAGGTTCCTAATATTTTTGCACCTGTAGGAAAATCGGGTCCGGGGATATAGCGCATTAGCTGGGTATCGGTAATTTCAAGATTGTGGATTAGTGCCACCAAGCCATCGATTAATTCTCCCAAATTGTGGGGGGGGATATTCGTTGCCATGCCCACGGCGATACCAGAGGAACCGTTGAGCAATAATTGGGGTACGCGGGCGGGTAATACTATGGGTTCTTGCTGGGAAGCGTCGAAGTTATCGGCAAAATCAACGGTTTCTGACTCAATATCGCGCAACATTGCCTCGCCTGTCAGGGCGCTGAGGCGACATTCGGTGTAGCGCATTGCGGCGGGGGGGTCGTTGTCCACCGAACCAAAGTTACCGTGACCGTCAATTAGGGGCGATCGCATGGAAAAATCTTGTGCCATCCGCACCAAGGCGTCGTATACCGCCGTATCCCCGTGGGGGTGATATTTCCCCAACACTTCCCCTACTACGCGGGCGCATTTCCTGTAAGGGCGGTCTGATGTTAAACCTAACTCGTGCATCGCGTAAAGTATGCGCCGATGCACTGGTTTTAGACCATCCCTAGCATCTGGTAGTGCCCGTCCTACAATGACGCTCATCGCGTACTCTAAGTAAGACCGGGACATTTCATTCCCCAAATCTGTGGGGATAATCCGCTCTTGGGAAGTGGTCATACTGTGAAAAACTCCAAAATCGCGAGATTTAAGCCGCTAAAATTCAAAATGATGCTAATTTTGCGACTTTGACTTCAAAGAAATTGCAAATATCATTAAAATTCTATCACATTTGGGGATTGGTCATCGGTAATCGCTACAATTAGCAATTAGCAATTAGCCATTAGCTATGGTGCCTATTATTTACTCGGATGAATTTCTCGATCACGATACGGGTCGTTTTCATCCAGAACGACCGGAACGTCTGACGGCGATTGTAGAGGCATTAAAAGTCGCGCCTTGGGCGGAAAAATTATCCTGGGAGTTACCCACGCCAGTAGAGACGCGATCGCCCCTACCCCTGGTGCAAAAAATTCACTCGCCCAACTACGTGGAATTGCTGGAAGCGATCGCTACTTCTGGCGGCGGATATTTGGATGGGGATACCCCTGTTTCTGCCCGCAGTTACGCGATCGCTTTGTTGGCAGTCAGCGCCTGGTTAGATGGTATCGATCGCGTTGTCAGTACTGGTAATCCGGCGTTTGTGCTGGCGCGCCCGCCCGGACACCATGCTGAAAGTGTTAGGGGCATGGGGTTTTGTTTGTTTTCTAATGCAGCGATCGCCGCTGACTACGCCCTGGAACAACCAGGCATCTCTCGCGTTGCCATCCTAGACTGGGACGTGCATCACGGCAACGGCACTCAAGATATCGTGGAAAATCATCCCCAAATTGCCTACTGTTCCCTGCACCAATCTCCTTGCTATCCGGGTACCGGCGACGCCCAGGAACGAGGGGCGCACGATAACGTGTTAAATATTCCCATGAAACCGGGGAGCGCAATTTTGGAGTATCAGCAGGCGTTTGAATCGCAAATAATCCCGTTTTTGGGCAAATTTCGCCCCGATTTGTTAATTGTCAGCGCCGGGTACGATGCCAATGCCGCCGATCCTCTAGCCAGTATCAACCTGCAACCTGAAGATTACGGACTGTTTACAGATTATTGCTTGCAGTTAACTCGTCGTATACTGTTTGGCTTAGAAGGCGGCTACGATTTGCGCGCCCTCGCCCAGTCCGTCGTCGCCACTATCGAACGCTGTCTAATTCAAAAGTAATTTGTAGCGAATTATACAGAAACTTTATTGGAAATCGATATATACGTCCCCATAAACCAAAACGGAAACCATTATGGGCAACAACAACGAAGTATTGGAGACTGAAACAGATAGCCTAGCCGCGCTGAGTCCAGAAGAAGCGGTGGCTGCTATTGTATTTGTTGCTACCTTTGCAGACGGGGAAGTTACAGAGGAGGAAATAGACGTCTTCAACGATATTCTGTCGAATTTAGAACTGTATGAGAATTATTCAGACGCAGAAATGCAAGCAATGGTGGATAAATTCGCCGATATTTACGACACCGATGGCATTGAGGCTTTGTTTAATTTGGCAATAGAATCAATTTCAGAAGATTGGGTAGAAACAGCTTTTGAAGCAGCAGTTGAAGTTGTTATACTCGATGGGATTATTCCTTGTGCTGCGGAAGGTTTTATATCGAATCTTCAGCAAGCTTTGGGAATTGACGATCAAGTAGCGCAAGAAATTATCAACGATTTAATGGTGGTTTAACAACTCAACAGGATTTACGCAGCAATTCCAGATAATGTGGAGATGGTGCGTTAAACTGCGTTAACGCACCCTACATCGAGAGACTGGCTCTTTAGTTTCTATGATGTAGATGGTGCGTTACACTGCGTTAACGCACCCTAGATTGAGAGACATACTGTTGCAAAAAATGAAACGGGTTAGACTATCTGGTTGCAGCGATGGCAAATTAGAAAAGCCAAGCCCAGTCTGAAAAGAAGTACGCTAATGAATTATATCCTTGCCTGCTGCAATCGTTTACCTGCTATTGGTTTAAGCTTATACTTGCTGAATCTGACAGTGGTACATCCGGCGATCGCTCAAGATCGAGGACAAACCCAACCTCCGATTGTGCGATCGCTCTCTGTAACCGGGCGCGGCGAAGAAAGCATTCCCGCTACCATCGCTGTGGTGCAGTTGGGCGTAGAAGTTCAAGCTAAAAATGCTGCCGGTGTACAGCAAGAGGTGGCGCGAAGATCGTCTGCGGTAGTCGAGTTATTGCGATCGCGCAATGTGGAAAAACTCCAAACCACGGGTATCAGACTTAATCCCAACTACAGCTATGAAAACAACGTACAGCGCTTGACAGGATACACAGGCGTCAATACGGTGAGCTTTCGCATCGATACCCAGCGAGTGGGAAATTTGTTAGACGAAGCTGTCAATGCCGGGGCGACGCGCATCGACGGCATTAGTTTTGTTGCTAGCGACGATGCGATCGCTACCGCCCGACAACAAGCCTTGCGCGAAGCCACCCAAGACGCCCAACGCCAAGCCGATGTTGTTTTAAGCACCTTGAACTTAGCCCGTCAGGAAGTGATTGGCATCCAAATTAACAATGCCTTTACACCCCCACCACCATTCATCCCTCGTGCTGTCGCTCCTGGTGTAGGCGATATAGCTGTAAGAGAAGTTTATACCCCTATCGTTGGTGGCGAACAGCGAGTCGAAGCTACCGTGACGCTGCAAATTCGTTACTGACGAAGATGGGCAAGAGGACGAGGGGACTTCTTTTTTAGTTAAATATCCGGATCGAGCGTGTAACCTGCGAACAAATAAGAAGCGGAACATTTGCTGATCGTAGCGAAGACAGCGCTACTACGAACATAGATTGATTCATCTTTAGAGGAGTCAGATCTTGTCCGGCAAATAACCCTGAATTAAAACTCAGAGCCTCAGAGCGTCAGAGTATCCGGTGCGTCAGTCATAACTATGGGTATTTCAGCGGACATGATATCAAATGCTTCGCGCCTAAATCGGTAGCTTAAACCAAGCTAAACCCGATAGTCGTTAACCTAAGAGAAATGAGCAGCGAGTGGAAGCTATTTTCCAACTGCTGTTTAACGAACTCCAGCAATCAACCCGTGCTTCCAAGCAAAACTGCCGGGATGTCGCTTTCCGTTTAACAGCAGAAATTATCCGCGTCTGCAATGAAAGCAGACACATCCAAGCATCCGGCGATTTGGAAACTTGGGCGATGCGCATGGCTCGCCATCGTCTCCAGCAGTGTCTTAACTATTACAGACTGGGGTCGGCTGCCGGACGAGTAGAATTACACAGTACCTTGAGTGCTATAATTTACCGCTACATCACCCCTGTGGGGGTAGCATTGAGCTATCAAGCGCGGTTGACTTTGATAGAAGATTTTCTTCAGGCATTTTATCTCGAAGCGCTGAAAGTATTTCGCAAGGAAGCGGAAGCCGGTGTGACTTATCGTCCCCACACGCTGTTGGAGTTGGCTGAATACTTAGCGTTTACAGAACGTTACGCGAAGCGACGGGTTCACTTATCGAATCAAAAAACGCAGCAACTGATTGTCCTGCGGGTGCAAACCTTCGTGCAACAGCACCCAAGGGAATTGTCGGTGGATTTGGAACAAGCGGCAGAAAGTCGTTCGTCGGAATCAGAAACTGCCTGGGATGAAAGGTTGCTGGCGCGGGTGCGAGAGATGATGGTAGCAACAGATCCAGATAACGCGGATATGATGCTGCGGCAATCTGTGATTCGCGAGTTGATAGCATACTTGGAGCAGCGCCAGCAAAGAGATTGTGCCGATTATTTTATCCTCCGCTTGCAAAACCTTTCTGCCGATGAAATTGAGGAAATTCTCGATTTAACCCCGCGTCAGCGAGATTACTTGCAACAGCGGTTTAAGTATCATTTGATGCGATTCGCCCTGTTGCACGGGTGGGAGTTGGTTCACGAGTGGTTGGGCGCAGATTTAGAGCGCAACCTCGGCTTGACGCCCCAGCAATGGCAAGGGTTTCAGGCTCAATTGAGTCACGAGCAAACAGTTTTGCTACAGATGAAGCAAAGGGGATTAGACGATAGGGCGATCGCTAAATCCCTGGGTTGGAAAATCAGCCAGGTTCACAAGCAGTGGTTTAAGCTGCTAGAAACAGCCTGGGAAATTCGCAATTCTTCAGAGTCCGGATCAGGTGCATCGACCCATGAATAGAGATACAGAAGATTTCCCCGCAGGATTTCTCGTCTGGCTATTACAAAAGGATAACCCTCCCCAACCATCCCGCCAAAGTTCAAAAACTGGCGCCACCGCGAGTGAGGAGGTTTCTCAATCCCTATCCTCTGGCGAGATCGATGAAATACAAACCTGGGAAATAGATGAGTTCGACGAACTGGAGTCAGAAATTTTGAACGCCACTGTTGCTAGTCCCGGTGAATCAGCTGTTTATCCTCAATCCAAAAGCGGCAAGGACAATTTTGCATTGCAAGACCGTTTTCAAGCGCTAGTCAAGCGTCGGCTACAGAAGGAACTGCAAGACAATCCACCCCTGTTTCCCTGGGAAACAGAAATTTCTGACTGCGAATCAGACGCCGAAGCCGCATCTTTGTCTCCCAACCAATTTTGGACGACTCACCTACAAAGGTTACGCCTGCCTGTTGAGATCCCGCCAGATATTTTCGCCCAATTGCTAGACTGCTGTCAGACTGTGGTGCAATCTTCCATCGCCTCGCCGATCAAGTTAGTCCGTGCAGTGGAAAGATTATTTCCGGGTCAATCCCAGATGCTGCACCAGTTTGCCTCCGTCGTGCTGGCGTCTGGTGCTTGTAACAGTCCAAATCAAATCGATTTATCTGCCGTAGATACTAACTTTCCCAGCAGTTACGAAGCTGCAACGCCTACCGAGCAGATGGTACTGTTATTAATCGCCGCTCGACAGATTATCGGCTCTCTGAGTTTAACCTTGTCGCCCCATCAACCGAGCGTCGAGTCCGAGTGGCTGACTGCTGTCGGCGAGTTGGTGCTGAGGGCAGAATATCAAGTCGAAAGGCGATTGAAAGCTGGTTTGCGCGTGCAGGGTAGGTTTCCCTGCGGTGGTAGTTTGAAATTGCAGGTTGGTCAAGCTTGCGCGATCGCATCTCGTTCCGATGCCGGTCAACTTAGCGTCGAATTATCCGATCTGCAACTGAACCAAACTTACCCTTTAGAAGTTCTCTGTCCCCACCTGAATGAAAATCCTCTGATTTTCGGCATTTGTCCTACAAGCTAGATTTTGGTAATCGGTAATCGGTAATGGGGAAGAAGCAATTACCCATTTTAAAATTGAGTCATCGATAATCGGTAATGGCAGAACCCATTACCCATTACCTATTACCCATTACCGATTACCCAAATGGCAACAAGCATACCGATTTTAAGCCAAATCAGGCAGCGAATAGCCGCGATGCCAAAGCCAGAACCAGAAAACTCGCTTTTATTGCGGGTATTGGTGCAGGCGTTGGTCATCGTCGGAATTTTGGCGACTGATGTCGCCGGGGAAACCTTTGGTACCGAAGAAAGTGTCAGCGTTTGGGCGGTGCCCTTGAGTATTGTGGGTGGTGCTTGGAGTTGGTATCGGCGGCGCGATCGCAATATTCCCACCCAGTTTGGCATCGCCCTGGGCATGTTAGCCGCCTTGGCTTTTTTCCTTTGGCGTCTGCGGGAGGAATTTAACGATACGCGGTTGGTTTTAGCTGGATTGTTAATTCACCTACAAGTGCTGCACAGTTTTGACCTCCCCCGCCGCAAAGATTTGGGCTATTCCATCGCCATCGGGTTGATTTTGTTGGGCGTGGCAGCTACCGTAAGTCAGACAATGGCTTTTGCGCCCTTGTTGCTGCTGTTTTTAGCGATCGCTCTCCCAGTTTTGCTACTCGACTACCGTTCCCGTCTGGGACTCAAACCTTTAAAAATTAAATATCAAAGGTTAAAAGCCAAAGATTCTCCCCTTTTTAATTTGAAATTTTTAATCGTTAATTTCATCGTTATCATCGCTTTGGGATTAACAATTTTTGCTTTTCTCCCTCGCTTACCTGGTTATCAAATTCGCACATTTCCCATTAGTTCTCCCATCGAGTTTACTGGGCCGTTTGATGGCAGTAACGTCGTTAATCCAGGTTATCGCAATCGGGGCAGAAACAATCAAAACCAACGGGGAGGAACTGGTAGCGGTGGACGCAATGTGGAAGATGGTCCAGGGGAACTTGACCCGACTTTTTACTATGGTTTTAATACCAAAATTAACCAGAACCTGCGCGGACAACTCGAACCAGCAGTAGTGATGCGGGTACGTTCCCAAGCTGAAGGATTTTGGCGCGTATTGGGGTTCGATCGCTACACCGGGCAGGGTTGGGAAATCTCTCGCAATGACAAAACTTTTAAGGTTGACCGCCCCTGGTGGTCTTATCGGTTTTATATCCCCACTCTGCCGACGGCTAATCGTACCAAAGAGGTAATTCAGTCCTACACAATTGTCTCGGATTTGCCTAACTTAATTCCGGCGATGGCGCAGGCGCAGGAGCTTTACTTTCCCACCCAGCAGGTGGCAGTCGATACTGAAGGAGCTTTGCGAAGTCCCCCCCAAGTTGGGTTACCAGCAGGGGTAACCTATTCGGTTGTCTCAAACGTTCCTTACCGCGATCGCTCTCTCTTAGGTAAAGCTTCCACCAAGTATCCCAAAGCTATTCAGGAATATTATTTACAAGTTCCTCCCCAAATTAAGGAAAAAGTCCGAAAAATAACCGAAGAAATCCTCGCCAATAAAAATAAAGTGGCGAAAGATAGTAAACCCCTGACTTCGGCTTACGAAAAAGCCCTCTACCTGACGCAATACCTCAAGCAACATCCCAATTACAAACTTCAGAAAGAACCGCCATTTTTAGCCGCAGGCGAAGACTTAGTAGAAGCTTTTCTGTTCGGTTATAAAAACAGTCCTCCCGGTGAAAAAATTACCGGCGGCTATCCGGATCATTTTTCCACAGTTTTAACTATTATGCTGCGCTCGATTGGCATTCCAGCGCGGCTAGTCGGCGGCTTTGGCTCGGGAGAATTTAATCCGTTTACCGGGTATTACGTCGTCCGCAACACCGATGCCTATTTGATAACAGAAGTTTATTTCCCCAAATACGGTTGGTTTGCTTTCGATCCTATTCCCGGTCATCCGTTGTTTCCCCCTTCTGTGGAAGAAGACCAGACTTTTAGCGTCCTAAAACAGTTTTGGCAGTGGGTTGCTGGCTGGTTGCCAACGCCTGTATCTAATTTCTTGGGTGCGGCGATCGCTTGGTTAATTAATGCGATCGCTTGGTTCGTAGCCCTGTTTGCTCAAGGTTGGATCGGTTTATTTACCGGCATCGCCATTGCGATCGCCCTAGCTTTCTGCCTCTGGTTCGCTTGGGACAGATGGCGCCTCTGGCAATACCGACGCGGGTTAGAAAAGTTACCGCCCATGGAAAGTATTTATCGGCAAATGCTTGACATTTTAGCAGATTTAGGGTATAGGAAACATCCGGCTCAAACGCCGTTAGAATACGCGAGAAGCTCGCGGCAGCACCATGACATAGAATCGGGAGATGCGATCGATGAAATTTCCCAAGCTTACGTCCGCTGGCGTTATGGGGGAGAGTTTCCCAACGTAGAGCGATCGCGGCAACGCTTGCAACAGCTGAAAAAACAGATACTCGCTTCCCGCAAGAAGAATTTTTTTCGTTAAATAGGGAATAGGGAACGG
>DNGJ01000347.1:0-3820 GCA_003486305.1 Cyanobacteria bacterium UBA11371
AAATTAATGTTTGATGTTGCTGTAATTGGTGCTGGAATTGCTGGTTTGACTTGCGCTCAACAATTGCATCAAGCTGGATATAATACCGTTGTGGTAGATAAGTCCCGTGGTGTTGGCGGCAGGGCGGCGACGCGGCGGGTAAACGGTATTCGCGCGGATCACGGTTTGCGGTATCTTGAACCTAATGGTGATAGTTTAGAGCAGTTAATTGAGGTATTGCGATCGCGCCATATCTTGCAACTTTGGTACGAGTCAGAATCCAACATTCCCCGGTATGTAGCGCCCGATGGAATGAGCGCGATCGCTAAATTTCTCGCCACTAATTTAAACGTTGAATTAAATCGCCGCGTCGAGTCAATTACCCTCAACAACGATAATATTTGGCATCTCACCTTTGAAGCAACATCAGAAACATTAACAGCCTCATCAGTTGTGGTGGCAATTCCCGCGCCGCAAGCGTTAATGTTACTCGAACCTTTAGGCGAAACGATTTTACCAGCGACATTTTTAGATAGCTTGCGTGGGGTTGAATTTGACCCTTGTTTGACTGCGATCGCTAGCTATTCAACCCCAAAAAATTTAACCTGGAAAGATATCTCTTTTCCCCCTCATTCTGACTTATCCTGGATTAGTTTAGACAGCAGCAAGCGCATCAATTCGCCATCACCCGTCTTGGTGCTTCACACCAGCGCCGATTTCGCCCGCACTAACTTAGAAGCACCAGATTTAAACTTAATCGGACAACATTTATTATCCCGCGCCGCCGCCGAATTAATGCTTCCCTGGATAGATGCGCCAGACTGGTTTCAAGTCCACCGATGGCGCTATGCTTTTCCCAGTCGTCCCTTATCAGAAATCTGCTTAGATTCTCAGCTACCTCAGCCTTTAATTTGTTGCGGCGATTGGTGTGGTGGTAATCTAGTAGAAAGCGCTTTAGTTTCCGGAATGACAGCTGCGTCTGAAATTAATCGCTATCTTAAACAAATCCCGCTTCCCGGTACTAATTTTTTGCATATTGGATAATTTGAATACATTATGGGCTGACAGCAACCTGTAATATCGTGTCCTTAAGCAACGGTTGTGTAACTGCTAATAGCTAATTGCTAATGGCGGTTGTCTGGCTATTTACAATTAGCAGTTAGCAATTAGCCATCCATACACTACCGATACTACCGGACATGATATAAAATTAATCATCATTTAACTTTCTGATGCGCCCCGCTGCCAATTTTTTAGATACATTAAAAGATATACCTATTGTGGATCGAGATGAATCTTAGTATCGTTGGCGACAAATTACTGATTGAGTTGGAATGGTACGAGCAATTTTGGGCATTGACGCTAAACAAAACCTTTGAAATTCCACTCAACCATATTAAGCGGGTAACCACCGCACAACCCCAAAGCAATTGGGCGGAAATTCGCGCCCCTGGAACTTTTCTTCCAGGAGTTATCAAAGCCGGAACGTATTATACTAGAAATGGCAGAGAATTTTGGTATGTCACGCAAGATAAAGACTATTTAGTTTTAGAATTAGAAGATGAACCATTCAAAAAAATGGTTCTAACAATCTCCCAAAGCGAAGCTTGGTTAGAACGAATCGAACGGCAGATATAGCGAGCGTAAGCGTTGCTTTCCGTTATTAGTTATTTTGGTAAAAATTATGCAAACCGTTTATGAAGTAGCCATCATTGGCGCTGGAGTTTCTGGAACTGCTTTACTCTATAGTTTAAGCAATTACACTAACATCAACCGCATTGCTTTGATCGAAAAAAACCCAGAAGTTGCTTTAGTTAACTCCCATAGAACCAGCAATAGCCAAACGCTTCATTTTGGCGATATAGAAACCAACTATACCTTGGAAAAAGCTAAAAAAGTTAATAAAGCTGCCAGTTTGGTAAAAAATTATCTTTTGAAAACCGACGCGAGGCAAGAAATATACAGCAAGTATCACAAAATGGTTTTGGCGATAGGAAAAGAACAGGCCGACCAACTCAGAAACAGATATGCGGAATTTAAATCTCTATTTCCCAATTTGAGATTAATAGATAAAGAACAAATAGAATCAATCGAACCCAATCTTTTGAAAGAGAGAGAAACAGATGAAGAAGTTCTCGCTCTCTTTACGGAAGAAGGTTATACAATTGATTACCAAAAGCTTTCTCAATCATTTTTGCAACTTGCGCTGGAAAACTCCAACAAAAATATCGATCTGATGCTGGGGACAAAAGTCAAGCGGATTAAAAGAGAAGGAGACTTATATTACATTCAAACTGATAAAGAAACTATCGCAGCAAAAGCAGTTGCTGTTACCGCTGGAGCGCATAGTTTATTATTTGCCAAATCTTTAGGCTATGGGAAAGATTATGCGCTTTTAAGCGTTGCTGGAAGCTTTTACTTTGCACCAGGAGTTTTAAACGGTAAAGTTTATACCGTACAACTCCAAAAACTACCTTTTGCAGCGATTCATGGAGATCCAGAAGTTCACAATCAAAGTCAAACTAGATTTGGTCCGACTGCAAAAGCTATTCCCATGTTAGAGCGGCATCATTATGGGACTATTTGGTCATATTTTAAGACGGCTGGACTCAGTTTTGATGCTTTTATGAGCTTCTTTAAAATTCTTTCCGAACCAGTAATATTGAAATATATCGTGACAAATTATATTTATGATATTCCCTTCATTGGCAAGAGATTGTTTATTAAAGAAGTTAAAAAGATTGTGCCTTCAATAAAGTTGAGCGAACTCAAGTTTGCCAAAAACTATGGAGGAATTAGACCTCAAATTGTTAATTTAAAGACTAAAAGCCTGGAACTTGGAGAAGCGAAGATTTTAGGCGAGAATATTTTGTTTAATATAACGCCTTCTCCTGGCGCGTCAACCTGCTTGCAAAATGCCGAAGATGATACTGAAAGAATAATATCTTTTTTGGGTGAAGAATACAGATTTGATAAGGATAGATTTTTGCAAGATTTAGGGATGAATAATCAACAGATATTGATCTAGCACAGCCTTTTGGCGCTTTTTTTGTATAGCGGCAGCATTAATGCTGCCGCTATACAAACGAAGAAACCTGCCCAGAAACCCGGTTTTTTAGAAAAACCGGGTTTCTTACACTTGCTGCTACAACAGCCGCGACAGTTAGTTCTAGTTCTGGGAAAATTCGAGAGATAATTCGATCGTCGCCTGTGTATCTCGTGACTTGGTATTGTCCATCGACTAGCTGATAGACAAAAACAGAAGGAACTTTAGGATTTCCGAGATAACTACGAGAAGCAATAGCAAGATAATCTACAATCCAATACTCAGAAATACCCAATCTTTGATATTCATCTAGTTTATCAACATAGTCGTCTTCCCAGTTAGTTGATACAACCTCAACGGCTAAAAGTAGGGGTTCTATAATACCTGCGTAGGTGTTGAGATATCTTTCCCAAATTCTCCCCTCAATTACGCTCACATCTGGTCTTCTACCTTGTTCTTTCCCGCCACTGGTATAAGTCCTGACAGCTATATCTTTATCAACTATGTAGTCGAGTCCTAATCGCCTGATTTCATCATTGAAAGCAAACATTAGAAACCGAGATACACTCTTATGCGCTCCTATAGAATCCACTTTTACAATCTCCCCATTCACCAGTTCGTAGATGCCATCTTCAGGGCAGACTTTAAGAAACTCTTCAAAGGTTAGTGGTTTGGTTGTTGTATACGTCATATTATTGTCTCCATTGCATCGGCGAGAGACTATTACTATTTTAGCAGACAGCGGATTGCTTTTCGAGTGAGGTACAGCCTTTTGGCTTCGTTTGTATAGCGGCA
>DNGJ01000347.1:4052-28816 GCA_003486305.1 Cyanobacteria bacterium UBA11371
CTATACAAACGAAGGTGTACCTGTGTGTTTTTAGCGCAACAATTCCTCTAATTTTTGTTGGTTCCAAAGCGACTGGTATAAACCAGATTGTTGCAGCAATTCGGCGTGAGTGCCTGTTTGAACGATCTCGCCTTTATCCATGACAAAAATGCGATCGCATGTCGCCGCCGCCGATAATTGATGGGAAATAAACACCACGGTTTTGCGCTCAGTTCCCGCAGAAAGATTTGACAAAATCGCCGTAGCTGTTTGATTATCGACGCTGGAAAGGGCATCATCTAAAATTAACACCGGCGCGTCAATTAACAAACCACGAGCAAGCGCAGTACGCTGGCGCTGTCCGCCAGATAAAGTGATGCCGCGTTCCCCTACAATCGTTTTGTATTGTTGCGGAAAATTGACAATTTCTGGGTGAATTTGTGCTAGTTTAGCTGCGTATTCAACTGCTGGTTGTTCCGCTACCGGATCGCCGTAGCGGATGTTATTTTTAATCGTGGTACTGAAGAGAAAACTGTCTTGGGGCACATATGCGATCGCACTCCGCAAATCCTCTAACTTAATCTGGGTAATATCGTACCCATCCAGAAACAACTCACCAGAATTAATATCCAACAGACGTGGTAAAGTATTGGCAAGGGTTGACTTTCCAGAACCAATTGGCCCTACAATCGCTACGCTTTCCCCCGGTGCAATCGTAAAGTTGATATTCTTCAGCGCTGGCGTCTTAGCACCCGGATACGTAA
The DNA here is from genome assembly GCA_003486305.1 of Cyanobacteria bacterium UBA11371. Taxonomy (GTDB): domain Bacteria; phylum Cyanobacteriota; class Cyanobacteriia; order Cyanobacteriales; family Aerosakkonemataceae; genus Microseira. The sequence continues at coordinate 4,796 of DNGJ01000347.1, forward strand.
AGCTAAGATTACGCGCGGTTAACTCGCCTTTGACTTGACTTAGCGGCAAACTTATGCTAGTGCTTTTATCTTGAATTTGGGGTTCGACGCTGAGAATATGTTCAACGCGATCGATACTGACTTCGCCTCGTTGATAAGTAGTAATCGTGAAACCTAGTAACGCAGTGGGGAAAACCAGGCGTTCGACGTATATAATCAGGGCGATGAAGTTACCGATGGAAAGGGAACCAGATGCGATCGCACCCGCTCCAGCTGCCAGCAAAACCAGTAAGCTAATATAACTTAAGCCTTCTACCAAGGGGAATAAGGTAGTGCGGGTTTTGGCAAGGGAGAGATTCGCAGTTAGCAAGCGATCGTTTAATTTACGGAATTCCTGGCGCTCGTTTTGTTCTTGAGCGTATATTTTAATTAGGGAAATCCCGCTCATATCTTCTTGGATCAACTCGCTGAGATTGGAAAGTTCCTCTTGTACTGAGAGTTGTTGCGCGCGTAGCTTGTCGCTGAATAACTGGACGACCAATAACATTAACGGATAGACTGCGATCGCTTCCAAAGTCAACCACCAATTAATCGTCAACATTACCGGCAAAGTCAGTCCATAAGCAAATACCGTATTTGCCAAACTCAATACCGCAAATCCCAACAACCTGCGAATATTATCCACATCGCTAGTAGCGCGATTAATCAAATCTCCCGCAGTATTCGTGGAAAAATAAGACGGTTCCAACTTTAGCAAGTGTTGAAAAATCTTTTGTTTCAGGTCAAACTCTACCTGACGCCCGACGCCAAATAAAAACAGGCGCGACGCCACCCGGATAAACCACATTACCGTTGCCAGTACCAAGATTAGTACCGCATAATACCATATGCGATCGAAATTGAACTGTTTTTGCAGTTCGTCAATGCTATTGCGAATTAACAGCGGAATATAAACCCCCATCGCATTAACAATTAAAAGCGCTAGAATACCCAGCGCAACTTGCCGCCAGTGGGGACGCAGATAAGTAACAAGTTTTCGCAGACGAGATTGTGCCATGATTTTGAGCAGGTGTGCTTCTTGTGCAGGTGTGCTGTAGGGGCGGGTTTTACCAATAACCATTAGACTCCAACAAACAGCTCAAATAAACCCGCCCCCGCAGGTGAGAATTGCTTCGCGCTTTAATCATCTACCTCTTCTTTTCTCTTACCTCTGTGTTCTGGAGCGCCTGGAGTGGTTCGTTAATTAGGTGTTTTTGTAGCGCGAAGATAGCGATCGCAAATTACCCATTACCAATTACCAATTACCAATTACCCATTTGCATCTATCTAAAGGTAATATTTACCTGAATCAGAAACCCGGTTTTTTAGAAAAACCGGGTTTCTTAAACTCGTCATCTTTTATCTGGGGCAGATCGCATATTGCAACAAACGAATGGAATTCGCCGCTACACAAACAAAGCCTGCCTACGCAGGCTTTAAAACCTTGATTCTCTGTAAGTCCGCGTAGGCGGACTTTGTTTGTGTAGCCGCACCCTTAAGGGTGACGGCAGCTGATGCAAGATCTGCGAAACGAACTAAGAAGGACAGGGTAAATTCCTCACTTGCTGAACAGGTTCTGCACCACCAGAAGCCAACCAACCCCGCAACAGGTAGTAAACCGATGTCCAAAATTCGTTGACAACGCGGGTGCTGATAAACAGCGAGTCTGCATTGGAAATAAAGTCAGCAACCCTTAACTGACGAAGGTCGCGGATGGTAATCGTTGACACATCTTTACAAGTTGGATTGGGGAATACATCTACAAAAAATTTAGGGATAGCCCCAGACTGAAACGTCAAGAACCCGGCAGGACTGGGAACGGTATCAATTCCTAACAGCGCAAAAGTTTGTCTGGCGCGTTGCATCCCCAAAGCAGGGGTGACGAGAATAACCCGATCTGGAAGTTGTCCTCGATTTACCAGGTCTTTAACTGCGAGGGCGCTGGTACGAAAATCAACACCACTCGGTTCTAGCAGAATCCGTTCTCTTGGTACGCCCAGGCGGACTAATAACCGACCAATATCCCTTGCCTCTATTAGATTAACCTCTGTGGGAGCCGCAGTGTTGAATCCCGGTCTTGCACCCGCACTGACAACTACAATTGGATCGCTACCCAAGGCGCGTTGGCGCAGATATTCTTCTGCCGCTTGCAGGATGCGAGCGCTGGTATCGGTGAGTTGTAATTGCCTGGGTTCGAGTAAATTCAGCTGGGTTGCCGATTGCCCCAATAATACAATTGCACCTACGGGTTCGTTCCGTCGCGCTGCTAGCTGTGCTGCGTTAAGCGCTTCCAGTTCCCCTTGCTGCGCCAACCAAGAAGCTACTAGGGGTTGACTGAAAAACACCAAAATGAAAAACGCCGACCAAAGATAGTTGGTTGCTTCTTTTGTTATTCCACCTTTTTGGACTCCGCCCAAGGCTAAAAATAACAAAAACAGCGATAGCCCCAAGGGTTTTAACGGGAAAGTAAACAGGGCGCCAAAGTCTACAACCGAACCTGTAAACGGCGATACAAACGCCGTTAAGATGAATATCAATATAATGAAAGCACCCACCCAAGCCAAATAGCCTCTGGGTTTTACTTTGTCGCCTGCTTTCCGGTCAACGAGAACGTTCCAAACAATGTAAACGAGCAGCCCTAAAAGTATTAGCTGGATTATATTTAGAAACATGGGTTCACTTCCTCACTTAAAATGTCCAAGGCCAAAGATTTTAAATTTTAGATTGGGTCGAGGTTCCCCAATCTTGGGAATTTAAAATCAACAGGTTGAAACTTGTTACCGATGTGCCTATTTGCCTTTCAGCTTTTGAGCGATCGCCTGAATTACCGTCTGAATTACCTTAACACGGGCGTAGTACTTATCGTTAGCGGGTATTAGCGTCCAAGGTGCTGTTGGCGTGCTGGTGCGCTGTATCATTTGATTCACGGCAACTGAGTATAAAGGCCATTTATCTCGATTGCGCCAATCTTCTTCGGTGAGTTTATATTGCTTAAACGGGTCGTTTTCGCGTTCCATAAATCGCTCTAGCTGTTTTTCCGGACTGACGTGCAGCCAGAACTTGACCAAAACGAAACCGGCACCTGTGAGTTGAGCTTCAAATTCGTTGATTTCCTGATAGGCGCGACGCCATTCGGTGTCGGTGGCAAATCCTTCGATGCGCTCGACTAATACTCGTCCGTACCAGCTGCGGTCAAAAATGCCGATGCTGCCAGATGCGGGTAACCGCCGCCAGAATCGCCAGAGGTAGTGATAAGCTCTTTCTTCATCGCTGGGTGCGGCAAAGGCATGGACTTTATAACTGCGGGGATCTAGTACGTCGGTGAGTCGTTTGATCGCACCTCCTTTTCCCGCAGCGTCCCATCCTTCAAACAATACCAATACAGGGATTTGATCTTGGTGGATGTTCAGCTGGAGTTGGCGCAACAGCACCTGTTCTTTCCGTAACTGCTTTTTATAATCCTGCCGCGATAGTGCGGCGGTTAAATCCACTTGAGCCAGGTAGTCTGGTTCGGCTGGGGTTAGGTGTTGTTGCGGGGGTAACAAGGTTACCGGCGCCCGACTGTGGAGTCGGTCGAGCGATTCGGTGAGGGTGGCTGCTAGTTGGGTGAGGACTTTCACTTTTGTCCAGCGTGGGCAGTTCCCTTCCACTAATGTCCAAGGGGCGGGTCCGGTGCTGGTGTGGATCAGCATTTCTTCGGCTAGGTTGACATATTGGTTGTAATGTTTTTGTTGCTGCCAGTCTTCTGGGCGCACACGCCAGGATTGTAACGGATCGTCTGCATATTTTTTCAGGCGGCGTTTTAATTCTTTATGACTTAAATGAATCCAAAATTTTGCGATCGCAGCCCCATCATCTACCAACTGCCGCTCAAAGGCGTTGATCTGCTGCATCACCATCGGCACTTCCCCTGGTTCGATGCGCTCAAACAAGCGGTCTTCTAAAATATGGATGTACCAGCTGTGATAAAAAAACCCGATGCTGCCAATTCGCGGCAGTTTCCCCCAAAATCGCCGCAAAAAGGGGTATTTCATTTCATCTGGGCTGGGAGGCCAAATCGGGTGGACGGCAAACCCGCGCGGGTCCATGTAGGCGACCATTTTCTTGACTACAGACCCTTTTCCCGCCGCCGCCCATCCTTCCAGCACCGCGATCGCTGGCAGTTTTTTTTCCCAACACGCTTGTTGGAGACTTCGCATCTGACGCATTAACGCTTCTATCTGCGTTGCGTAGGTCGTTTTATCCAGGGTCAGTTCGAGATCGAGCGTATCTAGCATAAATAGCAGCGACAATTGCAGTTTTATTACGTTTTTTATCAGAGAGTTTGGTTTTGTAGAGCAGCTAACCGCTCAAATTATCCAATCTCTACCTTTTAAAAGTAGCCAAAACTACGTCATCGCATCTTTAAAAACGATTGCGTGCGTGTAAATACGGTTAATTATAAAATAAATCTTAAAATTACTTGACAAATTGATTTTTTTCTTAAAACATGCTGGCGGCAAAGCAGAGTAATATCCATATGGGTCATCGGTAATAGGTAAAATCGTAATTCACGACCCATGCCCGATGAAGCAAAAAAGTTTAACCCCCGTCGGAACCCGGTGAGGTCAACTCAAACCGGGTAGATTTTTCAAGGGTAAAACAGTACGGACTGGAGACTTCGCATTATGCAAGTTAGCTATCTGCTAAGACTTTACGAAATGGGACACAGAGATTTTGCCGGTGTAGATCTGCGAGGGGCAGACCTGAGTGGAATCACCTTGATCGAGGTGAATTTCTCCGGGGCAAATCTGACAGGAGCTAATTTAAGCCGAACTTTCCTAACTAAATCAAACTTGACCGGAGCGTTTCTCAACTGGGCTAATTTAAGTTTTGTTAAACTCAGCGAAGGTCAGCTAACTGATGCAGATTTAACCAAAGCCAACCTCAACGGCGCTTTTATGGTGAAGTCAAACTTAACCAAAGCAAAACTCAGCGGAGCAAATTTGACTGGGGTGAATCTGCGCGGGGCTAACCTGGAAAAAAGCAATCTCTGCGGCGCTAATTTACAAGGAATAAATCTTCGAGGAGCTAACCTGAACGGAGCTAACCTGAATTGGGCGAACTTGTCCGGTGCTAGACTCAGCGGGGCAACGCTTTATGGAGCGTTCTTAAATGGAGTGAATTTGTCAGAAGCTTTTTTAAATGGAGTTGACCTCAACGGCGTCGATCTCAATGGTGCGAATTTGAGCGAAGCCAAATTGAGCGGGACTCAACTGCAAGTAGCCAATCTCACCGCGAGTAATTTAAGCGAAGCACAGATGCGCGGCGTTAACTTGATGGAAGCCGATCTCACAGGAGCAGACTTGACGCGGGCTAGTTTAAAAAAGGCGAATCTGAAATGGGCAAATTTGAGGGGAGCTGACTTGCGCGAGGCGAATTTGAGCGAGGCGAACCTGTTGGGTGCGACAATTGATGGAGCGGAATTTACAGATGTGACGATGGGTGATGCGACCAGGCGCTATCTGTGCGCGATCGCTAAAGGTAAAACCCCATGGACTTTTCAAGAAACCAAGGCAACGCTGAACTGTGCGCCCAATTTTGCCAGACAGGCAAATGTTAATTAACCTAAAAAAATCTGGGGAGTTCTAACCCCCCCACTGGGAGAAATTACGCCCGATTCCAAGAAAGGCTACCAATTAGCAAGCACCCTTTCTGCAAAAGACTACCTCTATCGTCTTCAAAACAATCTGGAGATCGTATAAAGGGTTCCATTGCTTTTGGTAATTCAGGTCTAGCGCCACTATTTGTTCAAAATCCTTAATTTCAGAACGACCGCTGACCTGCCATACACCCGTTAGACCGGGTTTAACATTTAACCGCTGCCAGTGGTAAGAATTGTAGCGAGCAACTTCATCCGATGTGGGTGGGCGCGTACCAACTAAGCTCATTTCTCCCATCAGGACGTTCCAAAACTGCGGCAGTTCATCTAAACTGGTTTGACGTAAGAAACTGCCTACCCTGGTGACGCGGGGGTCGTTTTCATTCTTGAATATCAGTCCCTTAGCTTCATTCTTAATCTGAGACTTGAGTTGCTCGGCATTGGTGACCATCGAGCGGAACTTGCGAATTGTAAACGGACACCCGTAAAGTCCGTGGCGCTCTTGGGTGAAGAAAATCGGGCCGGGACTATCCAGCTTGATAGCGATCGCTATCGGTACGAAAACGATACCCAGCAAGATCAACCCTACTATACTGCCCGCGATGTCCAGCAGACGCTTCAAAATAGAGCGCGTTGACGGGTGATGCAGCGACTGGACAACGGGAGTACTTACTGTTGAACCAATAATTATCGGTGACATTGCTGAATGCGTCATAATGGTTAGACTTTTAGAACAACCGTAAAACTACTTAGACTAAACACACTATATACAACCCATTCCGGAACAGTGTGTTTAAAACAGCACCTTTTTCAAATCTTCATCTATAATCCGCTTTTATAAAGTTTGTGTAAAGCCGCTCTAACCTTAGAAATAGGCGATTCTGAGGCAACCACCCAAGTACCTCAGTAGATCCACTTAAGTTATTCCCGGTAAGTACTGAAACTTCTAACTGACGAAGGATGACCAATTCGCGTGCGGGTGTTCCACGAAAAAGATGGCGTAAACAATCATATTATGTCCGCTTGCGAAGGGTAGCTTTAGGCTTAGGGTGACTCCGTGAGCAGGTGGGAGGGAAAAAAACAGCTTTTCGTACAATCGACTGTATACAACCGATGGAACCGGACATGATATCAGCCAAAGCAACTAGATTGCAGCCGCACCCGATAGACGGGAGAAAGAAAAAGTGGAAACACTTGCGCTTCGTTACAGTTGCTATTAGTTTCCTAGTCGTCAGTTGTACTTCGACTAGAGTATACCAGTGTAACAAGCTGACTGAGGTTATCAATAAAGCTGACAGAGTGACTCAAACTGCTAAGACGGGTAGACCCGCAGACCTGATAGAGACAGCAGATGGACTCGACCAAATTATCCAAGAACTGAAAACCGTTGAAGTCAAAGATGAAAAACTACTAAGTCTGCGAGAAAGCTTTGTATTGATGTATGGTGACCTGGGTCAATTATTCCGAAATACTGCGATCGCTATCTCCAAACAAGACCGTCAAGGTATTAAATCTTACCTCGTATCTCTCAAAGAAGCCAACAATCAAGATAAAATCTTAGTTCAAGATATCAATAGATACTGTGCTGGAAAATAAGCGCGGAAACTTTTTTAAAGTCATCCAAAAGGTAGAGGAATCAGCTTCAACAGCTTATTAGCCTTGATATCAGCGTAGCATTTGCTTAAGCAGGAGTGGAAGTTGGAAGACAGCTAACTCATTCGGGGCAAGCGGATGTAACGGTTACTATTCGATTAGAATACGGCACAAATAATTCGATTAATTCCATAGTTTTGTGGGGAAAAAAACTAGCCGGAGAGCAATTTTCCGGTCAGTTCAGCATGTGAAAAATTCACCTGCGTTTGATCCGAATTTGACAAACGCGATCGCTCTTCTTGCAGTCTGGCATCAAGCTCAAAGACGAGCCAATAGGTAAAGAACATGAAGCTGATAGACTTTTTCGAGCGCGTATACGCGATCAATCTGCCTAGCCGGAAAGACCGACACAGGATGATCGTGCAGGAACTAAAGAAGGCAGGAATGCCCCCCAAGCCAAATAAGGTGGAAATATTTCCCGCCATCCGACCAAACGACGCTGGAGATTTTCCCAGCATCGGGGCGAGGGGATGCTTTGAGAGTCATCTCACCATCCTCAAGCAGGCGCAAGCGGATCGGTTGACCAACGTCCTGATTGTGGAAGACGATCTAAAAATCTCGGAACAATTCAGAAGCGAGCAGGCGGTTTTGCTCGATCGGCTATGCCGGACAGATTGGGATTTCGTCTACTTCGGGCATATCGAGCCGGTGGCGAAAACCGGGGGTGTCACCCTGGAGCCGTTCTCTGGGCCGCTGAGGACGACTCACTTCTATGCTGTAAATGGCAAGATCCTGGATCGGCTAGTTTGGTTTCTCGAAGAAGTAAAACGGCGACCCCCAGGACATCCCGATGGCGGGCCGATGCACATTGATGGAGCTTATTCGACCTTGCGATCGCAAAATCCAGACATCGTGACGTTAATTGCTTCTCCCAATCTCGGGTCGCAGCAGAGTTCGCGCAGCGATATCGCTTCTAATGCGTGGTTCGATCGGCTACCTGTCTTCATGGAAATGGCGAGTTTAGCCCGCACGGGCAAACAATTGCTTACGGCTGGAAGCTTCAGGTGAGGTGATTCATGGGGTAGGCAATCCCACCCCATGTTTTAATTAGCCCACAGGTTGGGGATCGGGGTTTACCTCAACCTTGCTGGTTACATGACCGTTACCGTTACTCTGCATCGCCGTCAAATCAACCACAGGCACGCCTTCGTAAGCATCTACAAATAGTTGCTTCAAATCGCTAATCAAGGGATAGCGGGGATTCGATCCGGTACACTGATCGTCAAATGCTCGATCGGCAAGATCGTCCAACTTGGCGTAAAATTCCGCCGGGGTTTCTTTAATAACATCCTTAATAGCCGCAGGAATTTCCACTTGACGCTTGAGATCTTCCACCGCCGCAATTAACCGATTAACTTTTTCGGCTTCCGTATCGCCTCCCAATCCCAAATAACTCGCGATCCGCGCATAACGCCACATGGCATTAGGATACTTGTATTGGGAGAAAGTCGCTTGTTTAAAGGGCGCATCGGTGGCGTTGTAACGAATCACGTGGGAAATCATCAGCGCATTTGCTAAACCGTGGGGAACGTGGAATGTTGCTCCCAATTGGTGCGCCATCGAGTGACAAATACCCAGGAAACCATTGGCAAATGCCATCCCCGCAATTGTGGCAGCATAGTGCATTTTCTCCCGCGCTTTGGGGTCATTGGCTCCATTTTTGTAAGCACTGGGAAGGTATTTAAAGATCAGTCGGATCGCTTCTAAAGCTAACCCGTTGGTATACTCGGAAGCCAAAACCGAGACAAAAGCTTCCAGCGCGTGAGTTAAGGCATCAATACCCCCGTAAGCAGTTAGCTTTTTGGGCATATTTAACACTAACTCTGGATCGACAATTGCCATTGTGGGAGTCAGCGCATAGTCCGCCAGCGGGTATTTAATATCCGTGCGCCGATCTGTTACCACTGCAAATGGCGTTACTTCCGAACCCGTTCCCGATGTGGTAGGAATTGCCACCAGAATCGCTTTATCGCCTAACGGGGGTAGTTCGTAAACTCGCTTGCGGATATCCATAAACCGCATTGCCAATCCTTCAAATTCGATTTCTGGATGTTCGTATAACAGCCAGATAATTTTGGCAGCATCCATCGGAGAACCGCCACCCATTGCAATAATTACATCGGGTTGGAAGGTATTAATTAATTCCAATCCTCGCTGCACGGTTTCCAGGGAAGGATCTGGTTCGACATCGTAAAAGATATCGTATTTCAATCCAATTTCATCGAGAGCTTGTTCCAGGGTATTGGTAACGCCTAAGTCGTAAAGCGGTTTATCTGTGATGATAAATGCTCGCCGTTTTCCAGCTAATTCCCGAATCGCAACGGGTAGCGCCCCAGATTTAAAGTAAACTTTTGGCGGGATGCGGAACCACAGCATATTTTCCCGGCGTTCTGCTACTGTTTTAATATTTAGCAGGTGACTCGGTTCGACGTTTTCGCTGATGGAATTACCGCCCCAAGTGCCACAACCTAAAGTTAAAGATGGATCGAGGCGGAAGTTGTAAAGGTCGCCGATTGCACCTTGAGATGAAGGAGTATTGATCAGCACCCGCGCGGTTTGTACTTTATCTTCAAACCGCTTGATATGTTCTGTATTCGCCGGAGATGTGTAAAGCACTGCGGTGTGACCGCGTCCGCCAAATTCTACTAATTGTTCGGCTTTTTCTACCGCATCTTCGTAGTCTTTCGCCCGATACATTGCCAGAATTGGGGAAAGTTTTTCAAAGGCAAATGGTTCGTCTTTGCCAATTTTTTCGACTTCACCAATTAGCACCCTGGTGTCTTCTGGGATGGAAAATCCGGCTAATTCTGCCAGTTTCTGGACGGGTTGTCCGACTATTTCCGCGTTGAGGTGTCCGTTGACAATAATTTGATTGCCGAGTTTTTCCCGCTCTTCTGGAGTGACAAAATAAGCTCCCCGCGCGATAAACTCTCGCTTGACTTCCTCATAAACATCATCCACAACAATCACCGATTGTTCGCTGGCACAAATCATGCCGTTGTCGAAGGTTTTGCTGAGAATAATCGAAGAAACTGCTAGTTTTAAATGCGCGGTAGAATCAATCACTGCGGGCGTATTTCCTGCCCCGACTCCCAGTGAAGGACGTCCCGAAGAATAAGCCGCTTTCACCATTCCCGGCCCACCCGTGGCCAGAATTAAGCTAATATCCGGATGCTGCATTAAAGCTTGCGACAGCGGCACAGAAGGCTCGTCAATCCAAGCGATAATGTTTTCTGGTGCCCCGGCGGCTACGGCTGCTTGGAGGATAATTTTTGCAGCTTCAATCGTGCAGTTTTTCGCCCGTGGGTGGGGTGAAAAAATAATCGCGTTGCGGGTTTTCAGGGCAATCAGGGCTTTAAAAATTGCGGTGGCAGTTGGGTTGGTGGTGGGAACAATTCCGGCTAAAATTCCCACTGGTTCGGCTATTTTTTGGATGCCAAAGGCTTTGTCTTCTTCAATGACGCCGCAGGTTTTGTCCTGTTTGTATTTGTTGTAGATGATTTCTGAGGCGAAGTGGTTTTTGATGACTTTATCTTCTACCACTCCCATGCCGGTTTCTGCTACTGCCATTTTGGCGAGGGGAATGCGGGCAGCATTGGCGGCTAGAGCAGCTTTTTTGAAGATTGCATCGACTTGCTCTTGGGTATAGGTGGCGTATTCAGCTTGCGCTGCTTTCACTCGCCTAATCAGTTCTTCTAATTCTTCAATATTCGTAACTCTCATAGTTTCTGAGTCCTTGACATCAACTTTCAGACTGTCATTTTTGGGTGAATAGATGTGTTTTTGCTCGCAATTGTAGCGCCCGATCGCAATAGGTTTTACGATTTAATGAAGGGAAAATTTACCAGTTTTGGCGGGCAACAATTGGCAATAACACTAACGATTGTTTCTGGGTTCTTAGGGAGTGATGAAGGTTTTTCCTGTTACTTCTCTAGGAGACTACTTTCATTGTAAAGAAGATTTCGGGTCAGTTGCAGAAGTTTAAAATAGATTTCAGGATCGCTGCTTCTTAGTGCCAAGCTGAAGCACGCGCATTGAGCGCGCGTGCCATTCGGGTATAGTCGCCTCTGAAGGCTCCTTAGCCTCGCGATCTAGCTATTGACAATTTTGACCGGATCTAGAACCGTCAGGCATCGTGGCACCGCAAATATTTGAATCGGTCAGATTGGTATCATCGATCTTGGCACCCATCAGATTAGCTTCACGTAACTCAGCTTTGCTCAACAGAACATGTGACAATCTAGCACCGCTTAAATTTGCTGCGGTTAAATTAGCCCCGCTCAAATTAGTTTTGAATCTAAACGATCTTGTTCTTGACGTGGGAAGACCTGCTGGATCGAAAATCGTACCAACTAAAGCTCTTGAAAAAGTTTTGTTGGTGAAAGGATCTACGGGGACATCAACTCGACGCAAACTAGCGTTTTCCAGGTTAGCTCCTTGCAAGTCAGCGCGCTCTAGGTTGGCACCATCTAAGCGCGAAGAGCGAGCGATCGCATTTCTGAGGTTCGCATCCTGCATCGTAGTGGGTGCAGTCAGCTTTGTAGCAATCAGGGAAGCGCCTTGCAGATTGGCTCGTTGCAGGGAAGCCCCCTGTAAAGAAGCATCTTGCAAATCAGCTTCAGACAGATCTGTCAGTATTAACTTAGCTGCTGCTAAATTGGCCTGATTTAAAGACGCCCCACTTAGATTGGCTCCCACAAGATAAGCCCTTCTAAGATCTGCTTTTGCCAATTTAGCCCCTTGTAAATTAGCACCTTCCAAGTTAACCTGCTCCAAATCGGCATCTTCTAAGTTTGCTCCTCTTAAGTCACATCGAATACATTTTCGGGTCTTTAGTAATTGTTTTACTTGCTGTGAGGTATCTCCTGTAGACTCAACCATTCCGATTTGAGCCACTACATCTCGATTCAACAAAGTCTTAGTAGAAACGCTGAGGGATGCTAGCTGATTTATAGAGTCTCTAAATTTTTCAGATGCAAAAATTCGCAAGACATTGCTACGATTGTTTTGAGGCGAACTTGGTTCAACTACAAAGCCCGCTTCAATAGTCCAAAAGTTGCTTCCGACGCGGCTAGAAAATCCTTCACCGCTCCATTGCTGATAACCCAATGCCAAAATCTGATTAGCGGGAATCTTCAATTCTCGACTCGGACGTTGGTTATCAAGAAGCTCTAATGGCTCACCTTGCTCCAGGTATACGGATAAGCCTTCATTGGTAACAGCGACTTTACAATCTCCATTTCGCTCTGTCTCGCTAAATTGAAATAGGCATTCGGCTTCATAACCTGAGCGTTGTTCTAAAGGGATAGGAACGTTAAATCCTCGGCAACGGCTATTCATAGGAAATTGAGAACACAAGTTGTATAACTCCCGGTCAATTTCTTTGTTTTGGGCATGTGTGAGGCTAACTCCGAGCATTGGAATGAGAATCAGAACCGCCGGAAGAATTTTTAGTTTCATGGCGTGAGGCTTTTTGAGATATTTGTTTGCTTCTAGATAGATATATGTGCGGTTTTTAGGAAATATGCATCCCGATGCCCCCACAATACCAAATCGCACTGTTGGCTAAACAAACAGCGCGATCGCAAGGGTATTATTGTGGTTGAACGATGAAGGCGCGAGTCTAGAGTTATGCCAACTTGCTTACTTGGGTTGCACGATAAACTTAGAGTTAATTTTTTGGGCTTTCCCTTCGTTAACCATAGCTTGATGAATCAAAGCCGCCACTTCAGCCCGCGTCACCATTTTGTTAGGATTGAGGACTGCCGCATCTGGATGATTCACGACTAAACCCGCTTCAGTTGCTGCTGCAACGGCGTTTTTGGCATAGGCGGGAATTTGATTTGCATCTTTGTAAACTTGTAAAGTTTTACCCGGATCGGCGGGGGATTGTAAACCCAAACCGTTAGCAAGGGCAACAATAGCTTGCACTTTGGAAAGTTGTTGTTTGGGTCGGAAGGTATTTCCAGGATATCCTTTTAAAAATCCGATTCGGCTTGCTTTTTCAATCGCCGAAGCTGCCCAGAAATCTGACGGCACATCCTTATATTCTACTGCCTCCCGGACGGGGTTTTGCTCAAAAATTGCTTGCGTCATTAAAGCAAATTCAGCGCGGGTTACAGGTTGATTTGGTTTAAAGTAACCGCGCGGAAAACCCCCAATCACACCGCGCGTTTGCAGCGATTGAATAAAGGGTTTTGCCCAGAAGTTATCCGGAACATCGACAAATTTAACCGATTTCGCTGCCTGGGTAGTTCTTGGGCGGGGTGGAGGCGCGACAATCACCGGAATCGCCGGAATAACTCTAGCGACTCTTCCTGTAGGTGAAGGTACTCCGATGGGAGTGGGCGATTCTTTTGTGGGATCAATTAGTACAGGCACTCCCGGTGTAGGCGTAACCGTTGCTAAGGGGGAGGGTTGAGCGGGTAGAATCCCGGTAGAAGGAATTGCCACTCCCCCTTGCTCTGCGGGTTGTGGAGATTCTACGATTCCAGTTACAGCGGGAAACCCTTTAAACCCTTCGTTTCTTCCAAGCACCCAAAACAAAATCGCGCCGATGGTGCTAAATGCAACCAAGATGCCGATAAAATCATCAAATCCTAAGTCGCGTCGGCGCGATGATTGTGGCTGTGGGCGGGGCGAATCTGGGGAAGGAGAATTCGTCATTTTTTTCCACCTAATCGCAACGGTGATGCCATCGCGATTAGTTTAACCTACCAGGGTTGGTTCTCCAACAGGTTGGGCGAAGTGTTTTTCGATTAAGTCGGGGATTTCTTGGGGACTTACGCGCCGATAATTGGTTTTATCGGGCATTATCACTATATTTGGCCCTGCTTTGCATTGTTTCATGCAGCCGGTTTTTTTGATGGTAACGGAGTTTTCTAAGCCGCGATCGCGCAATTCCCCGGCTAGTGCCTTACATACCTCCATCGCCCCTTTCTGGCAGCAATCGGATTTTTCACACACTAATATACAAGCTGGCGGTTTGGCAGGCTTTGCTGGCACTGGGGGTGCGACGCTAGCGTTACTGGGTTTTGTAAGCTTTACTTCATATGCTTTTAATTTAAGTTGACCGCGCTTCCAGTCTAGGATGCGTGAGCCACTCACTTCGATCCAATCTCCCGGTATTAAACCCTGGCGCAGGGAACCCCGGATTGATTTTGACAGTTTGATGCAACATTCCCCCTCGGCGGTGGCGAGGCGTAAACCTTTGACTTTGTAGCCGTCTTCCAGAATAAATCCCACAAACCGTCCTTTCAGGCAGAATTCTAATATTTGAGCATTTTTGTACTTACCCACGATTTTTTCCTCCTTTATTTCAGTAATTTTTCTCAATTGTACTTGCTGTTTCTCACTTATCCTTAACTTTTGTTAAGGCTTGCAGTGCCAACAACGGTGCAGCAAGAATGTCATTTCGCACCGCTTTGCGGTTAACTGTTGCACCACACTCCACACTTGCAAAGCCGCTGTGGGTGTATTGATTTCGGCTTGTAAGTAACCGTCGCTAGAACACCAACAGGGGATGCCTAACTCTTGCAGTCGTTGATAAACTTGCCAGCGATCGCCACGCTGAACTCGCACCAGCTGCATCGCTGGTGCCCGATCCTGAGATGTCTCCATCAAAACTCGCTCGCTCTAAATGCAAATTATTCTCAATTTATTTGTATTATAAGCGACTGTTTACCAATTGCAAGTAATTTTCAATTGCTCTTTAAATTGTCTTCACAGAACCTACATACCATTAAGAATTATTTATAGAACGCGCAGCAGGCTGGGAATGCTATCCACCGTGTCTAAAGTGCGAATTTCGTCAAGTGCTTGGTGAAAATCGCCTTCGCGGACATCGTGGGTAACGACGACAATTTCGGCTAACTCGCCTTGGAAACCCGTCTGGACGATAGATTCAATGCTGACGCCGTGGTTTCCGAAGCTAGTCCCCAGCTTACCGATGACACCTGGACGATCTTTGGTGAGAAAGCGGGCGTAAAAGCGGGTAGTTAATTCTTCAATGGGAGCAATTTTGCAGTAGTGTTGGTGGGTGCAAGTGAGAAGGGGATGCAGTTTTGAGGAATGAGTTTTGAGGAATGAGTTTTGAGTTAAGACGGCGGCGATGTTTAAGATATCGGAGACGACGGCGCTGGCGGTGGGACCTGCACCGGCACCGGGACCGAAAAACATAACTTGACCGATGGGGTCGCCTTCGACCAGAATCGCGTTGTAGACGCCGTTGATGCTGGCGAGGGGATGAGTTTGGGGTACTAAAGTGGGATGGACGCGCAGGCGCAGGCGATCGGTAGGATCGTCAGTGAGCATTTCGCGGTTGGCGATCGCTAATAATTTAATGACAAATCCCAGCTTATCGGCATAGGCGATATCGGCGGCGCTGACTTGGGAAATACCTTCGCGATAGACATCTTCTAATTTGATGCGTCCGCCGAACGCGAGTGAAGCGAGAATCGCGATTTTATCGGCGGCGTCGAAACCATCGACATCGGCGGTGGGGTCGGCTTCAGCGTATCCTAATTTTTGAGCTGCGGCGAGGACATCGGCAAAATCTGCCTTTTCGGTTTGCATCCGGGTGAGGATATAGTTAGTCGTACCGTTGACAATGCCGGTTACCGAGCGAATGCGGTTAACGCCTAAAGCTTGTTTGAGGGGTTGAATTACGGGGATACCGCCGCCGACGGCAGCTTCTAACAAGACGTAAACTCCCGCATCGTTGGCGGCGTCGAAGATTTCATCACTATAACGGGCGATAACGGCTTTATTTGCGGTAACAACGTGCTTACCGTGGGCTATGGCTTTGAGGATGAGCTCACGCGCCGGTTCCAATCCACCGATGACTTCGACTACGATATCGACATCGGGATCGGTGACGATCGATTCTAAATCGCTGGTGACGGCGCCTGGAGGGAGTTGGATGGGGCGGGTTTTTTCCGGATTTCGCACGCCGATGCGATAGATTTCTAACTCTTCTAGGAGCGGGTTACGCCCAGAAGGGTCGAGTAAAATCTGTGCAGTTCCCGTACCAACCGTTCCCAGTCCGAGCAAACCGATTTTAAAAGCCACGCTTCTGACCTATACCGACTAAATTCTTGCCAAAACCATTGTGACATCTGGGGTGCGATCGCTGAAATTTACTCGCACTGAAATTATTGACGTCCCATCGACTGCGCCATCACTGCCAACGCTCTTGCCTACTGAGGGTCATTGGTAACAATTGTTAAGCGATCGCGGAGAATACAAGGTGCTGAAGCGATCGCCCTGTACAATCTCTCTCATCGCATTAACGACTGCTATGAAAACTCCAGCTCTACTATCTGCCACAGCCATTGCCACATCTGGATTGGTTTTCGGGACAATCCAATCCGCCTCTGCTTTAACTTGGAACTGGAATTATTCTGGGACTGGGATAACCGCAAGCGGGACTTTCACTACTAATGACACCCCTGACGATTTAGGTTTTTACCTGATTACTGGAATTACTGGTACGCGAAACGGCGAAACAATTACTGGACTCCTACCTGCCGGGACACCAATACCAGGAAACGAACCTTTCCATATTGACAATTTAATTAGTTTGAATCCTCAGCAGCTAACTGGTGATGGTTTTGGTTATTCCACTTCGGGGGGAAACTACGTTAGTCCATTTTTCGCTAGTTTTTTGACACCCCCAGGTTATTTAGAGGTTTTTTCTGCCTCGCCATTTATACCAGGGTTTGAAAATTTCGGACCAGAAGATAGTGAGCTGCCTATTAGTTTTTCTGCAACTATAGCCAACGTCCCCGAACCATCTTCTACATTAGGTCTGCTAGCTCTTACCAGTCTAGGTGCAGGTTCGCTATTAAAGCGCAAATGGAATCAGGATCGCTCTGCTGTAAGAAAAGGCTAAAACCCAACCTACAAATTAACAAGTAAATGCTAGATTCCTAACTGCTTATATCAAACAAAAGAATAATGCTACATATTAAACATACCCCCAAATACGCTAAAACACTGGAAACTTAAAACCCACTCTTGTTCTTATTCCTCCCTTTTGAAGGGGGGCTAGGGGGGATCAACCATTTGTAGTAAACATTTAGGTAATTGATATTACAGAAGTCGGGAATCTAAATAACTCAAGTTGCTAGTCACATCGAGCGGTACTGGTAATAGGTAATGAGTAATTGTCAAAACGGCAA
The DNA here is from genome assembly GCA_003486305.1 of Cyanobacteria bacterium UBA11371. Taxonomy (GTDB): domain Bacteria; phylum Cyanobacteriota; class Cyanobacteriia; order Cyanobacteriales; family Aerosakkonemataceae; genus Microseira. The sequence continues at coordinate 22,289 of DNGJ01000347.1, forward strand.
AAGGCCGTTAATCCAATTACCAATTACCAATTACCCTTTAACTTCAAAATGCCTAAGACATGCTGGTATCGATAGACACCCCAGAGTGCAACTGCACCGACTATCAGTAACAGCCATTCTGCGGGTTCGGGTACGCCAGTAATGTCGGGAAGATTGAGTTTTGGTAGTTGTTGGTCTTCTACTTCGCGGTCAAAGCGATCGCTTTGTTGTTCTGCCTGCTGCAACTCGTACCGCTGTTGGTCGTTCACCAACACAATCATGCAACCTTTTTCGCAGATTTGCCCAAAATTTTTTGATTTTTCTCGGAAAAGTTAGGCTGTTCCCAGTCCGAGCAAACCGATTTTAACAGCCACGATGCCAATCCGTACCTAATATTGCCGCAAAACCTATTTTGCCACGATGCGATCGCCCTAAGCTGAAAAATCCGCTATCGGTTTGATAACCACACCGCAAGCAGTTGCTGCATTCAATTGTCGCTCATCAACAGTAATCAACGGACAATTAAGTCTTAACGCCAAAGCGATATACAGCGAATCGTATATTGCTAATTGATGAGTTAGACTAATTTGCAAAGCTTGCGGTAATAGTTTCTTAACTGGCACAATTTGGAACGGTAGCGCCAGCAGTTGGGCGGTAAACCGCTCTGCATCTGTTTGCGGTAGTCCCCGAAACCGAACATTTGTCCACAGAACATTGACGCATTCTATTAAGCAAAACTCCGGTACGTATAAGCGATCGCCTTGGGACATCCTACCTAATAAAACTCGTGCTTCGACTGTATAAGTTTCTTGTAAAAAACGCTTAATCGCCACGCTCGCATCTACTACATAGATTGCCGCCATTTCTCTCTCTCCGCAATTATCATTTCGCTGCCCGTTGGCGCTCCGGGGGGCGGAGTCCACATATGACTGTCGATCGACTCAAAAATCTTCTGCAAATCTTCTGGATCTACTAGGCGTGGCGGTTCTTGAAGCCATAGTATTAAGCGCTCATCGACAATCTGAGTTATTAAGGTTCTGAGTTCTGATACTGTCAAATCTGCCACTTTTTTTGATTCTGGTGGTGGCTGCTGTAACAATAGTTTTAACTGCTCGTTGACTATGCGAGCAATTAAAGCTTTGAGTTGTTCGTTTTCCTCTGCTATTGTTTTTTGTGCTTCCATTTCTACCAACTCCTTTTTCCCGCCTCTAACAATTTTGACACAGTAAGCAAGTTTTTGTACAGGCTATGTACATGGTATAGTGAAACTGTTGCTGATGGGTTTTGACACAGCCAAGCTCCTATACTCTCTAAGCCATCATTTAAAATTGACATTTGATAATATCTAAAATTTTTATAAAATAAAATACGTTTTTGAATTCGTCAATATGTTTATCTGTTATTGTTTTTGGGCTTCGATGCGTCAGTTGGGCTTGGGGTGTTAAAATTTTATTGAAAATTTGCGGTTAAACTATAAAATAACCAGACTGCTAAATTCTCCAAATTGGATATGGACTTAAATCTATTTAACCCCATCCCTGAGAATTCGGAACCCGATTCATCTAAGATCGACCCAGAGCCAAATAATTTTAATCAACGAGTTATCAACACGGTATTGTTAACCGTGGCGGCGATGCTAGCGGGGACAGTATTGGTAGGAAATGCGATCGCACCGCGTCAAGGGAATGTTATTTTTATCCACCCGGATGGTACGAGTGCTTCCCACTGGGGTGCGGCACGGATGTTGTATAAAGGGCCAGATGGTAGGCTAAATTGGGATAAAATGTCCAATCTCGGCGTCTATTTAGGACATTTGAAAAATCAATTAACCGGAACTTCTAACGCGGGAGCTGTGATTCACGCTACGGGAGTAAAAGTAGAAGCAAATTCGTTTGGGTTGGACTCAAAAGGAAAGCCAGTACAAGCACTTTCCGGGTATAATAAAACGATAATGGAAGAAGCGATCGCACAGCGAAAATCCACCGCCATTATCAATTCCGGCGTCATCAGCGAACCGGGAACGGGTGCTTTTTTAGCCAAGGTAAATAATCGCCGCAACCATGCAGAAATTACCAAACAGATAATCGAATCAGGAGTAAATGTAATATTAGGCGGCGGGGAAATGTGGTATCTGCCCAAAGGAACGGCAGGACGACATACACCCGCATCTCTTAGCAAGCGAACAGATGGATTAAACCTAATCGAACTGGCAAAAAGCAAAGGATACACCGTTGTATACACCCGCGAAGAATTGCTGAATATACCAGCAAATACTGAGAAAGTTTTGGGCATTTTTGCCGCCGAAGATACCTACAACGACGAATCAGAAGAAAAATTAAAAGCGGCGAACTTACCCCTATACGTAAAAACTGCACCAACGGTGGCGGAAAAATTACAAGCTGCTTTAGGAATTTTGTCCCAAAATCCCAACGGGTTCTTTGTCGTTTTGGAAGAAGAAGGCAGCGATAATTTTTGCAATTACAATAACGCCAAAGGATGTTTAGAAGCGATAAAACGGGCAGATAATGCGATTGGCGTGGCGATGAATTATGCCGATCAAAACCGGAATACGCTGGTGATAACTGCCGCAGATAGCGATGCGGGGGGACTGGAAGTAATCGGGGAACAGGTGGAAGATGTACCCAAGGATAAACCATTACCGGCTAAATATGGAAATGGCGCACCAATTGATGGAAGAGATGGGACAAAAACCTTGCCATTTGTTTCTGCACCCGATAAAAATGGACAGCGATTTTCGCTGGCGATCGCATGGTCTGGTTTGGGCGATATGTCGGGTGGTATTATTGCCAAAGCCCACGGACTCAACGCCGATATGTTGCCAACAACGGTAGATAATACCGATATTTATCGGATGATGTATGCCACCTTATTTGGCAGGAAAATCCCCACTAATTAACGCAAGTTTCTAGTTGCATCCCTGGCGGACTGGTAATAGGTAATGGGTAATGAGTAATTGCCAATAGAAGAACCCCAATCAATCGAATTAGCAATTAGCAATTACCAATTAGCAACTTGGATTAATTAAAAATCAAACTGCATAGGAAACGGGAAAGCACGCAACGTGGAACGCGGCATTGTATTTCAGCGTGCGATCGCTTTCCCAATCCGGGGCATCTTTAATCTAAACCTAGAGTAAAAATACTCAAATCCATCTGTTGGTATGGCAAGTAGGACAATTATGTCTCACCCAAAAGAATGACCGATCGGGTGAAGCCAAATTACCAAGGTTTATGCTAATTTTTACACCATCGCAATAACGGCAATTTGGTTAAGTTGGAGCGGGTTGTTACGTTTGAAATGGATGCGCGGAGATATGATTGCCATTATTGCCAAATAAAACCTCAACCTCCAGCACCATTCCCTACTAGCGTTTGGGGAGTAGTTAACGATATTACTCCCCTATCCTTACAGGGAAAAAGTCATAGCAAACAAACAAATTACTGGGATTATTTCTAAGCAGAGCTACCTTTGAACGATGCCGATGCTACCCAACTATGGCGCGTATTCAGCAATTTAATTTCTAATGCTTTAAAACACAATCCACCTGGAATTACTGGCTCTTCCATCTTTAGTATGCTTTCAGGAGCTGGGGAAGCTGAGGGAGCTGGGGGAGAAGAAGAGTAAAAATGTTCATTATGAACATTGGCATACCAATTCCAAAAGAGCCATTATTACCGCCCACAGTGGGGAAATAGGCGTTATTCGCAATCCTGGTCAAGGTTCAAATTTTTGGTTTATGCTGCCTTTGGCTGAAGTTTACTCAAGTTGCTAATTATCTACATGCATAGCAGCTAATCGCTAATAAAAATCTTATATTAGCAATTAGCAATTAGCAATTAGCAACATAGGTTTCCTAGACTAATCCAGATCGCAATGCTACCACCGCCGCCTGCACTCGGTCATCCACAGCTAATTTATTCATAATGCTGCGAATATGGGTTTTGACGGTACTGAGACTGAGATAAAGCATGGCTGCTATTTCCGGGTTGCTTTTGCCTTCTACAATCAGTTTGAGTACTTCTAATTCGCGCCCAGAAAGTTGGGCGATATTATTTTTAGGCGAAGGAGGTTTGAGGTTTTTAACTACCGTGCGAGCAATTTGGGGATCGAGGTAAACAGCACCTTCAATGGCGCAGGCGATCGCTTGCAACAATTGATTCAAACTCGTGCCTTTAATACAATAGGCATCCGCCCCACTAGAAAGCGCCGCGATCGTTTCATTTTCTGCTGTGTGAGAAGTCAGCATCACCACCCGCATATCTGGTAAAGCGGCTTTAATTTGCTGCGTCGCCGCAATCCCATCGAGTTGGGGTAGCCCGATATCCATAATCACCAAATCCGGCTTTTTGTCAAGTGCCATTTCGACGCCTTGATAACCATCACCAGCCTGTCCAATTAAGTTCAAATTCGGCTGTTCGGTCAAAAACTGCTCTAAGCCCAATAGCATCACCGGGTCATCTTCTACCAATAAAACCCGCAGCAATGGCAGTTCTTCAAAAGAATTCTCGGAGGGAACTGTCGCGGAAGACATAGTAAGGATGTTCGCCCAACACAGTGCTGATTTTACACTTAGAATTAGGCGAACGTGGAAAAAACCCGGTTTCTCAGAGAAACCGGGTTTTTGAGCAAACGCGCGACTAAGGAATGATGTTATTTAGACCTTAGTAGGTTTCAACGTGCCAGCGCTCTTCTCTCTTCAGCTGCTTCTGGTAATCAGCCCAGTTGACGCCGAACTTGCTAGCAGCGGCGGACATACCTTCGTCGATACCGCCTTCCATGCCCTTCAAACCGCAGATATAGGTGTGGGTATTGGGTTTTTGGATCAACTCCCACAATTGGTCTGCGTTTTCTTTAATCCGGTCTTGGATGTACATTTTGCCACCGCTGGCGTTCTTTTGTTCGCGGCTGATGGCATAAGTGACGCGCATGTTATCCGGATACTGCTGCGTTAACTCTTCCAATTGATCCTTGTACAGGATATTGGGAGTATAAGCACAACCAAAGAACAACCAAGCCAAACCCTTGAATTGGTAGTCTGGGTTTTGTTCCCTTTCCTTAAACATCCGCCACAGGAAAGCGCGGAAAGGAGCAATACCAGTACCCGTTGCCATCATAATGATGGTAGCTTCCGGATCGTCCGGCAACAGCATTTCCTTACCGACGGGACCAGTAATTTTTACATCAGCCCCTGGTTCCAAATTACACAGGTAAGTAGAGCAGACGCCGAAGACTTTTTCCCCAGTTTCCGGGTGCTTGTATTCAAGCTGACGGACGCAGAGGGAGACAGTCTTGTCATCGAGATCGTCGCCGTGACGAGTTGAGGCGATCGAGTACAGCCTAATTTTGTGAGGTTTGCCGTTTTTATCGGTACCTTCAGGGATAATCCCGATACTTTGGCCTTCCAGATACCGCAGATTACCGGCAGAGAGGTCGAATTTCAAGTGACGGACGGTGCCTTCGCCGCCCTCGCGCACTAGCTCTTCATTCGACAAGCATTTGCCAATATAGGGAGCGTTCGGGCGATAAAGATTTACGGGAACGTCTTTTTTATGCTCCTTCTTTTCCTTCGCTTGAGTCATTGGCTTGGGATTTTCCTCTAACTTGGTTTCTTGGAGTCCACTTCCCGGTGTGGTTTTTCCATTCGCTCCGTTTTCAGAGGTTAAAGGCTGGATGCTGACAATTTTGCCCCCCATCCGCGTAATCCGCTGCATTTCTTGATTCATGCGGTTGTAGGGCACCGTAATAAACACGCTGCCGCTGCGACGGATGGGATAGTTTGCTTTGTCAGTTTCTTCGTTCTGACGCAGACCGACCACTTCATAGACGAATACGCGGCTACCTGCGACGCTAGGATTGTTCATCGTTTCAGTCTCTTGGAACCCAACTCAACCTGTTGCTGCAACGCATCCTTTCCGTTACGCGCCAGCCTTGCTATTGGGTCGATCGCACTCAAAGTCGCGATGCACCCCAGGCGAGACGGCAGGAAAGGAAAAACCGACACCTAAGATCACGTTACAAGGGAAATCTCCTGTAAAGTGTCACGAGCGAGTCAGTTTAATTTTTTCTTTATTAAAAATGCTCAACTAACATTAGCATAAATACTTGAGCGAAACGATCCCAACCCCGAATGCCTTGTAGGTGCAACCCCACTCTGGTAAGATGTGTCATTAAAAGCTAGTAGTAAATACTTACTCAAGGGCTTGAGTCTTCCCTAAAGAGCAGACGCCAGACTGTGAAAGGGATTGGTAGGAAACAAGCACTTCGATGCGATCGCCCGTCTTGCCAACCTGGCATATCGGGCGGTTGACATAGGGGTTAGTTGTTTTTCCAATGCCGGGGGTAGCCTCGAGGCTGTGGATTTCGCTCGCTTATCCAGCCAGATAGGAAACAATTTTAATCGATAGAGGAAGCTATGACCAGTAAGCCGGATCGCGTGGTTCTAATTGGCGTTGCAGGAGACTCAGGGTGCGGTAAATCCACATTTTTGCGCCGCTTGACTGCGTTATTCGGCAGTGAATTCGTCACCGT
>DNGJ01000098.1 GCA_003486305.1 Cyanobacteria bacterium UBA11371
CAAATATGGCTGCCTTACAACAATCTAGACTCAGCGAGATTAAAGCGATCGCCAGTGCTTCTGAAGCCCTCTACGCCTCCCATCAAGGTTTAGAATCCTTAGTTCAAGCAATTAAAGCCAAGCGAAAGTTACAACAATTAGGTGCAGTTGAACCCGAATTAGAGCAAAAAATTGATAACGCCCTGCGAGAGGCGGTTTATGGCACAACAGAATGCAATCATGTGACGGGACACACTGCCGATATTTGGAGCGTTGATATCAGTCCTGATAGTAACTTAATTGTCTCAGCAGGAATGGATGGCGCAATCAAACTTTGGCAACGAGACGGTATCCTACTTAAAACCTTGCAAAATGAATCTGTGACAGTTTGGTCAGTTAAATTCAGCCTTGATGGTAAAATGATAGTTTCGGGACATAATGATGGCACTTTAAAACTGTGGCGATTGGATGCATATCCACCCAAAATTATAGCCAAATATTCTACAACGGCTCGCGTTGTCAACTTCAACCTGGATGGTCAACTCGTTGCTTCAGGACATGATGATGGCGCGGTCAATTTATGGAATCTGGACGGTGTTTTGCTCGACTCATTCAAACATCCAAACCAAGCTGCAAATATTATTTTTGTTCCTAACAGCAAACTGATAATTACACAGGCAGAGAACGTAATTTACCTGTGGCAGGAGAACGGTACACTGCTCAAAAAATGGATGGCACACCAAGCCGGAATAAGCAAATTGGTTCTCAGTCCTAACGGACAAATTCTCGCTTCCGCTAGTCAAGATACTACTACTAAATTGTGGACTCCCGATGGCACTCTCATAACAACTTTAGTAGGACATAGTGCAGCCGTATGGGACATTGCCTTTAGTCCTGACGGGAAAACTCTTGTGACTGTCAGTGGAGATAAAACTGTCAAAATTTGGAGTGTTGAGGGAACAGAACTGAGTACACTCAAAGCACATCGTTCCACAGTGCGAACAATTGCCTACAGCCCAGACGGAAGTTATTTTATTTCTGCTGGGTCCGATCGCATCATCCGGATGTGGAAACCCAATCATGACCTCAAAACTACTGTAAATGCTCACAGTGCGGCAATTTTCGGTGTAGCTATCAGTCCAGATAGTTCCACTATTGCGACTGCTAGCTTGGATTATACTGTCAAACTTTGGCAGCGCGATCGCACTTTGCTCTTAACTTTGCAACACGACGCATCAATGTTTAGCGTCGCTTTTAGTCCTAATGGAGAAATCTTAGCAACGGGAAGCAACGATAGTATTGTTAGACTTTGGCAGCGTGGAGGTAAAAAGTGGGACAAAACTGAACTTCTAAACATACTGCCAGCAGAAGGAGGATTAGCGTTTAGCCTTGCCTTTAGTCCTGATGGAAAGCTAATTGCTTCTGGTTATGGAGATGGTCAGGTGAAGCTTTGGACACCAGATGGCAGATTACACAATACTCTAACTGGACAACAGGAGATAGCTCATGTTGCTTTTAGTCCTGACGGTCAGTTAATTGCCTCCAATGGTAATTCAAACCAAATTAAAGTTTGGCATCGATCCGGCAGATTATTGACGACTCTCGCTGAAAATGATGCGATTGTTACTGGTATTGCTTTTAGTCCTGACGGTCAGTTAGTTGCTTCCTGTAGTGGTGATACCACGATTAAGCTGTGGAAATGTAATTCAAAAACTGGAGTTAAGAGTCAATCTATTAAAACTTTTGTCGCTCATAACGGTGTAGTGTCTAACATTGCTTGGAGTAGGGACAGTCAGTTTTTTGCCTCCTGCGGAATGGACACAACTGTGAAAATCTGGAGTCGAGAAGGAGAGTTGCTTCATACGCTACTTGGTCATAGTGGTGCAGTTTGGAATGTGGCTGTAGCACCTGATGGCAGTTTTTTAGCTTCTGTTGGTGAAGATAACACTCTCGTTGTCTGGGATTTACCGCGCATACTCAAACTTGACCTGCTCTCATATGGCTGTAACTGGGTGCGAGATTATCTGCGGACTAATGCACAGGTGGAAGAGGGCGACAGACAACTTTGTCAATAGTCATTGCACCTCGCCCATGAGGGGCGATCGACCCCACACTATCAACGCATTACCTTTGCGATTTTTGGGATAGCAACTCCCTCCGATGTGATTCGAGATAGAACAAAGACACCGTTCAATATTGGACAAGCAATCGAACTCACTGGGTTTGAGTGGGTTCTTGATAGCAAAACTCTGGCTTCGGCTTCTGAGGACAAAACGGTAATTTTGTGGAATTTAGAGCAGTCTGTAGAGTTGGATAAGGTAGTAGCAGCGGGTTGTGATTGGGTGCGTGATTATCTAAGAACCAATGTCGAAGTGAAGGAGGAGGATAGACATTTGTGCGATAGCGTTAGCGACAGCGGGCGCAGCGTCAGCGAGCAAGCTCGGCGTTAGCAAGTGTGCTGCTGCTTTTAGCAGATCGTTCTCCCCAATAGACTTCTCCCCGGTATTTGCAGTTGATTTGCGATCGCCCCCTGAACTTCACACTATACTTGGAAGCTCTCCCGTCTCTAACCAGTGGGCGCAATCAGGTGTCAGCCTGTCCGCAACCACCGCTTGATATTGTTCGATATCCTCTGCGGTGAGTAAGTCTTTCCAGCGTCCATTCGTGCCTTTATTGATGAAAGTGGTCGCACCACCTTTCCAAGTTGCTCCTTTCCGAGGAGCCATCTTCTCGGCGTTCTTCTTCATGTACTCGAAAGTACACTTCTCGACGATGATGTCAAATTTATTCGGCTCAATCTCGATGTTCAGGAACTCGGCAATTCGACGGATTTCTCCTGCTAAGTCTTTCTTGAGGTTGGCAAAGTGTACGAACAGGATATTGGGCAAGTGGCGGTAGTTCCACCATGACTGGACGTGATGGAAGGGCGACTGGTAAGGATAGCCTTCCTTTTCCCACTCGAACGAACCCTTGGAGATCCAAATTCGCCAAAACTCTCGCGGGTCATTAGGGCAGGGTGGCAAGGGATCTCCCACACGCCCGGGCGTGTCGTTGAACATCTTGAACGGCAAATCGTTGTAATTGCTGTAGTGATTAAATAGACTCATAAAGACATCGCGCCCGTCGCGTCCGACATAAATATACTTGCATTGTGGGTAGAAAAGGATTCCATCGAGCGGCAGGTGCGTCTTCAGAAAGCGGCGATGCTTCTGCTGTTGCAGTTTGGCTATCTTTTCTTCTCTGGGAGGCACACGCATATCAACCCAAATGCTCAGTTCGTCCGCCAGCACGGGCGGATCTTCGCCTTGGAAAATCAGCATCGCCAAAATCTGTTGCATCCAGGTGGTACCGGCTTTGAAAGTCGTTAATATGATTATGTCGTCGTTGCGCGGCTCGAAATCGTCCCACACGGTGGAATCAAATCGATAATTGCGGTACTCGCGCGAACGGATTGGTAAATCTTGATAAACGTTAGAGCCAACGAAATTTGTCATGGAAATTTTTAGGAGGATAGTTCAGATTTTACTTTTAACTCAAGTTGCTAGTTATCGGAAGCGATCGCACAGGCTGCACGACAGGTTTGGTGAAAAGGGACTAGGAGGAAAAGGATTTTCATCGGTTCGTTGTGCCCAAAAGGCATGGGTGTCTATCTAGAAAATAGGGAGTAGGGGGAATAGCAATTCTCAGTTGGGTGTACTACATGGTAGGGGCACGAATGCCTTAGCCCCTAAATGGTTTTTGTACTCCATCAATCGTGAGAACCGATATTATAGATGTGCGATCGCACAGCAGCAGTGAGCGATCGCCGGATAGCAACTTTCAGGGACATTCGTCATTCAACTCCCCTGATATCCACAATTTTGGCTTTTTGTCAATCTGTAATTCCTACTAACAACTTTTTTCTTCTTCCCCTCTTGAATTAGTATCTGTAATTCGCGATCTGCCCTTTGGGCAGCAACGAAGCTATCGCGCCTCTTGTAACCAATTTTTAGCTGTAGTTGGGGCATTAATTGACCAATTTAGTATATTGACAAAAGCTATTAATTGTGTGTTTTGTGGCTAACAGCAATATAACTTTACACAAATATGCCAACTTTATCTATTTCTCATTGAGCTAAAAAACTGAATAATAGATAGCAATTCAGATCTTGTCGGTAGACCGAAAACTTTTGGCAAAGTTTAAGTTGTCGTTACCACATTAACGAGTGAAAATTTTGTGTGTAAAAATCGTCTGTTATGAGCATTGTTTCTCTGTCTGCTCTAAGCGAATTTCATAGTTGGATTCTATCTGGTGGGGAACATCGTGCTGGATTGCCGCTTAATTCCACGAAATCTCTCCACAACTCTGTGCAGAGTCTCAGGAGTGGTGCCAGCCAACTTGCATATAACTTGGAACAACTTCGGGACAATTGGTCACGAGTTGAGCGAGGGCAAGCACCAGGGCTTGTGAGGGTTTTTCTCTCAAAGATTGTCATCGACTTGAACGTCTTACATCTGCAGAGTGATGCTCTGATCGCCGAGGCTGCCCAAAGCAACGCTACCTTACAGGAGCTGCGCGAATTGGTACGACTTCATGTCAATGAGGATAGAGTGACAATTGCCCAGACTCAAAGCAGTCTGGAGAATGCCCGAAAGGCACAGGAACAAGCCAGAAGAGATCTTAGCGCTGCCAAGAAGGAGTTGGAAGGTTCTCAAGGTTTTTTGAATGGATTTCTGACTGCTCTTACGTTCGGCATATATAATCCATTGCAAGAGAATATTAATAAAGCCAACTCAGCGATAATGACTTGGAACAATCAAATCCAGGTTATTAAAGCTCAGATCGAGATCCTAAACCAAAGCTCGGAGGAACTTTTAGAAGGCAATTATATGCTCGACCGCCTGAACAATCTCAATGGGAGTCTTAACGAGTATCTTAACTTCCTAACTGGGGCTGAGACATCCCTCAAAGAGGCTATCGAGGATGCCGAAAGGTTTGAAGAAGCCCAGTCGGAGACACTCGGTGCCTATTACAAAAAGCAAGCAGGCAAAGAGATGAACGAGTTGTTCAGTTGGATAGACACCTTCAAATCGGCGCGCTGAAATTTTCGGACTTCATCGGTCGAGAACCGTTTTTCGCAAAAACAAAGACAACATTGTCAAAAAAACCAATAAGGAGACATAACATGAGTCAAGCAAACATCGATCCATCTGCTGATCTCGAGAGAATTATCGAAGAGTTTAATTCCCTTGTTCAAAAACCTAACGACAGCGCTCCCACTGGGACATCCGATAATCAGAATCTATGGTATTCGTGGCAATTTCTACAGATCTATTCGACTTGGGGACTACGGTTACCGCATACAGAAGCAACATTAAAAATGAAGCTAGGGATTGCCGAGCCGGGTAAATACCTGTTTTTTCCGGTAATGGTTCATGGATATGACGAGATTTACCAGGCTTCTCATGATTTCACAACCAATATTTTTCCCAAAGTGATCGAGGTGGGTACAAGATTGCTGGACTTTGCCTCGGATGCAAATCAAGATGATGGGGAACTCTTCAATGTCCTGATCCAACTCATCGATGACAATGACACAACGGGAGCACTTGAATTGGTGAGTGATCTTCAGGATACTACCAGGAAAAATACCGAAAAAGCAGGAGAGGTGATAACGTCGCTTAACGGTTACAAGACAAAACTTGTGAGTGCTCAAGAAAAGGTTAACGAAGTAAAGAAATTGGTGGACAAAGATATTAACGTCTCGCAAGAAACGATCAACCAACTCACAGGCGGAAAGGAAGTGACAGGCTCCATCGAGAATCTGAAGCAATTATTGACTGACCAAAAAGATGAATATGACCATGCCGTAGTTGTTGCGGCTACAACGCCTACTTATGCTTGGGCAACTCTTATCGGATTTATAACGGCTGCAGCCATAGCTGGTGTTTATGGAGATAAAGCAGTTAGAGCGCTTAGAAGGATTCACGAGCTAGAAGACGAAATTAAAAATACCAATGCGAAACTACATACTGCCCTGGAAACCAACAAAGTTTCAAATTCTGCAAATCAATCCGTTTCACTAGCGCAACGATATACTGATCTTGCAATTGTACATACCACTACTGTCCAGAACGCATGGACAGGCATCACCAGTAACCTCAGTTTTATAGCCGATAAGGTGAGTAGTATGACTACAGAGAAGGATGAGCAAATAGTTCTCAAAACTAAAGCTCTTGTCAAGAATTATGCAAAAAATGCTGGGGAGAAGTGGGCTCTGCTTGTGCCTCCACTAAAAGAGTTGACTCGCGACCCTTACATTGTGGTTGAACCTGGTGAAAAGAGCCTAGGTGAGATCGCCAACGATGTGGAAAAAGAAATGACAAAGCTGGCAGCGTAATTACAGCGTATCCCAGGTTTATGAAGTGCAGTAGGGACACGGCAATGCCGTGTCCCTACGGGGATTGATCGATATCGGGTGTATTTCATAAACTCTTGAGAGACACAAATACAAACACAATACACAAATCAAATCGCTTTGAACTTATGACACCTATAAATAATATGGACTGGGAAAAATTTTACGGAAAGACGCAAATAGCAAAATGGCGATTGCCCGCAGTGAGTCAGGAAAATCTGGATCAGGGCATTTTTCGTGACCTATTTCTAAACTGGAGCAAGTTACCTAAGAAAACATCCAGTGGAGACGACATCTCAACTTGGTTTCTTTGCTGTGACGTTCTCGCTGTGGATAAGGATATCGTCATTGGATCAACGGTATTGGTCTTTGCAAGGCGAATCGAAATTACCGGCGAAGCCTCGCTAATTTTTGATCGCACTGAAGGCAACACTCAAGATATCATCATCTTTGCTCAGGAAGTAGTCGATCGGGCAACTGGTCAATCGACTTCACTTAAGGTGACAACGATAGGCGACGATGAGGTCCAAAATACTCACTCCTTTGAGCCAGACGCTGTTACCAAAGGTGCCAGTGGGTTTTTCTGGGCGGATAAGGCTGAAAATCCTGAAACAATGATGCCTGACGAACTTGAGTCAGCGGACTTCTACGAAGGAGAACCACTACGAATGGCTTTGGTGACCATATTTCAGGTTGCTACGCTTTTATCTACTGAAAATCCAGAACTGAGTATGTCGCAATTTCGGTGGGTATGGAGTTTGACAGAGGGGCTGATTGAAACTCGGTATCTGGCAGCCGAAGCTAATTCTATGGCTATGACTTTGTTGTCCATAAAATCTGCTGGTAAGGATGCCCTCCTTGTGCCTTATCTGGACTTGAGTATTTATGCAGATAGAGCCAAGAACTTCATGGACTTGCTACGAGATAGGCAGACACAATGGGATAATTTTCAGTCGAGATTAGTCGAGGACGGCCATTGGGCTGATGCAGCTAGAGATGCAATTGCTACTCAACAGGAGCAGCGCAATCTTGCTGATAAGCTTGTGATTCAAGCTGAGAACACGCATCAACAAGCTATTAATGCACGGGTCATTGCTGTCAAGAACATCATAGCAGAAAATGAGCTGATCGAAGAGCGCAAAATTGATTTTGATAGAGGAATCAAGGAATGGGAAAAAGAACAAACTATGATTGAGGTTGTGAATCTGGTCAAGGGAGTCGTCCAGATAATAGCCCAGATAGGTGCGATGGCCGCAGGTGTTCCGCCAATGGCTATACCTTCGGCAGGAAAAACAGCCAATGGATTTAGACAAAGTGCGGCAAATATCGTGAGTTCAACCATGTCGTTCGCAGAAAAAACCGTAGAAAAAGAAAAGCAAGAGCTACGGTCGGACGGCATAGCAATTGCCCCTTCGGATCAAAGTCAACAGCTTAACTTCGAGCAGACACAAAAGGAACGTAAGAAAGGAGAAGCTGGTGCCAGAAAGGGACTAGAGCTTGCAGGAAAGGGTGCTCTACTAATTTACAATGCGGTAACGAAGATTTCGGGAATCGCACAAAGGGCTGAGCAAATGGAATATCAAAGTAGCCAAATACTTGATTCCGTTAATCATACTACTAGCCAAGCATTCTCTTCCTATGAGCTTCAGGGTCTGGATGTTGTCACTGGTGGCGAACAGGAATGGGATCTGCTGGTAAATGCCATTGAAGAAACTTTTGAAACTATTCCCGAACTAAAGGAAGTGAACGGTGGAACAGCCTACCGTCAAGAGATCCGTCGGCTTGTAATCTATGGTAAAGCACTCAGCCAAACCCGATTAGCAGTCGCTAAGGCTAATGCACAGCTTGCGGAAATGAAGTGGCGTCGCATCGCCGCCGAGAATTCGATCAAGATTGCTGAAAGCCGCTTGAATCAACTCGGTGAACAGATTGCTCGTGACCAGACCTTTGCTCAAATTGTCTTTGGCAGGATTCTTGATGCCAAGAGATCTGTTTATCTTGCTATAGAAGCCTACCACCGCGCATTTCAGTACTCTGCACAGGTTGATGAAGCAGGATCTCCTGCTCTACCATCGATCACGGATTCGGTCGATCAATTTGGCTTGACAGTAGCTAATATTTCAGGGCGTGATTTGCATCTCAATGCTTTGGGTCAGCCGCCACAGACGATGGAGAGAACAATAGTTTGTATTGACAGTGAGGAACTACTCAATCAGTTAAAATCTAATAAATTTGTCAGTTGGGAACTCAGTCCCGATGATATGGCTTTCAACGGCTTTTACCGAGTGCGATTCGACCGTGTGCGTGTCTTTGTTGAAGGCTTAACATCTTCTAGTCAAATCAAAGTTCAAATATTGACTTCAGGTGTTTATACCGATAAAGTACCGGATAACCGTAATCGGCGTTTCGTTAGCGCAGTGACACGGCGAAACTTTGTTTACAAGGGAGATGATCGAACGATTGTGTTTGATGGGAACATAGCACGGCGTTATGAGAACGACTTCTTCGCCCCCACTCCTTTTACAATCTGGACCTTAACAATCGGACGCCAAGACGATCAAGATATAGACTTATCATTGATCACAGGCTTAACAATTGAGTTTCATGGCGAAGCAACATCATCTTGATCGTTCCGCTCTTGAACTATCGATTGGGCGTTGTACCTCATTGCATCGGTGTATCGGCTCGTTATCCTACACAATTGCGCGAGTAAGTCCCAGGACGAACGCATCTAAATATTGACGAGCCTGAATAAGAGTGAAATGTACCAAGACCACAATCACATAAGGCTTTCAGGAAATTAAATGTTCATCCTCCTCAGCAACTGCCAAAAAAGCAGCATCATACAGAGTTGCCAAGGAGAACTGTTCGGCGATCGCCCATGTTTTTGCACGGATAGCATTGCTACCCTTGGTAGTCAACAGGCATCTGGCAGAAGTCATTATAAAATCCTTCTGCCTGTGCTACGGTAATTGCCCCCAACCTTACTTTTTTTCGCAACACTGAGCCAACTTCCGTCCATGCAAATGCTGGAGCAACCAAACGCTCATTCGATGTCAGCAAGGGAACGATCAAGTTTCTGGCTTGGGGTTGCAGTGTTTCAGGTACAAGATAAGGAATCCAAACACTAGTATCAATACACTTAGTCACGCCGTCCCTCACCAGATCGAAGCTGACGAATCAAGTCCACAGAACTTGATTGAATTCCTGTTTTGGCTTCTACTTCAGCACTACGAGCCACAATACGCTGATGTGCTGCCAGACTTCGCCGTCGTCGCACCTCACGGGCGATTGCCTGCGGCACCAGCGTAGCTGATCGCTTCGACAACCATCTCGTTAAAAGACTCACTGCCTTCTCGAAACTGCCTTGCTTGCTCAAGCAGATCGGCAGGAATGCGGATAGTTACAGCTTCTCGCTCCATAGTTGCAGCCTATGCAATCAGAAAATGATATCAACTAATGTAACTATTTTCTGAATAAGTCTGCTACTGTTGTTCGCAATGCAGAGTGCGATCGCCAAAGAAAGCTGATACTTAGTTTTCTAGTTGCGATCGCACTTCAGCATGGTTGGATTCACTCTCTCAGGAGAGCGATCGCGAAGCGAGTAGAGCTTTCAGCAGATCGCGGTTTGTTTAATGGGGTTTAGCGATAGCGCAGCGCTAGCGACTGTGCGTAGCGTCGGGACGAACTCTACTCGCTGCTGCTTTTGGGCAGATCGCTTCATAAGTATTGTCTCTGCCCAGAAGCAATATCTCAATGGGCTTCACACACGCTTTCAAAAATTCGCGCTCGCGTTAGAGTCGATATTGATTAAGAGCATCGCGCCTGTTGGAACCAACCTGAGCCTCTAGTTGGGAAATTCATTAGCAAAGATACCAATTTATCATATTGACAAAAGTAACTAATTGTGCATTTACTTGCTTGCAGCAATATAACTTTACACAAACATACCAACTTTATCTATTTCTCATTGAGCTAAACAACTGAACAATACATAGTGAAGTTTTTTGATGAATGTACGCTTAGAGCAATTGGGACCTTATCTTTCTTTCTGCTCTGGAGCTATCTGTATCAAAGCCTTCTTGCTTTAACCACCTGTTTGAAGAGCATAGATTAGCGAGCGTTTCTTGCTGTGTGCATACTACTCACATGGAATCACTACATGAATGTTGGCGAAGTTCTGGACACGGTAGAACAAACTCTGCTCTCTAGGCAACTCAGTTCCCTGGAGCGCTTCATCCTGTGTCAGTCATGGGTCGGACGCGGTTATAGCGAGATGGCACCCGATTGTGCCTATAGTATCGCTCATATCAAGGACATGGGATCCCAGTTGTGGCAAGCCCTTTCCAAAGCAATAGGTCAGAGAGTGACGAAAAAAAATCTCTTTTTAGTCCTGAAGCAATACCTGCTCTCCCAGACCGTTCAACGAGGTGTAGGGGATAGGGTGCAAGGTGTGGAGAGAGGAGAGGATGAGGACTGCAACCTCACCCTTCCTCCAAGCTCTCAACTAACCCTACTCCCGCTTGAACAGAGTGTAGAGGGTAGGATGTGGGGTATAGGGATGCGTCGGACAGGGGATTGCAGCCCCTCCCAACGCCAGCTATTGCTGCAAGAAGACGGGGCTTGCTACCCACTGGTTGTTGGGGCTGGCTGTTCCCCCACACCCCACATTCTCACTAAAGCTCCGGCACATCCCACACCCGCCCCAATGGGCAGACCCGAGAGTGTCAACTTAGAGTTAGCAGAAACAATAGACCCACCCCTAACGCCTGAAAACACTGAGGTAGAGAATAATAAAGATGCCTCACTTATACAGAGCGAAGGCTTGTTGTCAGGCTCTTTTCGTCCTGAAGATCGAGTGTGTGTGTTGCCTAGTTACATTCGTCAACGAAACAGCCCGATCGAGAGTGCCAGCATTCATATCCAAAAGTTAAAAGCTCTCATACTCGTCCCGTTGTTAATCGAGCTGCCAATGCCTTTCGGATGGCGGCTCAAACCGCAAGCAAAAGTCATTCCGCTAATGGTGCATTTTTTCGACGCACGTATTTGGGGTGAATCTCTCGCTTTTGGACTTTGGGCAAAAGAAGTTTACTTCGCGAGTATATAACGCGAATCAATAGAGATTAATTAGGGATATTTAGCAGACTTTAAGCAGTTCTTCGTGTAGAAGGCTTGATTTTTTTACCCTTTTTTATTATCGGATGCCGCTTTCTTTTTTCTCTCAAGTTACCTGGAATCCTACCAGTCGAAAAACAACCTGGTTTGGGAGTTTCGGCGGGTGTCCCAACCTGTCTAATTATTCGGTAAAAGTGGTTCTCCCAGCTGCGATTACGGTTGATAGGTTTCATGTTACTAAAATTTTACATGAAGAATTGAATCAAGGAAGAATTAATCAAAAAAAGACGGCTGAATCTCTAGAAATCAAACCTAGACAAAATTATTTTCCAGCCTTAAAGTATGTAAATATATTTTACTTAAAAGAGAATAATCTCTGAAACCAGAGCAAAAACAAAGACTTTCTTTGATCAAAGAAGCCTCAGCATCAATCAAAATGATGCACGACCTGAAAGAAGAGTTTACTAAGATTTTTGACCAAAGTAAGAATCTATGTGAAGGCACTTTAAAGTTAGCTGATTAGCTGTTAAAAGCTACACCTTTTTTACCAAAAACAGTAAAAACGATCAAAAACTGGTTTGGAGAATTTGAGCTATTTTACCCCAAATCCTTGCACTTTTTTGGGCCATCCTTGGGTCAACTAGGTTCCAAGCACCGACCCCCTGACGCTTATTTTCCGGCGCCTGCGATCGCGCGAGCCTGCGATCGCGAGAACATTCAGCAAGCCCTACTTAAACTTATGCAATCTCCACTTGATGCACTGCTCAACTGACCTGGACAAGTAGACATCATTGAAAGCCTGTGCAGCAGCCGTTTGAGGTTAGAGCAAGAGTCAAAAAAGTTAGCGTTGATATGTGGGCGGGATTTCGTAAAGTAGTCCCGTCTAATGTTGGCAATTTGAGCGTGCCTTTTTGCCAAGCGTTGGTAGTAGTTCAAGGCATTTCTTAAGGTGGGTTTGAATTGTTAGCCTGTCAACCTGCGATCGCCTGACCAAAACAAGGGCTTCAGGTTTTTAGTTTGGAGGGAAATGGCACGCGATCGCTTTTCTCTAAGAAAGGAGTCAAAGTACCCTTACGAGTACTCTTTACTAGCTTTTCAGAAAAAAGAAGTTTGAGGCACGTATTGCCCGATCGCGAACGGCAACTACAACGCCAAATGAGCCGAAATCAGCCATCACTGTAGTCTAACTTTCCTCCTCGACTTACTTTGTCCTGCAAGCCGAGAGAACGGCAATCAGGAAAGCCAAATCATATAACCCTTATTTGTGTCAAGGGTCAACAGGCTCTGTATTTTAAAAGTTCTTGTTCGCTAAAGTGTCAACTTACGAAACAACCCATCACCTGTTTCCTTATGAATTCCCAGAGTACCTATTCATCCGTTAGCCATCTCAATTATCGCAATTGGACTATTGTACTGGCTTTACCTAATGCTCAAAACCGCATTATTGGTCGATTTTGTAATCGGCAAGATGCTGAGGACTCTGCCAGATTTTTGCGGCGTTCCGTACCGGAGGCCAAGTTTGAAGTTGTTTTCGATGCTCCCGCTTTTGAAACCTCTCAACCCTAAAAAAAATGAGATTATCTGATTGGTTTGTGCCACCTATTTGGGTTACCTGCCCAGACGAAGGACTGAGAATTAGAATTGCTATCGAACCTGAACTGTCAGGAACTGTTATCGATGGTGAGCAACTCCCAACTCTTACTCGCTTCCAAAAATTCGGCACTAGCCTTGCGAATGGTGACTACATCGAAGCAGTTGCTGCCGTCTCAACACAAGCTGGTCTAGTTATCGGAATCCACCGCAAACTATACGTTACTTGGATCGCCCCTGCACTTGATCCGGCGCTGAACTTCAGTCGTTATTTTACCACGATTTTGGCACTGCCAGTAACAATGGCTTCTCCTCCCAGCCACTATCCAGCTGCTGTCAATTTATTACAAACACAACGTTTTTGCGCTCCATCCAACTTGCATCAGTTCCTGATGTGACATCCTCATCCAGTATTAAGGGTATGTTTTCCCAACATTCCCTTGATGCTGGATTTGGAGCGTTTCGGGATATCCTCAAGCAAGTATGTTTTCTAATTAAAATTACTTGATTTAATATAAATTTCTGCTCCCACGTATAACCCAAATTGAGCTGCTGTGCCAGATGGTAACTCAACTACCGCATTAACCGGAATGGGTGGCTTGTATATCAGGCAGATCTGCTGATCGCAAGGAGATACAGAAGAGGCGATCGCCACCACTCTACCCTGACTTACAAACACGATATCCAGAGGAACTTTCACATTTTTCATCCACACTTGTACTACCCTTGGTGGGCGAACGGGAAACAGCATTCCCTTTCCGTTTAAAGTTGTCCGGTTCATCAATCCTCGTGCCTGCTGCTGGGGATTACGGGCTATCTCTAACTCAATAGATTGGTTTTTACTTACCAAATAAGCTGATGAATTTTGGTCAGTCAACTTAATAACAACTTGTCCCAGCGAACCAAGTACTAAAAGCAAGCCTACAGAAACTCCCAACAAATCAATTTTGTTATTTTTTTTAGGCATAATTAGTTTGAGAAGCAACAGGTTTACCCCAAAACGTTTGAATTGGGGGAGCATACTGGCTAGTATCGGGGCTGCTGGCTGGTTCGCAAAAGTATTTAGATTGGTTTTGGATAGCGATGATTCTATCTGGGTCTATTGAGTAGAGCGAATAGATAGTCTTAGCAGCTTCTATCAAATCAAAAGCATTAATATTTATACTAATTGGGTCATCTTCATAAACTCTACCTGTTTCCAGCTTTTGGCGTTTTTCAAAAAAAGCTTTTTGGAATATATTGTTCGCTGCTCTTTCCACTAAAGCTTCTAATTCGCTGCCACTGAAATTAATAGTAGAACTGTTTAACAGAATTCGCCATTCGCTTTCAGTTAATGGCCCATCTCCAATTGTGTAACGGGAATCGTAGCGCTTAGCGTGCAGTTGGATAATTTCTTTCCGTTCTACTGCTTGGGGTAAACCAACGTAAAATTTTCTGTCAAATCTCCCTGCACGAGTTAGTTCTGGTGGAAGACTTCGCAAGCGGTTAAGCGTAGCAATTACATAAGTCAAACTTTTTTTCTCTTGAAGCCAGGTTAGTAAAGTACCCAGGACTTGCCTGTTAGCTATATCCTCTCCTGAATTAGTAGAAGCTGCAAAAAGCTTATCGAATTCGTCGAATGTTATAACGCAGGGTGCGATCGCTTCCACTCGCCGCAGTACTTCCTTAAGAAACTTCAACCCACCTGCTACGATGGTTCCCACATCTAACATGACCAGGGGAAATTTCAGTAGGGCAGCACAAGCTTTAGCCGCCCTACTTTTCCCAGTCCCCGGTGGACCAACTAGCAAGCACGCTTTGGGAATGGGAAGATTGCAAGCACGGGCTTCTGGAGTATATTTGTTTTTAATTTCAATAAATGCTTGTTTGAGTAAATCCAATCCCCCAAAGTCGCTCACTTCGGGCTTGGGAATAAACTCTATATTAAGACGGCTTAGTAGATTGATTTTGTAGTTAAGTAAAAATGTAAGTGCGTCTTCATTCGTAACGCTACCACGCTTTAAACCGAGTCTCAGCCCAGTTTTTATTTCTTCTTGGGTTAATCCAGACGAGGCTAAAATTAGGGTGTTTGTATCGATTTCGCCCCGATTAACATTAAATTGTTCCAATACTTCATCAGTTATGGAAACAATCTCTTCAGTTGTTGGTAGCGGCTTCCAGACTTCTGGAATTAGATTGACTAAGTGGGGAGAAAGCTCAGACCCAGTTGTAGAAAGTAAAATTAAATACTTGGGTAGCGACCATTCGTGCCAGGTTAAGAA
>DNGJ01000356.1 GCA_003486305.1 Cyanobacteria bacterium UBA11371
GCCGACTTACTGCCCGGATACAGACCCACAATGACGTTAATGCCGCTATCTTTAAGATTGAGGGCGTGGGCGTGACCTTGAGAACCATAGCCGATGATGGCAACGGTTTTATTCGCCAAAAGGTCTAAATTGGCATCAGCGTCATAGTACATGCGAGCCATAAGGGCAACTCCTTCGGTGGAAGCGTCTCAATCAACACAGGACTTGTTATTCTACCAAAATGGGCGCATGTCGTATAGGCTGCGATCGCAAAACAGATTGCAGATTTCATCTAAACCACGGCTCTATAATTAGCACATCTTTATTTAAAGAAATTAACTTCAGTCAGGGCTGTCACGCTGCTTTTTATATATGTTGCAGAAAAAAGATACAAGGCTAGTCACTTTGGCGTTACTGTACGCCCTTGCGGCTGCTGAACAACCCGCAGCCGCATCTACCTTCAATCCCGTTCTGGCTCAAACTCCCGCTCCTACTGCTTTACCAAGTCCTACAGCCGTTCCTGGGGTGAAAAAGCTGCGGATTGCGAGTTCTTCCAGCATGGAGAAATTCAACGAAGCCCTCGAACGGCGCTTTGAGCAACAATTCCCCGGTCAAGAAGTCACCATCGGGTATCAAGACGCAAATGCCGCCCTGCGCGCCGTGCGACAAGAACAAGCCGATCTGGCTGCTATCGGTCGTCCCCTGACCAGGCGGGAGAAAGCCAGAGGTTTGGTTGAGGTTCCAGTAGCTCGCAACAAAATTGCTATTGTGGTAGGGGCAAATAATCCCTTCACTGGCAGTTTAACCGACCAGCAATTTGCCAAAATATTCCGGGGCGAGATTCAAGATTGGTCTGAGTTAGGTGGCGCGCCCGGTAGAATTCGAGTCATTGACCGCCCCGAAACGAGCGATTTACGCCAAACTTTGCGGGAATATCCCGTTTTTCAGCCAGCAAGGTTTGACACGGGTGCTAATGCGCTCAAGCTAACTGAAGATAGCACGCAAGCCGTTATCCGGGAGTTGGGAACCGATGGGATCGGCATCGCGATCGCCGATGAAGTACTCAATCAACCTGGTATTCGCGTCCTCGCGATGCATAAAACCACCCCAGATGACCCCAGGTATCCTTTCTCGCAACGTTTGTTTTACGTCTATAAGAAAACGAATACCAGCGCTGCATTACAGAATTTTTTGGGCTATGCAACTGCACCCCAGGGTCAGAGCGCGATCGCAGAAGCTAGAACCGTTCTTGCACAAGCAACACCCCCTGCAACCCCCCTCCCAGCAACCGCCACCACACCGGGCGCACTCGTTCCTGCACAAACGCTAACTCCGGGCGTCACCCCGCTCCCAGAAACCGTTCCAGCACAGCCAGCAACTAGGCCCGCTCCTGTGGCTAGTGAAAGTGCTGGTACTTCTTCTATTCCAGATGGAAAAGTACTCTGGATTTGGTGGCTGTGGATCTCAGGCTTGCTACTATTTCTGCTTTGGGGATCGCTGAAAAATAAGCGATCGCAACCTCAATCCAATCAACACCTGTCTCTGTCCAGCCTCGATCCCATCGAACCTATCTCGCCCCGGCGCGAAAGTTATCGACCAGTATCATATGATACCCCAATAACTGCTAACGAGACAAAAGATATAGCGATCGCAACATCTGGACTAGCCACTGGCTCGGAACTTTCCCCATCACCACCAATAACGGAACAGGTATCTTCCCTTGTAACCGAGGAAACTCCAGAATCAGTATCCCAACCTGCGGTCATACAGGAAGAACCTTCCAGACTAGCCTCTGACTCGGAAATTGACCCATCACCACCAATAACAGAACAGGTATCTTCCCTTGTAACCGAGGAAACTCCAGAAACCGTATCCGACATCCCAGAAGCAACCCCCGTTTCTGCGTTAGTTGCTGGCTCAGAAATTCCAGACTTAAGCGATAATTCTTCCTCACCACCCGTAGCCCTTGATGAATCCACCTCGACGGCATCCGAGCCAATCCAGTCAACAGCTATACCTTCGGTGACACACCCGACTGCGATCGCAACTACTGGGTTAGTTTCTGGCTCAGATATTCGAGACACAAGCGATACTCAACCAATTCCGTCAACAACTACAGCGGTATCAAATATTACAGAGAAACCCCCCAAGGAGGAAGCGATCGCCATATCTGGAAAAGATATTAGAGAAACAAGCGATACACAAACCGTCGCAGATGATGTAGCAGAAGGAACAGCGGTATCCTTGAATTCAAGTGACGCGATCGCAACAAATGCAGCAATTATGGCAACTCAGGATCATCGAGAGGAAGTACAAGCAGTAAAATCCGATACCGAAGCAACTGAGAATGCCGATGAAAGTACGATTGTCCTGTTATCGAGCGAAGCAGAATGGGCTTACGCTTACTGGAATATCCCTAAAGAGAAAAAAGAGAAATTGCGGCAGGAGGGTGGTACTAAGTTAGCGTTGCGTCTTTACGATGTCACCGATATTGACTTAAATAACCAACAGCCAGAAAGCATAGGGGAAAATGATTGCAGCGAAGACTCGCGGGATGGATACTTGACGATTCCCTGGCGCGATCGCGATTATATGGTGGAAATTGGCTATGTTACACCGAGCGATCGCTGGCTGATGTTAGCTAGATCCCCAGTTGTCCGCATACCCCCCGCCTCTGAGGAAGATCGACAACTAGCCAATGTCGAGTTTGAAGCTATGCAGCTACTATCTGTGCCCCCTGTTAGCCCATCCATCCTTTCTTCTAGCAACGGTAGTTTGGGCGTTACCAATCTATTAAATACCCCTGAGAATCCTTCGTCTGTCTCTAGTGAAAAAACTCGTCGCAGCAAGTTTCCCCTAGTCGCAGATGCTGAGTTAAGCGTTTACGGTGAAACCGAACCCGATGCCAAGGTTACCATTGACGGTCGTCCAATCGAACTCAATCCTACTGGAACATTCCGCTGTCAGATGCTGTTCCCGGATGGAGAAAGCGAGTCTACCATCACCGCAGTTACCGCTGATGGCGAAATTTACTCGATCCAGATCAAGTTCACCCGCCAAACTCTCAAGCCCAATCAGGCTGACTGAAGGTAAAAAAGGAGACAAGGAAGAATCGCTCCTTGTTCTCCCAGCCATCAATTGCCTTGATATCCATCGGGAAAAGTGGTGGTGCGATCGCATACCGCTTTCGACAAATCCGCATTCTGGGCGCGAAACAAATTGCTACCCACAAGCACCGCTAACTCCAGATTCGCTCCCTCTAAATTCGCGCCTCTCAAATCAACATCGCTTAAATCCGCCCCGATCAGATCCGCATGATATAAATCTGCCCCGTATAAATTCGCACCCTTAAGCTCGGCTCCCCGCAAATTCGCATAACGCAGATTGGCTCTTGACAAATTCGCGCCTTGCAGGTGAGAAAAAGACAAATCAGCTTGGTAAAGTTGGGTATCCCCCAATTGAGCCTCTCGTAAATTAGCTTTCTGCAAATTCCCTTGACTGAGATTGGCATAAGGTAAGTGAGCCGCCCTTAAATTGCTATTTTTAAGATTGATTTGCCTTAAATCCACTTGAAACAAGTAAGCCTCGCTTAAGTTAACTTGCTCAAAGTCTCGTTTGCCACTAGCGTATTGAGCTAGCAATTCCTCTGTACTTAACTTCTGCATGTCGATCTTGATGCTGAACGCAGTTGTGACCACTTGTACGCCACCCGGCTTAATCGCAAAAAATTGGGTATTTATGCTTACTCAACCTTTAGAATCCTATACTGGTAAACTGAGATACATTTATTTAAGGGTTTTTTAAGATCTGTAAACAAAATGGACAAAAAACAACTTATGTGTATAGGGGAACCAAAAAAATTTTATAGAATTCGTGCCAAAAAGACTTGACAACTCTGGGAAAAATAGTAATACTGGGAATTGCGCTCGAAACTTGGGACTGTAGTTCAATTGGTTAGAGCACCGCCCTGTCACGGCGGAAGTTGCGGGTTCGAGCCCCGTCAGTCCCGTAAGGTCTATTTCCCAGCCTCCTACCTGGGGATGTCGCGATCCCAGCCTCCTAGCTGGGATCGAGGATTTCAGATAAACTCTAAAATCTAAAAAGCAGTAGTCGTGCCTTGTCGGAGATAGTTACTTGTGACAGTTAGAGTTCGGATTGCGCCTAGTCCTACGGGAAATTTACACATTGGCACGGCAAGAACGGCTGTGTTTAACTGGCTGTTCGCGCGTCATCAGGGTGGTCAGTTTATCTTGCGGATTGAAGATACCGACTTAGAACGCTCAAAGCCGGAATACACCCAAAACATCCTCGATGGTCTGACCTGGCTGGGATTAACTTGGGATGAAGGGCCAATTTTCCAAAC
The DNA here is from genome assembly GCA_003486305.1 of Cyanobacteria bacterium UBA11371. GTDB lineage: Bacteria > Cyanobacteriota > Cyanobacteriia > Cyanobacteriales > Aerosakkonemataceae > Microseira. The sequence goes on from DNGJ01000356.1 coordinate 4,343, forward strand.
CAAACGCCTAGACTTGTATCGGCAGAAAGTTCAAGATCTGTTGGATAAAGGTTTAGCCTATCGCTGCTACACGAGTGCAGAAGAACTAGAAGCGATGCGGGAAGAGCAAAAAGCCAAAGGACTGGCTCCCCGCTACGATAACCGACATCGGAACTTGACGCCAGAACAGCAAGCAGAATTTGAAGCCCTTGGTCGCAAGCCCGTGATTCGGTTCAAAATAGATGACGACCGGGAAATTGTCTGGAATGACATGGTACGGGGAAAGGTCGCCTGGAAAGGTAGCGACTTGGGTGGCGATATGGTCATTTCCCGGACAGCGGATGGGGATGGCGGGCAAGATGCCCACCCCACAATTGGCATACCCCTGTACAATTTTGCCGTGGTAGTCGATGACATGGATATGAGCATCACCCACGTCATCCGGGGAGAAGACCACATCGCCAATACAGCCAAGCAGATTTTGCTTTACGAAGCCTTTGGTGCTTCAGTACCGGAATTTGCCCATACGCCGTTAATTTTGAACAAAGAAGGGCGCAAGCTTTCCAAACGGGATGGAGTAACCTCGATCTGGGACTTCAAAGACATGGGCTACACCGCCGAAGCAATGGTTAATTATATGACCTTGTTGGGGTGGTCGCCGCCAGATTCGACTCAGGAAATTTTTACCCTAGAAGAAGCAGCGAAGCAGTTTAGCTTCGATCGCGTCAACAAAGCGGGGGCAAAGTTTGACTGGGATAAGCTCAACTGGATTAACGGTCAATATCTCCACAAAATGCCGGTAGAAAAGCTGACGGATGAATTAATTCCCTATTGGCAAGCAGCGGGATATGAGTTTGATTTGGTGAGCGATCGCTCCTGGTTACAGCAAATAGTAGCTTTGATCGGCCCATCGCTTACTCGCTTGCAGGAAGCTGTTGCTATGAGTCGAGTTTTCTTTGCTGAAACGGTGGATTTTACTGAAGAAGCTCAAGGGCATTTCAAACAAGAAGGCGCAACAGCCGCTCTGGAAGCAATTTTAACCGCCTTAGATAGCATTGAATCGCTAACCGAAGCAACTGCTGGAGAAATTCTCAAGCAAGTCACCAAACAACTGAACGTCAAAAAAGGATTGGTGATGCGAAGTCTGCGCGCCGGTTTAACTGGCGAAGTGCATGGCCCAGATTTGATCCAATCTTGGCTGATCTTGCATCAAAAGGCACTCGACCGACCTCGGTTGCAACAGGCGCTAAAACGCTTGTCTGAACTTGGCTAGGAACTTTGTTGCTTGTCTTTTCGTCCCTGAAGGTGCAAAACATTTGATACACGATTGCTTATCCGCAATCCACAGTTAAAATGCAAAACAGATTGCAGAATCAAGGGTCAAGATTAAAGGTAAAAGCGTTTCCAGGTTCTGCCTGGGAACGATTAATACCCAATCTGCTTCGATCTTGGTCAATTTCCCCCACGCTAAAGCGTGGGGCTACACTAACAAAGACCGCCTGCGCGGTCTATAAATATAAATGCGGATTTGGTATAAACCGAGCAAAAATAAAACTGGTTTCTTTTGTTTGTTTCTTTTTACTTACTGCTGTTTATTGTTTACTAACCCAAGGGGGAGTTCAGGCTCAGAGATCCCAAAATATGCAAAATATTAGCATCAGCCCTGGCTTTTCTCCGGCTCCGATTAGAGTTCAAGGTGTTGGTGGCGGATCGGCTTCGATCGCTCAAATTGCTGGTCGCCCAGAAACAGCCAATGGCCCCTGCGTTGGTTTTACCAATGCTAAACCCAACCATAATTTAGTTTTGAATTCTTCGTTTAACCACCTCAGGATTCAAGTTGAAAGTCGAGAAGATACAACGCTGCTTGTACGGGGACCTGGGGGAATTTGGTGCAACGATGATTTTAGAGGCAAAAATCCCGGCCTCGCGGGCGAGTGGTTGCCTGGAACTTACGAAATTTGGGTAGGTGCTTATGGAAAAGACAAACAAGCATCCTATACGCTGAGCATCTCAGAACAGCGTTAGAAAAGCATAACGCGACCATCGTTGAGGATGTAGATCGTGCGATCGCCTGGTATGCGTCCCCCAGATATTAACACCACTCGCAGCGTGTCCGGATTTGGCTGAGAAAGTCTCGCCGTCAGTATTCGCGATACCTCACTCCAGAACACCAGCGAGAAATTCGGTTCCGTCGCGGGCCACCGTCGAAATCTCAACGCCTGTCCAGGTCTAATCGCAATGGCATCAGTCCCCGCGATCTTTTCCGCCAACAGCACCGTAACCCCTGTTTGATTGACCACTTCTACATCGATGCGTTGTCCGGGTACGAACCCCAACGGGGGTGGCGGACAGCTAGCACCTGCACAAGTACCGGCTATTGCCAGATTTTGGTTTTCTGCATGACCCAAAAGTAGGGCAGTTGCGACTAAGACTACTGGCAAAAGTTTAGACATGCCAGACAACCGATGAATTTTTTACGGGGTTTGAATAATTCAATTTTATCTGAATTTTTGCAGCGGTAGTTTTGACTTCCAAATATTTTTATATTTGCTCGCGAACTATTTAGGTAAACTATTGACAAACCACCTCGACTCGGCTAAATCTTAATGTTTCCTCTCTCGCCGCTCAAAACATTTTCCTCCAAATTATGCTTAGCAGGCGACATCGCTTTGTTTTGTCTGCTGATAACTTCTCCGACGCTGGCGCAAATTGTCCCGGATGCGACGCTACCCACCAATTCGATTGTTACGCCTGCGGGTAACGCCAGCATCATTGAAGGTGGAACGCAAGTAGGCGGTAATCTGTTCCACAGCTTTCGCGAGTTTTCTATTCCCACAGGTGCAGAAGCTTTCTTTAATAATGCTGCTAATATTCAAAATATCTTTAGCCGCGTTACGGGTGGAAATCTTTCTAATATTGATGGCTTGATTCGCGCCAATGGCACGGCGAATTTATTTTTACTCAATCCCAATGGCATTATTTTTGGCCCAAATGCAAGGCTTAATATTGGCGGTTCATTTTTAGCCACGACTGCCAGTAGTTTCCGCTTTGCTGATGGTACGGAATTTAGCGCCAGCAATCCTCAAACCTCACCATTGCTGACGATTAGCGTACCAATTGGCTTGCAATATGGCTCGAAGTCGGGAGAAATTCGGGTTGAAGGTTTAGGTCAAAACTTCGCCGCAACGGGTGCTATAACAAAATTCCCTAGTTCTTTGAATCCTTTAGAAGTTAAGGCAGGAAATACTCTATCGCTTGTGGGCGGCAATGTAATTATAGATGGTGGGATTTTACAAGCTGAGGGCGGTCGAATTGAATTAGGTGGATTGGTGGGCGAGGGAACAGTTACTATCAATAGCGATCGCAGCTTGAGTTTCCCCGATGGTGTAGCCAGAGGCGATGTTTTTATTATTAATCAAGCCGGGATTAACGCGATCGCAGCCAAGGGCGGTAGCATTACCATTACTGCCAAAAATATTGATATTCAAGACAGTCTCTTGATGACTGGAATTGCCCAAGGTTTGGGTTCAACTGGCAGCATGGCAGGAGATTTAACCCTGAATGCGACTGAAACAATTAATATTGCTTCTAGTTCGATTCGGGATGTCGTCGGCGTCAATGGCATTGGCAACAGCGGTAATATTAATATCCAAACTGGTAGCCTCTCTGTAACCGATGGTTCCGTATTAGTTGCTAGTACCGTCGGCAAAGGCGATGCAGGTGATATAAATATTTTGGCTCGCGATACTGTCTCTTTTGAAGGCACGGATGCCGCTAGTTTAGTACTGGGAGTAGCAACAGGAAAGGGAGGTAACATCAACATTACAACTGGATCGCTGTTAGTTAACGATGGCGGTCAAATCAATGCCAGTACGAGTGGAAAAGGAGATGCGGGTAATGTCACAATTGTGGCTCGCGATCGCGTTTCCTTTGATGGATTTATTCAGGACTTCTCTAGCGGCAGCAATAGCATCGTCGGCTCAAAAGCACAAGGCAATGGCGGTAAAATTACCATTTCTACCGGGACTTTAAGCCTCACTAATGGTGCTATTTTAGCCGTCGATACCAATGGCAAAGGTAATGCAGGTACTATCAGCATAACCGCTCGCGATACAGTTACCGTTGATGGATTTGGGATTATTAACAGCGAGATCAGAAGCATTTTAGGCGCGACAGCCATCGGTAAGGGAGGCAACATCAATATCACTGCACGTTCGGTATCTGTAACAGGTGGCGGTCAACTGCTGGCGGAAACGCGCGGCAAAGGCGATGCAGGTAGTATAACGATTGCAGCTAGCGATCGCGTCTCTTTTGATGGAGTCGATAGCGAGGGTTTATTTCGCAGCGCTGCTTTCACTACCGTATCAAGTGTTGATGCCGAGGGTAATGGAGGCAATATTTACATTGAAACGGGTTCTCTTTCTATTACCAATGGCGCTCAATTGCTTGCCAATACTCGCGGCAAAGGAAATGCAGGTAATGTCACAATTATTGCCCGCGATCGCATCACTTTAGATGGTACGGGATTGGCTCTCAGTGGAGACATTCTCACCAGCATCTCTGGAATACTCAGCAATGTTGGCCCCTTTGCTGAAGGCGAGGGAGGAGACATTCGGATCGAAACAAATTCGCTTTTCGTTACTAATGGCGCTGGTTTGCGATCGCTTACCGAAGGCGTAGGAAATGCAGGCAATGTCACAATTATTGCCAGCGATACCGTTGTATTTGATGGCGTCGGTTTACTAATTCCCACTTCAATTGCCAGTTCAGCATTCCAAGCCGACGCAGGCAACGGAGGCGACATTTATATCGAAACCGGATCGCTTTCCGTAACCAATGGCGCTCAACTAATCGCCGATACTCAGGGAAAAGGAAATGCCGGAAACATCACCATAATTGCGCGCGATCGCGTTACTTTTGATGGCACAGCCGCGAATGGAAATGTTGTCAGTGCCGCCTTCACCACAGTCGAAGAAACCGCCGAAGGTAACGGAGGTGATATCAATATAACTACCAACTTGCTAACCCTAAGCAATGACGCCGGACTGTTTGCCAGCAGTAGATCCGATCAACGCACAGCAGGCGATATCAACATTACTGCTGATGCAATCCGATTAGATAATCAAGCCAATATCGCCGCAAACACCAAAGGCGGAGAAGGTAATATTAACTTGCGATCGCCAAGCATCACCTTACGCCGCAACAGCAGCATCACCACCGACGCCACAGGAGGGAAATTTGGTGGGGATGTGGTAGTGCGATCGCAATTTCTCCAGTTGCGCGAAGGCAGTTTTATCACCACCAACGCCATTGGAGAAGAAATTACAGGCGGCAACATTCGCATCGACAGCGATATCATCGCCGCCTTAGAAAATAGCGACATCAGCGCCAATTCAGAAAACTTCCGTGGCGGTACAGTTACCATCAATACCCAAGGAATCTTTGGCACAGAATTTAGACAGCAACAAACCTCATTCAGCGACATCACCGCCACCGGAGCCAACTCAGAATTAAGCGGCGAAGTAACAATTAATACCCCCGAAGTTGACCCCAGTTCCGGATTAATAGAATTGCCAGACAATGTAGTAGATATTACCGGACTTGTAGATCAACAATGTTCGCGCCAAGCAAGGCGAAGTTCATTTGTAGTAATTGGACGCGGCGGCATTCCAGAAGGCCCAGACGACCCCCTTAGTCCGGAAGGATATTTAGTAGATTTAGTGACAATTAATCCAGCAGAACGCAGAGAGGGAGAGAACGTGCGATCTAATAGAGAACAGCTACGCAGAACGCAACTTCCTACAGAGATTGTAGAAGCAACTGGTTGGTATACAAACGAAAAAGGCCAAGTCGTTCTGACAGCTTCTGCACCTAATAGAATGCCTTACCATCCTTGGCAAACTCAACCTTTGTGTAAATAAACCCTGTCAAACATCAAGGTTTTCTGCCATTCCTCGCAACCAACTGCGATCGCAGTAGGGGCACGGCATCAATCGACATTGCCATCAAGGAAAAGATTTTCTATCGCCGTGCCC
>DNGJ01000187.1 GCA_003486305.1 Cyanobacteria bacterium UBA11371
GGAGACAAGGAAGACAAGGAAGACAAGGAAGACTCTTGAAATAGAAGTAATTTCTTCGCCATCTTCATCATCTTCATCATCTTCATCACCTCCATCTCGTCCCCCAATCTTCCCCATCTCCCCCATCTCCCCCATCTCCCCTAACCGGGAGGCCATTTCATCTGCCGTCCGCCGAGAATGTGCAGGTGCAGGTGATATACGGTTTGTCCGCCATCTGAGCCATTATTAATGACGATGCGATAGCCGTTATCGAGTCCGGCTTGCTGGGCGACGCGCTTAGCCGTTAACAATAGGTGTCCCATCAGGGCGTGGTCTTGAGATTCGGCATCGGATATTTGGGCAATCGGCTGTTTGGGAATAACGAGGATGTGGACTGGGGCTTGGGGGTTAATGTCTTTGAAAGCAAGGGCGAGGTCGTCCTCATAGACAATGTCGGCGGGAATTTCCCGGCGGATGATTTTGCTGAAAATCGTTTCTTTAGCTTGAGTCATGCTCGATGGTGAATTCGGCTAGCAGCATTCTACCTGTTGGACTGTTTGTGGGAGTGCGATCGCGGGAACCCTAAAAACAAACCAAGTTATCGAAACTACCATGCTAGCCAGAGTTTGGAGTGCAACCATCGTCGGTATCGATGCGGTTAAAGTAGGGGTGGAAGTTGATGTTTCGACGGGCGGACTGCCGGGAATTGTTGTTTTAGGACTCCCGGATGTAGCAATTCAAGAGTCGCGAGAACGGGTAAGGGCAATGCTGAAAAATTCTGGATATGCCTTTCCCTTGCGTAAAATTGTCGTTAATTTAACTCCTGCTGATTTACGCAAAGAAGGGCCAAGTTTTGATTTGCCTATCAGCGTAGGCATTCTGGCAGCATCGGAACAAGTGAGCGCTCAATTATTGGGGGATTATTTATTCTTGGGTGAGGTTTCCCTTGACGGCAGCCTTCGTTCTGTTGCTGGCGTTTTGCCTATTGCTGCTGCTGCCAAACGCATGGGAATTGCGGGATTAGTGGTTCCCGCCGACAATGCACAAGAAGCTGCTGTAGTTAAGGATTTAGCAGTTTACGGATTTAAACATTTAGAAGATGTGGCTAATTTTTTGAACCAGCCAGAACGTTACCAGCCAGTGCAATTAGATGGCATCAAAGAATTAGCTAAATCTCAGTTTAGCGGGCCAGATTTAAAAGATGTCAAAGGTCAAACACACGCCCGACGTGCTTTAGAAATTGCCGCTGCTGGCGGACATAATTTAATCTTTGTTGGGCCGCCTGGTAGCGGTAAAACAATGTTAGCGAGACGCTTACCGGGGATTTTACCGCCGCTGACGTTTGAAGAAGCTTTGGAAGTGACGCAAATTTACTCGGTTGCTGGTTTACTTAAAAATAGAGGAACTTTGGTAAGCGATCGCCCGTTCCGCAGTCCTCACCATTCTGCATCTGGTCCTTCTCTCGTCGGCGGTGGTAGTTTCCCCCGTCCCGGTGAAATTTCTTTAGCCCACCAAGGCACTCTTTTCCTTGATGAGCTTTCGGAATTTAAACGCGATGTTTTAGAATTTTTACGTCAGCCATTAGAAGATGGCGTCGTTACTATTTCTCGCACCAAACAATCTGTTAGCTTCCCGGCTCAGTTTACCTTAGTAGCAAGTACAAATCCCTGTCCTTGCGGTTATTTTGGCGATCCGATTCAACATTGTACTTGTACTGCTAATAAACGCGAGCAATATTGGGCGAAACTTTCTGGCCCTTTGATGGATAGAATAGATTTACAAGTTGCCGTCAATCGTTTGAAAGCCGAGGAAATTACTCAACAACCACAAGGCGAACCATCTGCACCCGTGCGGGATAGAGTACAAGCAGCCAGAAATCGCGCCAGATTGCGGTTTAAAGATGAACCAAGTGTGCGCTGTAATGCCCAAATGCAAAGCCATCACTTACAAAAATGGTGTCAGTTAGATGATGCATCTCGGATGTTATTAGAAGCAGCGATTAGAAAATTGGGACTTTCGGCTAGGGCGAGCGATCGCGTCCTAAAAGTATCCCGAACAATTGCCGATCTCGCTGGTGATGATACTATTAAACCCCACCACGTAGCCGAGGCAATTCAATATCGCACTATCGATCGAATGCAGTAATTAAATGCTAATTGCTAATTGCTAATTGTTAATTGGGGAATAGAGAGAGATTCACAATAATATCTTGCCATTAGCCATTAGCTATTAGCCAGCAACTTGAGTTAATTTAGCTAAATTAGGAGATGGACAAATGTTAGGATTTGACCGCATTACTTTTGACCGCAATATCATGGCTGGACAAGCGTGCATTCGAGGAATGCGAATTACGGTTTCTTTGGTTTTAAATTTGCTAGCACATGGCAAATCAATTGCCGATATTATAGCAGATTATCCCGAACTTGAAACAGAAGATATTCAACAATGCCTTGAATATGCGGCTTGGTTAGCTAAAGAACAAGTTTATCTGAGAGGATGAGCAAATTTGATGAGATTTTTAGCCAATATGGGGATTTCTCCCCGCACCGTTAAGTGGTTGCGATCGCAAGGACACGACGCCATTCGTTTAGTTGAAAAAGGTTGGCAGTTTTTAACCGATGAAGAAATTGTCATCAAAGCTCGCCAAGAAGAGCGGATTATCTTAACCAGAGATTTTGGCATTGATTCGCTCATAGTCATGAGCGGTGAACTATCGCCCAGTATTATTTTGTTGCGCCTCAACGATGAAAGACCAGAAAAGGTGAATCAAATATTAGCAGAAGTGCTGCCACAGTTTGCCAACGAATTGGAATTAGGCGCTATTATTACTGTGAGCGAAACAGTTATCCGCGTGCGAAAGTTGCCGATATGAGATGAGTTGGGTTGGAATTTACCTAAGATTTCAGCTACAATGATAATAAATTTGTCAATGACTGGTGGTAACTTATGAGTTACACACAAAAAAAATTAGCAACCGACGAATGGGTAACGGCGACTTGGGATAGGCACTTGGTAGTTAGTAGCAGCAAAGTAAATGCGATCGCTACGTCAGAGAACCAAAATAAAAAGTATCGGTTGCGGGATCGAAAGCAAAACGAATTCTTTCTAAAAAACCACCCAAGCCGATGAAAGAAGGAAAATTCCCCCATAATTCTTCTCTATCCGGTACAAAAATAGTTGCTTGTACCTCCAAGTCATCACCTAACTCTGCGACCAGCTTTAGATTCAATCGATAAATATTTCCATCCAGCCACATTCCTCTAATTAACATTCTATCCCTAGCAAGAGCAAAAGCCGGATTAAGCCCTGCAAGTTGAGCAATCCAAGGCGCTAATATTACATAAGGCGCGCCTGTATCAACGACAGCTTCTATAATATTTCCAGCTACATCTACTTGGAGAAAAATGCGATTATTGCTTTCACCTTGGGTAGCTGGACGATACTGATAACGAGTAGCACCTGTAGCAAAAGGATTGCCATTGTCAAAAAACAGAACCATTAATAAAGTACAGTAATTAAAGTATCCTTTGTATCATCTATCTGAGCCACTAATTCGTCAAGAGAAGCTGCATCGGCTAACAAGTCACCGTTGCGAACTGCTACCCAACGATTCAGATACTTAAGTCTATTTTCTCTTAACCAATCTTGATTAGCTGCAACCATTTTACGGCGATCAGGGTTACTCGGAACAACAGTAACTTTTGGAGGTGCGAGAACATGAGCGTAATACTGGATTTGTTCGTGTTCGGGATAAAGTTCAACGGCTCGAAAAGCTAGTTGACGTGCTATATGTAAACCACCACACTCAAAATCAGATTTAATTGCGCTAATAAAATCTTCGGGTGAATTATAGGTTGTAGGTAAACCTCTTGCTGCCAGTTCGATCTGAAATTGTTCCCAAGGTATAATCTCTTCTTTTGCAGGCTGATGGGTTTTTTCATCTTTGTCTACATTTTTGACAAGGGTGAGAATTTTCTCCCAAACTTCCATACTGAGTAAGACACCCGTTCGCTTTCCCTCGGCGTCTACAATAAACTTTACCTGCTGCAATAGCTCTTGAGCGTTCATAATTGTTTCACCATCGCACTTCTTGCGGGATCTGACTCGATTATAATTCGCTATGCTTAGAATAAGTAGTTAAACCGGAGTTGTCGAGATGACAAAGGGAGAAAAAACTTTAGAGAAATTAGAGATTTTGCACAGAATATACAGTCAAGCGGGATATAGCAGCGATATTGTAGAGCGTACCTTAGATAAACTGATTGCCCATGAAATAGCGATCGCACAAAAAGAAGCCGCAAGCTTACAAGCAGAATTACAAACGTTTGAAGCACAGTATCAAATGTCATCAGAGGATTTTTACCGACGCTTCCATCTTGGTGAAATGGGGGATAAAGTCGATTTTGTCGAGTGGAGTGCTTTTTATAAAATGCGGGAATCTGTCCAGAAACGGCTAGAAATTTTGCGATCGCAATCAGCATGACACTGTCAATCTATAAGTATCTTAGAGTTAATAGGAATTATTGAACAAGAGCTTGGGGTTTAATATACAAACATTAAAATAATTAGATATAACAGTAAAATCGTGCAAATATAAGTTGTACAATAAGACGGTTGCACTCTGTGGCGGACTGTGATTGAGCGGTATACGTTGCCCGAAATGGGCAATCTGTGGACGGAAACCTATAAACTTAAGACTTGGCTCCAGGTAGAAATAGCCGTTTGCGAGGCGCAAGCGGAACTGGGTTATATCCCCGCTGAGGCGGTAGAGGAAATTAAGGCGAAGGCGAATTTTGACCCCCAACGGGTGCTGGAAATTGAAGCGGAAGTCCGCCACGATATGATTGCGTTCTTAACAAATGTTAATGAATATGTGGGGGACGCGGGACGTTATATCCATTTGGGATTGACGAGTTCGGATGTGCTGGATACGGCGTTGGCGCTGCAATTGGTAGCGAGTGTAAATGTATTGTTGGAACGGGTGGAAGATTTAATCCAAGCGATTCGCTACCAAGCGCAACAGCATCGGAATACGGTGATGATCGGGCGATCGCATGGTATCCACGCCGAACCGATCACCTTTGGGTTTAAACTAGCAGGGTGGCTCGCAGAAGTATTGCGACACCGCGATCGCTTGGTGCGCCTGCGCCACGATATCGCCGTTGGTAAAATATCCGGTGCGGTGGGAACTTATGCCAATATCGAACCGCGTGTAGAAGCTTACGCTTGTCAAAAACTCGGACTTCAACCCGATACCGCATCTACTCAAGTAGTATCGCGCGATCGCCACGCCGATTTTGTCCAAACTTTGGCATTAGTCGCAGCTTCGATCGAACGCTTTGCGGTGGAAATTCGCAACCTGCAACGCACAGATGTTTTAGAAGTCGAAGAATTCTTCTCCAAAGGACAAAAAGGCTCTTCCGCCATGCCGCACAAACGCAACCCGATTCGTTCGGAACGATTGACGGGGATGGCAAGAATTATACGCGGACACGCAGTTGCTGCGATCGAAAATGTCGCGCTTTGGCACGAAAGAGATATCTCTCACAGTTCCGTCGAACGGGTAATCTTGCCCGACGCCTGTATCTTAACGCACTTCATGTTAGTGGATATTACCGATCTGGTGAAACACCTATTAGTTTATCCAGAAAACATGGCGCGGAATATGAACGTTTACGGCGGCGTTGTATTCAGTCAGCGGGTGTTATTAACCTTGGTAGGAAAGGGAATAAGTCGCGAAGAAGCGTATGCAATTGTACAATCTTGCGCGCATCAAGCTTGGAATAAAACCGATGGTAATTTCCACGATTTGATTGCAAAAGATGAGCGCGTCACCCAGGTATTATCGCCAGAAGAAATAGAAGCTTGCTTCGATCCCCAGCATCATTTGAAACACATGGATCAGATTTACCAGCGCCTTAGCATCTAATTAGGGGTTGTTGTAGGGGCAGGTTTTACCAATAAAACTTGCCTCCTACAGATATCCGATCGAAAGCGATGATTTTTGACCAATCAGAATTTGATTTGCGTTGCGAGTGGGGGGAATGGGGAGTTGCTAAACTTGCCCCAATTAGCGATGTGGTAATTATTGTCGATGTTTTGTCTTTTTCGACATGTGTAGAAATTGCTACAAACAACAAAGCAATTGTCTTTCCTTACCCGTGGCGCGATGAGTCAGCTGCCGAGTATGCTAAATCTGTGCAGGCAGAATTGGCAAGTTGCGATCGCCAGCAAGGATACTCGCTTTCCCCCGCAACGCTGGTCAACATTCCCACCGGAACTCGGTTAGTTTTACCTTCTCCCAACGGTTCAAAGCTAACATTGCAGACTGGGACGACTCCTACTTTGGTGGGGTGTCTTCGCAATTGTGGTGCGATCGCTCAACATGCCCCTGACTACGGTGCTAAAATTGCCGTCATACCAGCAGGAGAACGATGGGAAGATGGCAGTTTGCGTCCAGCGTGGGAAGATTTGATTGGAGCAGGTGCTATTCTTAGTTATTTGCAGGGAAAACTTTCACCCGAAGCGGAAGCTGCTGTAGCAGTATTTCAAAAGTGGCGTGACTCGCTTGGTGACGCTTTGAAACAATGCATTTCTGGTAAAGAATTAATCGCCAGGGGATTTACAAAAGATGTAGAAATTGCCGCAGCTTTAAATGTTAGCAACTGCGTACCCGTATTCGCGAATAAAGCTTATCACGGATTGCTTTTCGAGTGAACTACATACAGCCTTAAGGCTGAGTTTGTGTAGCGGCACCCTTAAGGGTGCCGCTACACAAACTCTCGTAGCGAGTGCATTAATGCACCCTGCACACTGCTGTCGAAGGTGTACCTCATGAGGCTGCTTTCCCGCTCTATTTCGGTTCCTGGCGAATTTTACCCACATAACTAATAACTTCTGGGAAGAAACTTAAAAAATCAGACTCTATTCCAGAGTAATTATTCATCAGTTCATCGATTGCTGTTGCCAAAGTATTTTCTCTTTTCAAGCGTCGAGCTATACGCGCAAAGGCTAACCCGACGCCTTCCGGTGTTCTGTAAGAGCCGAGCCAATCTTCAGCAATCATTCTGGGTAGTGCTTGCTGTAAATTTACTGGTAAAATATTTTGATGATTTTGTAATTCTGTATAAATATTATTGACAAGTTTATCTAAAATTTCATCAGAAAACCTAGCCCAATGCTTTGCTAGAAAATGGTCGTAACAAACATCGATAATAATGCCTGAAAATCTTCTATTATAAACAATCCGCCTTTTACTGCTAATATAAATTGGGTGCGTATCTGTAAATTCATCAACTTTTCGATGTAGCTTTATACCGTTGATAATTTCTTCGCTATATTGGTTTTTATATTTTTCTAAATCACCCTTGACAAAATCGCCCATTAGGTTTCCAATACGGGATTTAGGAGTGTTTTCGGCTAATAGTAAATGAGCGAGATAGTTCATAGATGAGCGATCGCAAAAGAAACCGGGTTTTTTAGACAATACCTTCGCCAAAAAGCCGATACCCTAAAGGGTATCGCTATTGCATTCAAAGGCTGCCAGAGCAGCCTGTAAGAATTTTAGCCCGCGCAGGCGGGCTTTGTTTGTGTAGCCCCAGGTTTTAACCTGGGGGTGTGGGCGTTGCAGAAAATTGGCGAAGGTATTATGAGAAAAACCCGGTTTCTGGGTGAGTTCAATTTTCAGACTTTTCTGCTTTGAGGAGGGGGAAAGCGATCGCATCCCGAATACTGGCACAATCAGTCAGCAACATCACCAAGCGATCGATACCAATTCCCAATCCCCCCGTCGGCGGCATCCCGTATTCCAACGCGGTGAGGAAATCTTCATCCACGCCTTGCGCTTCCAAATCACCCGCCGCCTTGCGTTCTGCTTGCGCTTCCAGTCGCAATCGCTGATCTATGGGATCGGTTAATTCAGAAAAGCTATTGGCAGTTTCTCGCCCTACTATAAATAGCTCAAATCTTTCTACCAAACCCGGTTTTTCCCGGTGAGGTTTCGCCAGGGGAGAAATTTCCACCGGATAATCAATCACAAAGGTAGGTTGAATCAGATGGGATTCCACCGTTTGCTCAAACATTTCATTTAGCAAATGTCCCATAGTTTCGCAGTCTTCCAAACCTTCAACGCCAAACTCGTGGGCAGCTTTTCTAGCTTCGTGAACCGTTTGGAAACGGGTCAAATCTAACCCGGTTTTTTCTTGTACTAACTCGTGCATCGTAGCGCGACGCCAAGGAGGTGTTAAGTTTATTTCCTCGCCTTGATAAGTAATTTGCAGCGTACCTAACACTTCTTGGGCGACGGTAGCAATCAAATTTTCCGTCAGCGCCATCATGTCGTTGTAGTCGGCGTAAGCTTGGTACACTTCAATCGAGGTAAATTCGGGATTGTGGCGCGTCGATACGCCTTCGTTGCGGAAAATACGCCCCAATTCGTACACTTTTTCAAACCCACCTACAATTAATCGCTTCAGGTGTAATTCTGTTGCGATTCGCAGGTACAATTCCATCTCCAGGGTATTGTGGTAGGTGATAAAAGGACGCGCATCTGCACCGCCTGCTTCTGATTGAAGCACTGGCGTTTCTATTTCTAAGAAACCCCTTTCATCTAAATAGCGGCGAATTCCGGCGGTAATTTGAGCGCGACGGCGGAAGGTTTCGCGCACTTGGGGATTTACAATTAAGTCAACGTAGCGCTGGCGATAGCGTTTCGCAACATCGGTGAGTCCGTGCCACTTATCGGGTAAAGGTAGCAAGGATTTAGTTAAAATCGCGTATTGCTTCACATAAACCGATAGTTCGCCTTTTTCAGTGCGTTTAATCGTCCCCTTGACGCCGATAATATCGCCGACATCGGTGAGTTGCTTGAGGTGATTAAAAGCTTCCCCATCGATATCTGCCATGTTTTCGGAGATTCTTTTTTTATCCAGATATAGCTGAATCGTGCCTGTTTCGTCTTGCAAGCTAAAGAAGGCGAGTTTCCCGAAGACGCGACGCGCTAAGATACGTCCTGCGATCGCAACTTCTAGGTCAACTTCTTCACCGCTGGGTAACTCGGCGTATTTCTCCTGAAGTTCTGCTGCGTGGTGCGTAGACTCCCAACGGTAGGCGTAGGGATTTAAACCGAGTTGCTTAATCTGTTCGACTTTCTCTAGTCGGGTAGCGCGGATTTCTTCTAGGGTTGAGTCGTGTTCTCTGGGGGACTGATCGGAGGACATGGTGATATTTTTTATAAGCGATCGCTTTGAGCCTAGATGCTGAAGTTAATTTAAGCATAGGCCGATAGCAAGTTTCTATTATAAAGGCTCTCGCGAAAAGAAACCGGGTTTTTCTTAAAAACCCGGTTTCTGGTGCAAGGTTTTAATTACGATAGTACTAAGAAGCGATCGCACCCATCATCAAATCAAAAACCCTATGAACCCGATATTATTAAACTTCACAGAAATCGATCAAATGCAAGAACTCTTGCACGATTATCCACCTGCTGAAGAAGCTATGGAAGTTCTTAAAAAACACAACGGTAGACTCGACACGACTTTCGAGCAGTTGTGGACCGAAACAAACGGAATCTCAGCACTAGAAGCTGAAAAATCTATCTGGCAAGTGACGCTGAAAGTGATGCGGGATGAACTTTGCAGTCACGAGGGTTTTCGGGCGATTCTCAATGAATATCTTAAAAATCCAGGAAACGCGGGGTTATTGACGGCGTTGGTCGTCACTTTGTCGCAGATTACAACTTTACCGATTAATCCAGCGATCGCTACTATTATCCTTTTATATATTCTCAAAGTCGGGATCGGCATTTTTTGCGAGTATACCGAGCCAACTTCGCCAGCAAGTGAAAGCTAAATGTTATTCCCTATTCACCTCGCCGCCAAATCTATCCCTCGCTCAGATTCTTCGTAAAATTCAGGGTAATTATCTGGCAAACCTGGCAAGGTAAAATAGAAAGTACTGCCTCCACCCAGGCTACTTTCAACCCAAATTTGTCCGCCATACTGCTCAACAATGCTGCGGCAGATTGTTAAACCGAGTCCGGAACCGCCTTTCTGGTGTGAGTCGGAAGGATAGACTTGCTCGAAGCGACCAAAAATTGATTCGAGTTTATCCGATGGGATACCCCGTCCCCGATCTTTTACCGACATCAATAAGTTTTGGCAGATGGGATCGGATTGTGCTTTTTCCCCTGGGGGTGCTTGCAATTGGGCTGTCAGCCATACGGTGCTACCTGGGGGTGAAAATTTAATTGCATTGCTGAGTAAATTGGTTAGAACTTGGATAATATGGTCTGGATTAACGTATCGCTTTACCGGCACAGTAGAAACCGATAGAGTCACCTGGGCTTGTTCAGCCATTGCTTGCAAACTATCTACCGCTTGCTCCATCAAATCGGCAATATTGCAGTTTTCTCTACAGGTCAAATCTATGCCGGCTTCGATGCGTTCCAAGTCGAGAAGGTCATTGAGCAGCCGTAACAAGCGCTCGGTATTCATCAGCGCAATATCTATAAATTGATGTCCCTTGGCTTCCAGAGCGCCATAATGCCCCGTACTCAAAAGCTCTAACGCAGTCTTGATACAAGCCAAAGGCGTGCGTAATTCGTGGCTGACGATGGAAATCAGTTCGTCTTTTTTTTCCTCTGCTTGTCTGCGGGCTTCTATTTCCCGTTGCAAGCGATCGTTTTGTTTCTGGAGTTTATTTTGCAGCTTCCTGATCGTTAGTTGATTCTCAATCCTGGCTAATACTTCTTCGACTTGAAAGGGTTTGGTAATGTAATCAACTCCACCGATTTCAAAGGCTTTTACTTTATCGTTTGTTTGATCTAAAGCGCTCAAGAAAATTACGGGTATATCGCGAGTATTATCTATTGATTTTAATTGCTTACAAACTTCATAACCATTTATTTTTGGCATGATTATATCGAGCAAAATCAAATCGGGGGGAGCCGCGATCGCTGCCTTTATAGCCAGGTTGCCGCAAATGGCTTTTTGGACTTTGTAACCCCGTTTATTCAATATTGTCGATAGAACCCGCAGGTTATTGGGTTCATCATCTACCACTAGGATTGTCGTGTTTCGAGTATCCATGTTTTACCATTGATTTTTTGATGAACGACTTGATGGGGTTTCGATTCTTCTATAGTTGTAATTTTACTCACATAATACAGCAGTATCGGGGTTTGGACGCCCAGACGTTAATGTCTTTATGCTATCTTCACAAACAACGGCTAAATATCCAAACTTACCACAGTTAAATCGGCGGGATGCTCAACGGTAAACTGATAGTATAGTTCCCGTTTATGCTTGCCTCTGGATTGACGTTGCAGCGCCAGCAACCATTCTAACTGACCCATCTGGCCCAGTCCAATTGGGGGATTGGTGGACTTGAGGTGGACTTTAATTTGCTCGTTGCGGCTCACGGGCAGTTGTTCGATTACTCTTATGGTAGTCGCGCGATCGCGTAAATTAGTAACCACCAATCGATAACCATAGGTTGTGCGGCGATAGTTCCCCATCAGTTCTACCTCGCGTTCAACTAATTCCCGCTCAACTTTCAAACCCTCATCAACTCCTAAATTCAGTTTAAACTCTGCTCCCGGTGCAACTTTCTCTAGCTGGGTCGTCCCTACGAGCGTATTATCGCGGAAGATATTCGCCTTACCCGGTAGCAGCGTCGCCCCCAGCAGGTTATTCTTTACCGTAGCTTCAAGATAGGCAAAGCTAAATAATCGCGGCACCGCGACGTACTCGGTGCGACAAGGATAATCTTGGCTAAAAATAACCACTTTATGCGCCGCCGCATCGGCAGGAATATTGCACGCCCCATCAACGCAGAATGTGACAACGCTACCCGATGAACTGACCACTTTCTGCGTTTCTAATACATTTTGTTTGTTAACCGCATCGGTTTCATCTGCCAACAGCGCTTCTAACTCGGAGAAATCTGTATCCTCTCTCAAATCAGGCGCCGGTGCTGGACTCCCATCCAGGCTGTCAATATACCAGGGTTTCAGTTTGGGAGGCATTGTTGTCAGCGCTGGTTTGGCGGTAGAAAGTTTCACAGCAACACCCATCCAATCTTCCCCCGTCTTTTGCCTAACTTCGGCTAAATATCTTAAATTTACCCGCTTGCTGGTGCTGCTAGTCCGCAAATCGTATACGGGAGTCCAAATCGCTCGATTGACTAGGTAAGATATTTCTAACTCGAAATCAAGCGCATTAGCAGACTCTACAGTAACGACGATCTTGTAACTGCTCAACGTATCCTTATAAGCAGGTTGCACCATTTGCTGTCGCTGCTGGCGCAATGCTTCTAATTGTCTGTCGATTTCTTGTTGTTCCCTTTCCCGTTGGGCAATTGTTTTAGCATATTCGCCGTGCTGCTGTCCCAAAAAGTCTAGGAACTCCTTAATCTCATTCAAACTAATTTTTTCGGGGCTATTCAATCCCGAATAACGTTCGACCGACTTTTCGCTCAAACCTCGGACAAAATCCCGTTGCAGTCCAAACGATGTCAGTAAATCCCGCAGGTGGCGCTGTTGCTCTTCTAACTGCCGAATTTGCTGACTTATCTGGACGACGCGCTTGGCAAAGGTTTCAGAAGCGAAAGCTTTTTCGGTTCGCACGCCCAATAATTTCACGGGGACGCTACCGCTCACTTTTGCCCGTACCGAGTCAGTCTGGAGGGTTAACGGCAATTCAGAAACGATTAATTCGCGCTCAGAACCAGTCAGCGACACCATACCGCGCCGAGTTACTAAGGCTTGATTTGTATAAACTGTCACTTCTGCGATGGGAGCGGGTATCGACTGACTGGCTGGAAAAGAGGTTTTTGGGTTCATGCGATCGCAGTTACTAATTTTCTCCCTCTCATTACTGTTTCACAGCATAGTTCGTTAATTAACCCAAGTTGCTAGTTATCTCGCAAACAGCGGCTAATGGCTAATGTCAGTAAAAATCTTATATTAGCAATTAGCAAGCTCGCAATTAGCAATGCCGAATTTTATCACTAGCAACTTACGTTAATTAGATTTATTCTTTTTAATTCTGTCAATTTCTTGTTGCAATTCTTCAATTTGTCGTTTCAAATCGTTAACTTGGTTGTTGGGGGTTTTGGCTTCAACTTCAACCGATCCCTCGGCGGCGGAGCGTTGATAATTACCGTTGCGAATTTGGCGGTAGTCTTCTGAAGTTGACCACTGCCGCAGGTGTCCGATGCGTTCAACTAAGAAAGGATGACTGAGAAATACACCTTGAGCTAAGTTATTATAAAGCAGAAATTTATAAACTTGATTGAGTTCTTCTCGGTCGAGTTCTTGATACCTTTCCGATTGTCGGATAAATTCTTCTAAGCTGCATTCGTTGGCATATTTACTGCTACCGCCCGCCAATTTCATCATCCCACGCATAACGGGATTGATGTCATCCACGACTAATAAAGCCGCCCGATCGGCAGATAATTCGGCTTTGCGCTTCCACTCATAAAAGGCAAAAACTAAACCGCTGCCGATGACATTTCCCAATCCTAGAGTCATTTCTCCGATTAAAGAAGCGGTACTAATCGCCCAAATTGCCATTTGAGTTAAAGTAGTGTGACCGCATTTGATATGGCCTAATTCGTGGGCTATTACCGAACGCAGTTCGGTTTCATCCATTAAATCTAATAAACCGGAATTAAGAACGATGGAAGGTTGTTCTTGACCTAAAGCATAAGCGTTGGAGATGGGATATTGAGTTACAAATAAAGACGGTTCTGGGTAGATATCCAAATCACGCACGCATTCGCGAAACATTTGATAAAGGGTAGAATATTGACGCGGCCCCACTTGAATGCTGTTGCCCATGTGAAAGACAAATTGGGGGCGTTCGTAGAGAAATTCGACAAATTTTCGCGACACGAGATCGAATCCGGGTAAGTTGCGTAAGCTTTGTTCTGCTTCCAAATCTAGGGGGTGACGAAAGGCGTTGCTAGCGATTCCGGTGTAGGTGGGCATGGTAACGATGATGGAGTGGGATGAATCGCCTACCCTCGAAGGGTAGGGCTATACAAACAAAGCAAGGCGTAGCAGGCTTTCAAGCCGTTGATTTTATAGTCCGCGCCGGCGGACTTCGTTCCCTCGAAGGGTAGGACTACACAAACAAAGCAAGGCGTAGCAGGCTTTCAAGCCGTTGATTTTATAGTCCGCGCCGGCGGACTTGGTTTGTGTAGCGGCACCCTTGAGGGTGACGGCTTGAGGGTGACTACGCAAGCTTTAAAGCCGTTGATTTTATAGTAGTCCGCGCCGGCGGACTTGGTTTGTATAGCCGCACCCTTGAGGGTGACGGCTTGAGGGTGACGGAGACTGGTGACAGGTGTGCAAGAGCTTCCGGTGCCGGAGGCATATCGCATAACTTCATGGTATCTTAATCCCCTTTGGACGCAGTTTGATGAGGGGTGACAGCCAACAAATGCTAGCGCGGCATAATCTAGAAGCAGAGCGAATTGAGAAATATGATGCAAGCTTACAAACTCAAAGGCATAGTTGATGCAGATGGTAACGCGCGCGATCGCTTCCCCCGTTAACATCCCACCCGGCGAGGTGGAAATAATTGAGGAATTAACGAATTCGGCTTGAAACTTAAAAAATACGGTAGGTTGCGTGACAAATTATGTCTAAATTTAAGACTTATATCATGTCCTTAAGATTACCCATAATTATCAGCCGGGACACGGCACGATTAACGTCCATTGTTTGTCCGAGATATCTCTGATGCCGTGTCCCTACGCAACAACAGAGTGATGTTTTTTTATGATGGGCAATTCAACGGACATCATATTAAATGCCTAGCAAGCCACGCACTCTATCTCTAGCTGTTGTGGTTAATCATCTCTACCCAGCGCTTTGATTTAAAATTGCTTTAATCCCTTGCTGAACTTGGTTAAGTTGCTGACGCTGTTGGTCAATCCAAGCTTTTTCAGCTTCTCGCTGTTCTAGTGTCTCTTGCTGATATCGATTTTGCAGTTCTAGGAAGTTATTGTAAAATGCGATCGCTTCATCAATAGCTTCAGTCGCTAATTTTACTTCAGCCTGAAATATTGATTTAATTATCTGTTCAGTTTTTGACCACACCTTTTCTTTAAAGTTGACTACTTGCTCCCAATAAATATCGCTCCAACTCGATCCTGTCAAAGCATCTAAGTCTGTTGTGATACTCGATTTATTTATCCCGTATTTGTTTACTGTTATTATGCTATTACTATGTTTCTGTTCGTTGGAGTACTTTTGCTGTATATTGCTAAAGTTTAAACCTAGATTTTTATGTATGTTATATTGCGATCGCTTATTCATAGTGTTGATAAATTTTCTAATTAATTCCACGTTAAATCGGTTAATTTCTAAATAAACTGGCCCCAAACTATCGCTAATTATTTTGGTTAGCTTTGGCAGTGGGAATCGATAATTAATTTCTGATTGTATGTCCTTAATAAAACCGTCTTTTTCACCCCAGCCTATTCCTTTTTTTACTTGCCCTTTTGCATCAATAAACCATCTTTGGTGCAGCAGGTATATTTGATCTTCCCAATACTTTTTAGCTTGTTTGATTGCCTCATCTTTACCTTGGTTGCCTAGCTGCTGAATTCTAGAATGCAACCCACTAAGTTCCCCAAGCTGTTCCCATATTTCATGTGTCGCTGCTGCGGCAATTCTTGGCTTACTATGCCAAACATCCTCAGCAAGATCTAGATCGTTGAAAGATTTTTGCACAAATGTTTCAAGTCTAGCAGCAGATTGCTTTAGTTCATCAAAACAAGGTTCGACTGACGCCCTCAGACTTCTAGCCGATTTCTTAATTTCTGAAGAATGGTGCTGCTCATTTAGTACTTGCTCGATAGATTGGGTAATGTCCTGGAATGCTTTGAAGTATTCGTTCATACGTATAATTACCGTATTTTTGTTTAAAGGCTACATATTATAATATGCCCAAATCTGCTCCTCTGAACGCCAACTGACTCAAAATCATGCAATATATCTTCAGTGCTGCCAATCAGGCTCTCCTCGCTGCTGGTAAACTCGTACCAGTTTATACAAAGGCAGGACAACTCCTGCCTATACTCAGAGATCCAGTTACAGGGCAATTTGTTGAGATGGCAAAGGGTGTAGTGGGAACCTCAGCACAGCCGTTTCTAGCTCCTATAGAGTTGCTGATGGACACGGCACAAATGGTTCAAACCCACATGGGGTTTCAAGAAACTTACAAAAGAATTGATCTTGTTAAAGAAAAAATTGATCTTGTTCAAGCTGGTTTGAAAACTCTTCAAAACAGTATGGTTGTTCTGCAATCGACTACAGCCTTGATCGGTTTTGGAACTGTAGCAGGTGTTGCATTGGCGGCAGTAAACCTCCACCAGACATTGAAACTACGCCAAGATGTAAAACAACTGCGGCTGGAAGTCAAAGACGGCTTCATCGATCTAAAAGAAGCTTTGAAAGATCAAGGTAAAGAAATTTTATTACGAATTGACCAAGTTGCTAGAAATGTTGAGTATAACAATCAGCGCACGATTTTAGTTCGAGCTTACGGACGTTTTGAAAAAGCACTGAAGCGCCTTCAAACAGCTCTGACTTCACAAGATTTAAACTTCAGAAATTCGGAGATTAACGGCGTAAGGCAGATGTTATTTGAGGCTTTAGCAGATTATGATAATTCTCAGCTTTTAATGGGAACTTGTTCGGCTGGACAACTGCGGAGACAAGAATGCGTTTGGGCGATCGAGCAGGCTATTATCACAACCTATCAGTTACAGGGGCAATCTGAAACATTGAGTCATGCTCTATTGCAGCTTCAAGATAAAATCCGTAAAGATGCTCTCAATGTAATTGATCGCTGCCAATCTCAAGAAGAGTTAGATTTTCTGTTCCCAGAAATCGCCCGAATTCAGAGTCAAGATTTACCTGTATTGCAAGCTTGGCAAGATCGGGTAGATTGGATGCAAAGCCTGTCAAAAGAAGAATTAAAACAGTTAAATAATGCTGAATTCAACAATACAGAAATTCCTACCAGCCAAGAAAGAGGTGAAAATGAATCTGTTGTGCCAGAACCTCCGGAACAATTGCTGTATGAAAAGTTGCAGCAAAAATCCCATTATCTATCCTTGCGCGATCAACTACGATTTTTGATCGCGCCTGATTTACGCCGCAACTACGAAGAATTTATCAGCGAGCAAGCAGTTAAGTCTGGAAATAAAGGTTTAGCCCCCTCGAATTGGCAAGAAATACCAGATTTAACCGTTGCTAATCTCTATTGGTATTTCAAGAAAGCTTAACAATATTGCTTACCTACCCTCGAAGGGTAGGGCTATACAAACAAAGCCTGCCTTCGCAGGCTTTTAAATTATTGATGTTAGCTTACCTACCCTCGAAGGGTAGGGCTACACAAACAAAGCCTGCCTTCGCAGGCTTTTAAATTATTGATGTTAGCTTACCTACCCTCGAAGGGTAGGGCTATACAAACAAAGCCTGCCTTCGCAGGCTTTTAAATTATTGAT
>DNGJ01000527.1 GCA_003486305.1 Cyanobacteria bacterium UBA11371
CGAGATATATTTGAACCCAGCGCAAAGGGTAAATAAACCCGCCCCGAAGTGTGCGTTACTGGGATCTGTGGATTTTGGATTTGAAGGAATACCATAGAATTAGTTACTACTGAACAAAATTGCATAATCTCTTCATCTAAAATCCAAAATCTAAAATCTAAAATCCACTATGCTGAGTATTCCTACCAAACGTCCCCTGCCTCGCGCGCCTCGGATTGTCACGTCTCTACCTGGGCCTCGCGCTCATGCTATGGTGGAACGCGATCGCATCATCTCCTCCCCCTCCTACACCCGTGGTTACCCCCTCGTTATCGCCCGCGGTGAAGGCTGCATGGTCGAAGATGTCGATGGAAATGTATTCTTAGACTTAACCGCAGGTATCGCCGTCACCAATACCGGACACTCCCATCCCGAAGTCGTCCAGGCAATTCAAGACCAGGCAACGCAATTTTTACACATGTCGGGTACGGATTTTTACTACGAACCGATGGTCGAGTTGGCGGAAAAATTAGCTGCCCGCGCGCATTTTCCCAATGGGGCAAAAGTTTTTTTTACTAACTCTGGTGCCGAATCGAACGAGGGGGCGATTAAATTAGCTCGGTATTATACGGGGCGATCGCTCATTATCGCCTTCCTCGGTGCATTCCACGGACGCACCTACGGCGCGATGTCCCTAACTGCTTCCAAAGTTGTGCAGCGCAAGCAATTTGGGCCATTAGTCCCCGGCGTGACGCACATTCCCTATGGGACGCATGAAAGTTTAGATTATCTCGAAGAAAAGCTATTTCCGGCGGTTTTACCACCGCAAGAAGTGGCGGCGATTGTGGTAGAACCAATTCAAGGAGAAGGCGGTTATATTGTCCCCGAAGATGGGTTTTTGGAGAGAGTTAGGGAATTGTGCGATCGCTACAACATCCTCATGGTAGTCGATGAAGTACAATCCGGCATGGGTCGCACCGGGAAGCTATTTGCCATCGAACATTGGGACGTGAAACCAGATATTATTACCCTCGCCAAAGGTATCGCCAGCGGTCTA
Organism: Cyanobacteria bacterium UBA11371; assembly: GCA_003486305.1. GTDB lineage: Bacteria > Cyanobacteriota > Cyanobacteriia > Cyanobacteriales > Aerosakkonemataceae > Microseira. The sequence goes on from DNGJ01000527.1 coordinate 1,037, forward strand.
CCTTTAGGTGCAATTTTATCCCGACCGGAATTAATGACCTGGCCTCCCGGTTCCCACGCTACCACGTTTGGCGGTAACCCCGTTGCCTGTGCAGCCGCAAATGTAACCTTGCGACTTTTGGAAACGGGAATGATGGAAAATGCTTTAAATATGGGAGAGTTATTGCAAGCAGGTTTAACGAGGTTAGCGAAAAAATTTAAGCAAGTTTCCCTACCGAGGGGTAAGGGTTTAATGGTGGCAATTGACTTATTAGATGCAGCAGGAAAACCCGATGGAAAATTGCGAGATAAAATTGTAGATGAAGCCTTCTACAAAGGTTTGTTACTCTTAGGTTGCGGCCTAGCCGCAATTCGGTTTTGTCCGCCCTTAGTTATCGACAGCGACCAAATTAAAATTGCCTTAGATATTCTGGAACAATTGCTAATTGCTAATTGCTAATTGCTAATAACTCGTTCCCAGGTTCAACCTGGGAACGAAAATATAGAGGCTCTGCCTCCGGATCATATAATTACTATCTACCATTACCCATTACCCATTACCCATTACTAATGACCAATTACCAAATCGCTCAAAAACTCTGGGATCAACTCTGGAAAAATTACATTTCTAGAGTCAATTACGCCCAAGTTTACCAAAAAATGATAACCGAAGCAGGTGGTACCGTTGCCAACGACCACATTGCTTTCCGTTCTTTGCGCTTAACAGTCGAAAACAAGAATTTGGGAATTGAACATATCGCGCAAATTGCCGCAGCATTAGGTTACGCACCAGCAGGGGAATATCACTTTCCTTCATCTCATCTGTATGCGCGGCACTATCGCCATCCAAAACAAGATGAATTGGACTTGCCAAAATTGTTTATTAGCGAGTTAATTGTTGATAAATTGCCAAATGAAATTGCCCAACTGATTTATCAAACGGTTTTGTCAGGTTTATCGATCGATTCGCCAACATTTCCCAGCAATATCGAGGCTTTATCTGAATCAGAAATAGAACAATTTGTCAATCAACTTTCAACAGTATTTACTCGCCCTTGGCAACCTCCCCTCAAATCCACGGTAGAAAGAGTAAATAACGTAACTCAGTATGGCGCTTGGGTGCTGCTCCACGGTTACGCAGTCAATCACTTTACCGGCTACATCAACCGTCAAAATACTTCTGCCTACCGGGATATCGAAAGTACTGCGAAGGGATTATCCGAGAGAGGCGTGCCGATGAAAGCGGAGATTGAAGGGAGTCGAGGTAGCGGTTTAAGGCAGACGGCAACCCATGCTGTGAAAGAAATGGTTACGGTGCTAGATGATACTAGCGGTGAGTTGCTCGATATCCCCTGGACTTATGCTTATTATGAAATTGCCGAACGCAATTTGATTGAAATAGATGGGGGTGAAAAGGTGCTTTTTGAGGGATTTCTTGATGCTCAAGCGCAGAATTTGTTTGAAATGACGCGGAAATAATGTAGGGGCATGGCATCAATAATTATTTGGCTGAAGCCAAACTCTTGCCTTGCCCCTACCGCCACCGATTTAGAATCAATAAAGCTGCGTAAAATGCCCAAAATTTTTCCAATCAACTTCAATAAGAGCGAAAAACTTGGTGCGGATTTAGATAAATTGTTTGAAAGTATCAAAGATTATTGGTAAAACCCACACCGTAAATCGCTGTATGTTGATGTGTAGCACATTCACGGGAAAACCGTATAATGGTAAATTGGCTGTACGGCGGAATCTTGTAATGATTTTAAACTTGGGGCACCAAGGATTGCCCACCCTAAAAACAAAATCAATTTTTGCTCTTGTGGGGTGGGGTCTAGAGAGGTTGGCCTTTTGTGGGGTGGGCGTCTCGCCCGCCAATGTTATCAGCCCAATGGCACCCCTAATAATATCGCTCGATTGCCAACTGGAAATTTAGATTATTTGCGTTTGTACTTGACGATGAGTAGGCAGTTTCTGCCGTCGGCATCTCTAGAGTGAACCACATTATCTGCGATCCTGCGGATCAGAAACCAACCATAGCCACCGATGGAAAGTTTATCAGGATCGGGTGCTTTGAGTGGCGGCGGATCGAAAGGTTCCCCTCGATCCCAGATGCGAATTTCTAGTCGCTCTGCCCATAGAGTTAGCTCAAGGTCGATAGGCGTTTCTGGCGGTAAATCCTTATGGGCGTGGCGAACGGCGTTGGTAAAGCCTTCGTCGAGGGCTAATTTCAGCATATCAACAGCTAAGTTGAGATTCCCGCTTTCATCTCCCAGCCAGGAAAGCCGAGACAGATTGCGATCGCAGAATCGATCAAACCATTGCAGAACGTCGATCAGCCGATTTATATCGGTTTTAACGGTAAGATGCTCTTGCTGTAGCATTCCTGGCTGCGCCACTACTTTATTCAGCATAAGTTAGATGCACCATTTATAAATAATGCTGACATAGATGGGATCAACTCTGCCAAGCCTTTGTAGCGAATACCACCTGGCGTTACCTCAAATCTAACGGGTAAAACTTCTAACCCCTCGGCGTAAGCTTCCCTCAGCAACTCCCCATAAACCAAATCGGCACTATCTCCTGGGGCAAAGTGGGTACAGTCGCCGCGATTAATCAGATACAGCATCACCGCCCTAGCAGAGGGCAGTAAAGCCATCAATTCCCGCAGGTGCTTTTGTCCCCGCGTCGTTACCGTATCCGGAAATAGCGCCACCGGACTTTTTGCCCAAGTAGTATTCTTTACTTCCAGGTAGATCGGTTTATCCGCCTCGCTGCCCGTTAAAAGAAAGTCCACGCGGCTGCTTTTATCGACACCGTAGCCGACTTCGTGGCGAATTTGGCTGTAGTTCCCCAACTGGGGAAACAATCGTTTCTCCAATGCCAGTTTTATTACCTGGTTTGGCAAAGCTGTATTAATGCCTACCCAGGTTGGTTCTGTGTCGTTCACCTGAATCATTTCCCAAGTGTACGCGAGTTTGCGCTTGGGATTGTTGCTCAAAGACACTTGTACTAAACTACCAGGAGTGGAAACCCCCGTCATCGGCCCGGTATTCGCGCAGTGGGCGGTAATCACTTGTCCCGTCGCCAGTTCGATATCGGCGAAAAATCGCTTATAGCGTTTTAGCAATATTCCAGGGTAAAGAGTTGGGTATTGATAGATAAAATCAGCCGTCATCAGGTTTAAATAATTGAAGTCCTGATCGAGTTTGTGACTGTTCGTGTCTGAAATCAAGAAATCTTCTCGTTCGCTGGCTGTAATTGCTGGGATTGTCGCATTTGGCACATTGATCAGCAAAATTTTTGGTTTGGTGCGCCAGCAAGCGATCGCTGCCGCATTTGGCGTGGGTGCAGCTGCCAACGCCTATAGCTACGCTTATATTCTCCCCGGCTTTTTACTGGTATTGTTGGGAGGCATTAACGGGCCATTCCACAGTGCGATTGTCAGCGTTTTGGCAAAGCGCGACAAAAAAGAAGCCGCGCCGATAGTCGAAACGATGACCACCTTTATCACCGGCGTTTTGCTGTTGGTGACGATCGCTTTGATTATTTTTGCAGAACCGCTGACCAATATCGTCGCGCCTGGGTTAAATCAAACTCAGGGACTTAGCGCGCCAGAAGTGCAGACGCTGATGCAGACGAAAGAGATAGCGATCGCTCAACTCCGGATTATGGCACCCATCGCCGTCCT
>DNGJ01000183.1 GCA_003486305.1 Cyanobacteria bacterium UBA11371
TCCCTCACTCCCCGCATCTTCAACCCCTGGGCGATCGCTTTGATCGCCTCCCACTCGTCGCGGTGCATCCTCACCGTCGCATTTATCCTGTCTTCGTTCTGATTCATGCTTGTCGCTGGTTTATTCTTCAATATTGGTTTGTACTAAAGCTAAAATTCGCTTTTCTAATCTTTCTACTTTTTCAAAGAAAAGGGATTGGTGTTGTCTATTCTCCCTTAACCTTTGCTCTAGTCTTTCTTGATCGGCCTTAATGTAACTCAAATAAGCTTCCCGTATTTCGTTTAGTTCTTCAATGACTTTCCCAAAATCATTTTTTCCTGAGAATCGATAACTACTTTTCGGTTGGCAACTTGAATTAACAGCTGCGTCCGAGTCAATCCCATCTCCTCCGCCGTTTGTTTCAATGCTTCCCAGTCCTCTGGACTCATTTTCACCGTCGCGTTGATCATTCGTTTTGGGTTCTTGGGATTTTTGGTCACTTTTACTTACCACAATTTTTCACCTCCAATTATGGCACGTGCCTATTGACAGATTTTAGACACGTGATTAATATGATTACAGGCAAAAGGCACGTGTGTAAAGATGAACCCTCCCCCCGACTGGGTGGGATGCCCCTGACTCAGGGGCGGTAAATGCGCGAACTGCTTGCGTAGGCGCGCTTGATTTGCAGTCATGAAAAATAACTATATGTCTACCATCCCATCGGATTTAGAAGTAGCGCGAACGGAACTGGTTTTGCTGCGAGCGGAAGTTAAGCGCTTGCAGGAAGAAAACCAGCAACTCAAACAAGCGCTCAATAATGCCAAAGATGCCTCGCCCGTAATGCGATGCAGTTTAAAGCGAACGCTCAAATTAGTCCATCAGTGTTGCATGGAACTGGTGCGTTGGGGGTCGAGGTGGTTGCTGAAAATGGGGAATAAGTGCCGGGTATTTCCATCGCTGAAAAAGGTGTGGGAATTGCTCAACCAGGAAAGCTGGTCTTTAAGCGATATTTTCCCATCGGATTTAAAGCCGCCCAAACCGCCCAAACCCAAGCGCATTCCCTTACCGCACCGTACAGATCGATGTGGTTATCACTTTATTGATGAGCGCACCGCGAGGTGGTGGCGCTACCTCGTGCCGCCTGAATTTAAACAGCGTAACGCTTCTGGATAGCGATCGCTTGCACTAACCAAAAACTGATATTGCAGCTAAACAAATTGAGGATTAAGCAATGACTTACTTTCGTTACCAAGATTCTAGTAAACCTTGGCTAGTTTTGTTCTGCCAAGAATCCTACTGGCATATTATCGATCGGTTTTTGCACGAAGCCGACGCTAAATCCTGCTGGCGGGGATTAACAGTATTTGTCAAACAAAATGCTTCCTACCTCAAAATTATTAACATCAAAGATCCTGACTCGTGGAAGCGGGAAGATTGATGCACTCATTTGCTAGGTTTTCAAATCGTAAGACACTTGCAACAATCCAGAGTCAAAGGTTTTAACTTCTTTCAACTGGAGTTTTGTTGACAAACTTGCATCTTTCACAATCAGCGGAATGCCATCGCCTAAAATAATTGGATGAATTGAAAGAATCAGTTCATCAAGCAAACGCTCTTTGATGAAATAATGAATAATCTCTGCTCCCCCAACTAACCAAATATCACCACCGCTATCGTTACGCAGCTTGTCGATAAAGCTTTTTATATCCCCCCCCACAAATTCCACGTCGTCGTTTTTACCTTGCAGAGTTTTGGAGAAAACAAAACCTTTCTTTCCTTTGTATGGATATTCCCCAAATTCCAGGATTTGACGATATGTCTTACCACCCATGACTAGGGTATCAATTGAGTCAAAAAACTCAGCATAACCGTAGTCAGCGTCGGTGAATAGCCAATCTACCTCTCCTGATGTCCTCGCAATGTATCCATCAAGACTAGAAGCAATGAACAAGCGTATTTTTCTCATACTGCGAGTATTCAATCGCGATCGTACTTACTTACTTGCCTATTTTTTCTCCAGTCGATGGTGCCCTACTCTCGGAAGATAGCACCCTACATCTACATCTGGTGGCTGGTGCGTTACGAAGAAAGCTAACGCACCCTACATATAGATGATTTGCGTAATTGCTGTTCTCTTTACTCTGAGTTTCTGGGGTTCGTTAAATTAGCTTTTGTTTCATATAATTCACTTCTAATTGCTTCGATACACTCTCGACTATCATTTTTAGGATTATTCACTTTTGCACTTACTGGATAGACAGTCATCACGTCTGAACGATAAGGTTGCAACAAAGATTTCACCGATTCAGGTTTTTGCTTTGTATCTAACCATTGGTCGTAGTTTTTTGGGTCGATAATTACTGGCATTCTGTCGTGAATTGGACTTAATATATCATTGGCTTGAGTCGTTATAATCGTACAAGAATCTATCATGTCACCTTCTGGACTTTGCCAATGTTCCCACAATCCGGCAAAAGCAAACATTTTACCATCTTCCACCCGGAAATAATAAGGTTGCTTTTTGCCGTTTTGCTGCTGCCATTCGTAAAAACCATCTGCTAAAATTAAACATCGCCGTTTCTTAAAAGCCGAACGAAAAGCTGGTTTTTCTTCGACTGTTTCTGCTCTGGCGTTAATTAGTTTAGCGCCCATTTTGGGGTCTTTTGCCCAAGATGGAATTAAACCCCAGTGTAATAATTTAAACTCGCGATCGCTATCCTGAGAATTGTGCAATATTGTGGCTACTGGCTGAGTTGGGGAAATGTTGTAACGCGGCGATAATTCAGGAACTGAGGTGAGGTTGAATGAATCTGCGATCGCTTGGACTAACTGAGTAAAGCTAAATCGTCCGCACATATTTTTATCCTCCCGATTTCTCCAGAGTTTAAAATGTTAAATAGGATAGTGAAGGAAAGCCTTATGGCGCAAGTTTGTATAGCGGCACCCTTAAGGGTGCCGCTATACAAACGAAGGTTTACCTCACACGGCTGCAATCCGCTGTAAAGTAACGATCTGCTGCAAAAATACCCATGTTTAAATTATACGACTTTTTGCCTTCTGGTAACTGCTACAAAGTCCGCCTTTTATTAACCCAACTCGGCATTAATTTTGAAAGGATAGAGATTGATATCCTCAAAGGAGAAAGCCGGACGCCGGAATTTTTAAGTAAAAATACCAACGGGCGCGTTCCGGTTTTAGAAACAGACTCAGGGCAATTCCTCGCGGAATCAAACGCCATCCTATTTTATCTCAGTGCGGATACAGATTTGTTTCCTAACGACCATTTTGAGAGAGCGCAAGTGCTGCAATGGTTATTTTTTGAACAGTACAGCCACGAACCTTTTATTGCGACTTCGAGATATTGGATTTCTATCTTAGGAAAGGCTGAGGAATACCGGGAAGCGCTCGAGCAAAAACGCGAACCCGGATATGCAGCACTGGATGTGATGGAAAGACATTTAACCCATCATAAATTTTTCGTTGGAGATCGCTATACAATTGCGGATATTGGTTTACAGCAGATTGCAAGTGAGTGAGGTACAGCCCCTTGGCGAAAGTTTGTGTAGCGGCACCCGCGCACGGTGCCGCTACACAAACTTTCGCCGTACCTCATACGGCTGCAATCCGCTATATTTGCTTACACTCATGTCGCCGATGAAGGTGGATTCGCTCTAACTCAATTTCCGGCTATCCAAGCTTGGATTAAACGAGTGCAAGCGCAACCTCGACATATCAGCATTAATGCAAGTTGCTAATTATATTTTTAGGATTGCTAATAGCTAATTGCTAATGGCTAATGGCTAATGGCAAAGGCGAAAAATATTCCCACGATCGATTAGCAATTAGCGATGAGCAATTTGCCAATCTTCTAGGCAAATTCCATAAATTAATGCTTCGCTGCCAAATATTTCTGTTGTCCCTTCGAGTTTTTGGCCTAACTTTTCGGCAACGCGCCTTGATGGGGCATTTTCTGGACGAATCAGACTAATTACACGCGATCGCTGCAACTCCCTAAAGGCGTAATCCATTGCCGCCCTAGCTCCCTCCGTCGCCAATCCGCGCCCCCAGTAAGCGCGTCTCACCATCCAACCAATCTCGAATCCAGGCCATCCTTCGGGTTCCCAGCAGCCAATGCGTGCGATCGTTTCACCGCTTTGGCGTTCCTCAACTGCCCACATGCCATAACCCCTTAGCTGCCAGTGTCCGAGCATCATTGCCATGTTTCGCCAAGCTTCAGCGCGGGTCAATGTCTGTCCGTTGCCGATGTAGCGCGTAACTTCTGGATCGGCATTCATTTCGGCATAAGCATCCAAGTCTTGTTCGCGAAATCCACGCAAAATTAGACGTTCGGTTTCAAGTTGAGGAATTAGCATGATAATTATTTACAAATCCGTATCAATTTCAATTAGTTTATTTTTTGACGCTAAACCTGACTTAATGCTAATTTTTGATTTTGATACATTAAATCTTTCTGCTAACAGTGCAATTAACTCTTCATTCGCTTTACCATCCACTGGCGGGGACTTCAGATGTACCGTGAGGCTACCATCCGGTTGTTCTTCTATACTTTGACGTTTTGAATTCGGTTTAACCTTGACTTGTTTTTTCATGGGAGCCATTTGTATTTATAGCTACACACAACTTTTATATTAGTTAGTTCTTAAGGTACAAGCAGGATGAGATTAAGTATGGGATACCAGTAAATAAGAGCTAAGGACTGAAAACCATGAGCCAAAATCCAACAACCAGGTTAGATAACCTGGTAACCACAGCTGAGAAGATTGACGCAATTAGCGACCAGCTACTAATTATAGCCGAGGGGCTAATAACTATAAGCTTGATGCTGAAAAGTACCAGCAAAAGGATTAAATACGCCAGTAGACCGCTAAAGCGGTCTACTGGCGTTCAGGTAGACTTAAATAGCTAAGTATAAATACCTAGTTTAACTATGATTATTAGCCCGCCAAATTTGCCGCAACCATAACCAAGCTAAAAAGCTGCCTATAACATAGGCAATAAAATCCCAAGGGTCAAATTGAGTCCCCAAAATTAGTTTGCCCAATAAGTTAGAGCGCAGCAATTCTAAAAACGGCGGATGCCAAAGTTGCAAAAATTCCAGGATGCAGGTGACGATGAAAACCCAAATCGGAATTTGTTGCACCGCCTTGCGAGTGGGAATTAGCCAAAAGAATAACAAACACCAGCAAATTTCGTAGGGAATGCTGCTGAGATAATTATTAACCACAAACTGAGCAGGGCCAGTGTAAAACTTAGTCAGCAAGCCGAGTAGGAACGAGACTAACAGCGACAGGATGGAAAGCTGGCGAATAGTTGCTTTTTGGAGCAAGATTTTAGTTAAACCAAAGGAAAGCACCTGTCTGAGTATAGCTTATGGCTCGGACAGGTGAAATTATCAATGTCGAGGAGAACGCTGATTTATTAAGGCTCGTGAGGATTACCGTAGCCAATTACGGCAATTTTATGGCGATATACAAGTTCGCCGCCGTACCAACCCGAAGCACCGAGAATGGTGGCGACAAGGATAGAAAGTATGACTCCTGTGGGCAAAATTGCTCCGGTGACGTTACCCCAACGCAAGATTAAATTGATCAGGGTTAGTGCCATTGCAGCCACGTTAAGAAACATATGCGCCCACCCAGCGGTGCGCTTGCGGACTCGTTCGATTTTCAGGAAGTCCATTAAGCCGGTGAGGGCGGCGGCGATGCTGGTGACAAACCCAGCTAATACCAGCCAAAAAGAAGCGCGCGCCCAAAACGCATCTTGCGTCAACCAATAGACGATATCGGTTAAAGGTAGTGCCACCAAAAAAGCGATTGGTAGGGTGACGATAACTGGATGAATGGGGTGTCCTGCGATCGCTACCGTACTCGGTATACCCGTGTCGCGATATTCTCTTTCGTCACTTTCAATAACGGGCGGGATATCTGGAGTTCGCGTCATATTTTTGTATGTTGGTAATGGGTAATCGGTAATAGCTAATCGGTCGAGTGGGATACCTACCTAGCTCTAAAGGCAATAATTTAGTAAGAGGATGCCCAGCCTTCTTTTGATTTACTTTAAAATATGCTTTTTCCTCTCGTATCTGTCTTACGGTGGAAGCAATAAACAAACTTTCTCTATCTCTAAGTAGATTGCCGATTTAATACCTTGACTGTAAATGTTATAATTACCCCTGATTATCGGTTTTAAATAGGCAAAAATCACTGAAAAAAGTAGAAGCAAGGTGGGAAAATTCAGTCAAAAGAAAGATGAAATAAACTGAGAAGGCATGACATTATCCTGATAGTGCTTGTTGCATTGTTTAAGAAGAACAAAAGGAGAACTTTGTCATGGTATCGACTCTTGACGACACCAAGCGTTTAGCGATCGCAGGTGCTTTAGAAGATATGAAAGCGATCCAAAACCTGATAATTGAAAACGAGCAAACCCTGATCGGTCAATGCGCGGATCAAGAAATATGCGATCGCCTGCGGGATATGCACCGCGATGACCAAAAAAACATGGGCGTTCTCGATACCGTGATTGTGCAGTACGGTGTCAAGGGACAGCCAAAACAAACGGTTTTAGAAATGGTTGAAAAAGTTCGCAAATTGATGTCAGGCTCGGATCTGACTTTATTTGAGAAATTCGCCCAACACGAACTGCTCAAGCACGGTCAAGTGATGAAAGGCTTGCTAGTTCACAAAGCAGCACAAGTTGTTGGCGCTGACATCGAAGCCGCAATTACTCCGTTAAATACAGTCAATTTTGAAAACCGCGCTCACCAAGAGCAACTAAAGGGAATTCTGGAAATTGTGGGCGTTCGCGAACTGACGGGTAAAGACCCGGATCAAGGCATTTGGGCACGGGTGCAAGATGCGATCGCAGCCTTCACAGGCGTTGCGGGTAGCGTTGTTACTCGCACCAAAGCCGATATGAACATTCAAGAGTTAATCCGCATGGATCACGCCAAGGTGAATACCTTGTTCGGCGAGATCCAATCAACTGACGATCCTCAAAAGATTCAAGAATTCTTCGGTCAAATTTACAAAGATCTGAGCGCTCACTCGGAAGCTGAAGAGCAAATCGTTTATCCAGCAGTGCGTCCTTATTACAAAGATACCCAAGAGCTGTATCAAGAGCAAGCCGAAATGAAGCAGATGCTGGAGCAAATTAAGGCTCTCAGCCCCGCTTCGCCTAGCTTTAAAGAGCAAGTTAAACAGCTAATGGATGCTGTGATGCACCACGTGCGCCAAGAAGAAAGCGAAATGTTCGCTAAGATTAACGACAACTTCAGCGAAGAGCAGCAAGAACAAATGGCGACCGAATTCAAAACAGTTAAAGCCCAGTTCATGGAAAAAATGGCAGCTTCGATGAAGTAGTCATCTGATAGATAAAAAACCGGGTTTTTTGGTTAGTAAAAAGCCCGGTTTTTTATCTATAACTATTCCTTGTTAGCACTCCTAACAAGGAGTTATATCGTTTCCGGTTGCTAAGGAATTACAGCAGTAGGGACACGGCATCAATAAGCTTTGTCGCCAGCACAAAGTTCCTCGCCTGCGGTGTCCCTACAATGATTCAGATGCAGCCAGATTTGATATTATTGTTTTTTTAAAGCGAGGGCATACTAGATGCCCGACTTCTCTACAGCGGCTTGCAGCCCTTGTGAGGGAAAGCCTTATCGCTTCGTTTATGTAGCGGCACCCTTAAGGGTGCGCGCTTGACAAACTTTCGGTGTACCTGACGCGAAAAGCAATCCGCAACAATACCAAATCCGGCTTTGGTCTGCAAGCCCCTATAATCTTCTTCCTCTTCTTCTTGGCGAACAGGCGCGTCTATGGCGGTTCGTTTAAAAAAGTTTCAGGCAAGCGATCGCTCTGAAAAATAAGCGGATTTGGTATAAGAATTCGGGGATCTAGCAAGATCGCGCATTTTACGTTTAACTACGGGAAAGTTGAGAATAGATGTCAATAACATCAAAAGGATTTTACGTCAAGAGAAAGATGTATTGAGTTGAAAGATTGTGTGAATATCAACTCAGAAAGCTGAAAAACGGCAAGGAACAAAAGATATGGTACAAACTCTTGACGACACCAAGCGCATGGCGATCGCAATGGAATTAGCAGACATGAAAGAAGTGCAAAACCTGCTAATTGCCAACGAACAAAAACTGATTTCTGCCATCGGCGATCAAGAAATTGCCAAGCGCTTCCAGGATATGCTGGAAGACGATCGCAAGAACCTGGGCGTTTTAGAAACCGTAATGATTCAATACGGCGTCAAAGCAGAACCCCGCGATACCATTAACAAGATGGTAGAGAAAGTTCAGCAAATGATGGAAGGGTCAGAACTGACGCTTTACCAAAAGGCATTTCAGCACGAATTGCTGAAGCACCAACAGGTAATGACCGGACTGTTAATTCACAAATGCGCTCAAGTTGTGGGTGCAGATGTTGCAGTTGCGATCGCGCCGTTAAATACGATCAACTTTGAAAACCGCGCGCACCAAGAACAACTCAAAGGAATACTCGAAATTTTGGGAACCCGCGAACTAACTGGCAACGATCCGGATCAAGGATTGTGGGGACGAGTGCAAGATGCGATCGCAGCTTTATCAGGCGTGTTTGGAAGTGCCGTCACCCAAACATCTGATAAGCAAGATATGGACATCCGAGATCTGATCAGACTCGACCACAACAAAACCAACACCATTTTCACCGAAATCGGCGCCACCGACGATCCGCAAAAGATCCAAGAATATTTTGGGCAGCTTTATAAGGATCTTACCGTTCATGCGATCGCAGAAGAACAAGT
>DNGJ01000348.1 GCA_003486305.1 Cyanobacteria bacterium UBA11371
TTGCGGTTTCGCTACGACAAGCTTGGGGATGTGGGGCGGGTGCAGCGTCAGCAAATGGTGATGCGCGCTTTGATGGAACAAGCGCTCAATCCAGTGACTTTAGCTAGAGTGCCGCAAATTCTTTCGGTGATTCAATCGCATATCGATACAAATTTAACCGTTGAGGAGTTGGTGGCTTTAGTCGGTTTTGGCGTGCAAACGAATCGCGATGACGCGCAAATGTTGCTGGTTCCGGGTGAGTATAGCAAAGTCGGTCAGTACGATGCTAGCTATTGGTTGCCTCACCGCCGTAGCATTGCGCCGCTGATGACCCAGCACTTTGATTTGCCTCAAGGGAACCGCAGGAGGCGTTCATCTGGTAACTCTACCGAGTTGAGTATAGCGATTCAAGATAGCACTCGCGATCGCAAAGCCGTAGAAAGGTTGGTCAAAAAACTCAAAAAAGCTGGCTATAGCAACGTCTACGTGGCTGAAGCTTGGACTGAACCCTTGAACCAAACTCGCATTGTGGCGCAGACTGGAGACGATAAAGCAGCCCAAACAATTCGCGAAGCACTAGATTTTGGAGAAGTGCGCGTGGAAAGCACGGGACATTTAAACTCGGACATTACAATTAAGTTGGGTAGGGATTGGCTGCAACCAAAAGATACTTCTGATTAACAACAATTATCGTTCCGCCCAGAAACCCGGTTTCTGGGAGCGTCGATTGTAGGAACACGGCGTCCTAAAACCTTCGGTTTACAGCGGATTGCTTTTCGAGTGAGGTACAACCTTTGGGCGAAAGTTTGTATAGCGGCTGCCATTTTTGCTGCCGCTATACTTGCCTTGCGGTGTACCTCATCGGTATGCAATCTGCTATAACCGCAAAACATATTGATGCCGTGTCCCTACAAAAAAAACCCAATTTCTCAGATTGTCGATTGTAGGGACACGGCGTCCTAAAACCTTCGATTTAACCGCAAAACATATTGATGCCGTGTCCCTACAAAAAAACCCGGTTTGGTGATATCTGTTTATGAACGATCAAATTTGGATGATTCCCGCTAACTGGCTAGATTGGCTCGCTGTGTTCGGCTATATAGGAGTGACTGTTTTTATCGCGTGGCGCGTGTTTACGACTAAGCCAAAGTGAAAGCTATTGAACAGATTACCAAAGCTGTTATACTTCAGACGGTCATAACCTGACAGAAAAGGTTACTCAGGAAAAGACTAGCAATTAGCAATTAACAATTAGCAATTAGCACTATCTATGACCGCAGCAAGTATATTTTAATTCGACTCGATGGGAATAGCGATCGCAAACTCCGATCCCTCTCCTTCGGTTGAGGAGCAAGTTATACTTCCCCCATGGGTTTCTTCCACTATCTGACGACTGATTGATAAACCTAACCCGGTTCCTTTTCCCACAGCTTTTGTTGTGAAGAAATGTTCAAAGATTTTGGAGCTTATTTCATCTGATATTCCTTTGCCGTTATCTTTTATCTTAATTATCACACTTTGCTCATCTGCGGATAATTCAGTTTTGATAGAGATAATGTTAGGCGCGGTTTCAATGTCGGTATACGATTTACCTTGATTTGATTCTTCTATTGAATCGATTGCATTAACTAAAATATTCATAAACACTTGATTCAGTTTTCCCAGATAGCATTTTACGGGGGGAATATCTCCATAGTCTTTGATCGTTTCAATCGCCGGACGTTCGTTATTAGCTTTGAGTCGATGTTGTAATATCGTTATGGTACTATCGATACCTTCATGGATATTTGCTAATATTTTATCCCCGGTATCGCCTCGGTAGAAAGTCCGCAGAGAATTGCTAATATTACGGATTCGTTCTGCGCCAACTTTCATCGATGAAAGCATTTCGGGTAAATCTTCTACCAGATATTCTAAATCTATCTCTTTAGCATTCTCCTCTATGTCCGTTCCGGGATGGGGAAATTTTTCTTGATACAGTTGTAAGTGATTAATTAAATCATTTATCCCGTCATTTGCTTGTTCGATATTACCTGCAAGAAAACCTATTGGGTTATTAATTTCGTGAGCCACACCCGCGACTAACTGACCGAGTGTAGACATTTTTTCACTTTGGATGAGTAAGACTTGGGCTTGTTGCAACTTGTTCAGATTTTCTCTAACTTGTTGCACCTGTTTGAGGGTTCTGGTAATAGTAATTACCAGGTCTTCAAAATCTATTGGTTTGGTGATAAAATCAAAAGCGCCGCAGTGCATCGCCGTTCTAATATTTTTCAAATCGCTATAAGCGGACATGACTACGGTTTTAATCGTGGGGTCGATTTCGGCTATTTTAGTTAGCAAGGTGAGGCCATCCATTTCGGGCATGTTGATATCTGTCACCACCATTGCGATAGAGCGATCGCTCTTGAGTCTCTCTAACGCTTCCTGCCCTTTGGAGAAAAACAGCACCTCAAATTCATTTTCCAGAATATTTTTTTTCAATCGCTGTTTGAGCAGGCGTTCTAAATCTATTTCATCATCTACAAATAAAATTTTGGTGGCTTTCATAAGCGATGGGGGTGAGAGAATTATCAAATTCAGGAATTACGCAAGTTGGGTGAAAAACCCGGTTTCTGGGTTAACCTCGGCGTTCTAAACCCAAGATTTTTGGTAGAAAGCGGGTTTTTTTGGGTAATTCCTGAATTTGTCAATGTCAGTTATAGTATAAAGATTTTTTTATCAGCTAGCCAAAAAAAAGCAACGAGGCTGGGTATTAGCGATTGACTTTTGCCATGAAATTGACAACGGCTGAACCTTCGAGGGGGGGAGAGAACAGGTAGCCTTGTCCGTATTCGCAGCCGAGGGCGCGCAAGATCTCGAGTTGCGCTGGCGTTTCCACTCCTTCGGCGATCGCATCCAACTCCAGGGAGTGAGCGAGGGTGATAATAGTGCGGGTAATATCTAAGTTTTTCTCCTGGTGTTCGATGCCGCTAATAAAAGAACGGTCGATCTTTAAAGTATCGATAGGAAAAGATTGCAGGTACGCCAAAGAAGAATAACCCGTGCCAAAATCATCGATGGACAACTGGATCTGTCGTTGTTTCAATTGAGCTAGCACTGCTTTAGCCTCTGACTCCTTATCCATCAAAATGCTCTCCGTAATCTCGAGCTTTAAGTGTGACCCGCTCAAGGATAGCGAGTGTAGAATCTCGTCAATTGACTGTAGCACATCTGGATTCCATAACTGAATCCCAGACAGGTTGACGCTGATGCTGAGAGGCATTTGGTGAGACAATTGCTCTTGCCAAACGCTTAACTGTCGGCAAGCTTCTGACAAAACCCATTTACCCAGAGGGATAATCAGCCCGGTTTCTTCTGCCAATGGAATAAACTTATCGGGGGAGATCCACCCCCTCGTAGGATGCTGCCACCGCACCAGCGCTTCAAAACCGACAATTTTGCCTGTAGAGAGCGAGACTATTGGCTGATAGTTTAGGTGAAACTGTTGGTGTTCAATTGCCCTTTGCAAGTCAGCTTCCAACTCGAGGCGTTCGAGAATGCTTGCTTGCATCCCGGTATCAAATACAACGATATTGGGTTTCCCAGGCATTTTGGCGTAATTCATTGCCGTGTCGGCTGCCCGCAAAAAGTCTTCGGGTTGATCGTAGTCGATGGTGCTGTTAACAATACCAATATAGATATTAGAAGAGACCACAGACCTGTTGAGTTTAAACGGATTTCTTAGCACCTGACACAGTTGTTGGGCCTTGTTTTCAGCTTGTTTGAAGTTTGGCAAATCGGTGAGCAATATGGCAAATTCGTCTGTGCCACAACGAGCGACCATATCTGTCGGATGCAGATAGGTTTCTAGGCGACGCGCTACTTCTACTAACAAGCGATCGCTTAAAGCATGACCCAACCCGTATTTCACCGCTTTAAACCCTTCTAGACTCAAACATAAAACCGCGAATAGACTATTTCGCTGCTGTCTCCACTCGATACACTGGCGAATGCGACCGAGAATATAATGCTGGTTGGGTAAACCCGTTAATGGGTCGTAAAATGCTTGGTATCTTAGTTGCTCAAGCGCTTGTTGCAGCTGTTGCTTTTGTTCTCTAATTTGTTTGACAAAAGTTACTGTTTTGTCGATAGTAATTTCTAAATCTTGAAAATCTATCGGCTTGGTGATAAAGTCAAACGCCCCTCGGTTCATCGCTACCCTAATCGTTGGTAGGTCGCCATAAGCAGACAGCACCACCGCTTTGAGTGTCTGGTCAATTTCCGGCAGCCTGGTCAGTAAGGTCAACCCATCCATTTCCGGCATATTGATATCGGTCAAAACCATATCGACCGCATCTTTTGTTTGTAGTTTTTTTATCGCTTCTACACCATTCTTAACAAAAATAAAGTCCAATTGTTTAGCTGTAATCTTTTTTCTAAAGCGCTGTTTAATCAGTCGCTCTAAATCCTTCTCGTCATCTACAACTAATATTTTGGCAGGTTTCATAATCAAATAGAATATAAACAAAAAACTCCCCTATAAATTCCTATACCACTCTTGTGATACGGCAAGCGGTGACATCGATCACTCAAGGGTAATTTTAAATAGAAAGAGTTGATTTATAAAATTAACGGTAAATGGCTACAAAGCTAAGTGGGTATACTTTTCCAGCACTCGAGTTGAACAAAAATGATTATACTTTTGCAAAGCTGACGTTACAAGAAGCAGAGATTTTTTAAGTTAACTTCATAAATCAACTTGAGAAAGAATCAGGTTGTCAATAGTTTTTCGTGATAAAGTGCCTGGAGTAGTTGGGTCAAGAAAAAGGGATTGCCCCCGGTTTTATTACAGAGTAATTCTGCCAGTTCAATGACTCGTCGGCTCAGAAACCCGGTTTCTTGCAGGTTTGTTGCAGGGTGTCGGCAATTAATTGAGTAATATTGTCTAAATCTAAGGGTGGCAAAAAAATATGATTAACCGCTCCACCAGCGTTTTTAATTTCCTCTACAGTTTGAATCAAAATATGGGCGGAACTTACTTCATTATCCCGCTTTGCGCCAATTAATAATAAATAGTTGGTATCCGGGTCGGTCATCAGCGATCGCATTAAATTCAATGTTGCTGAATCTGCCCATTGTAAGTCGTCTAAAAAGATGACTATATGAGCAACTGACTCAAGACATCTAAGCGCCCGGGAATAAAATCAGCAATCTCGCCTTTGGTTTGTAATTGGTTGAGACAATTTTCTAAATATGCTAAGATTCAGGCAGCACTTTGATATCGATATTCGGCATTTTTTGCCATCAGCTTCATCGTTATTAAAGCCAGCATGAGTGTTCCCAGGAAGTTATATTAGGCATCATTATGCTGGCATCTGACACCTAGCTCTACCACGGGGAAAATACGCGAAATGTCTCACAGAATGCGATCGCGTAGCTTGACGACTCAAGTCGCGCCTACACAA
>DNGJ01000090.1 GCA_003486305.1 Cyanobacteria bacterium UBA11371
TACATCGACTTGTGCCGATAAAGGCGGTTTTTTGAGAGTAAATGCCTGTTGTTTTTGCTTTGCCCCTTCATCGAAGGCAAGCATTAACCGCAGCATTTCTAGGATTTCTGCTTTTTGACCTAAAGCGGTGCAGAATTCTCGCAAAACTTTATCTTCAGCTTCGGAATAAGTTCCGTTGGCGAGAGCAACAATTACCGCCGTTCTCAAAAAGTTTTCTGCGGTAGCGGTATTGCGACCGAAAGCATCGGCTAATTCTACTCCGGAAATGGGTTTGAGCGAACCGATATTTATATCAGGACAAAGGTCATCCCGAACCAATCCTTCAATTAATTTTTTCTCTTCCGCATTGTATTCACCATCTGCCCAAGCTATGGTTAATAAACCCCGCAACCAAGCGCTGACATGCAGGCTTAATAGGCGAACGCGCTTGGAAAGAATGCGAATAATATTGACGCCAATTTCTGGATTTTCTCGAATTGCTTTATAAATTTGCGTCTGAGTTAATACTAAACATTTGCAAGGTTCTAAAGTTGTGACCGAAGCCGAGTGTGGTTCCGAGTCAAACAAAGACATCTCGCCGAAGTACTTACCAGGGCCTAATTTAGCCAACCGCAAGCCTCCCAGGTGAACCTCTACAGCACCTGAAACTAAAATATACAGCGCTGGCCCTAATTTACCTTGTTTAAAAATAGTATGACCCGCAGGAAACTGGACTTCTTCTAAGTTCAGTGCGAGACGAGTTAGAGCCGTTTCGCGGTCGATGTCTCTGAAAATAGGTACATCTTGAAGGAGTTGGATGTTTTCTTGACTGAGCATCATAAGCGATTCAAAATTTGTCCTTTTATTGGTTTAATCAACTCTTGAATTTCCTGACTGCCTTTGGTATAATTAGAGGAATATTTTCATGAAATTTTCTCCTTTAAGATGAAGTAGAACAAATCTTCAGAAGCGCCAAAAAGACGATTGAGCTTGCGAACCCGGGAGACGAGGACGCGAATCATGTTGATAGCGATCGCGGGATTTTCTTTAATCGCTTGATGGATTTGTTGGCGAGTTAAGATGAGGCACTTACATTCTGACAAAGTAGTGACCGAAGCCGAGCGAACGTTGGAATCAAACAAAGCCATTTCGCCGAAATAAGCACCTTTTTCTAACTGAACTAGAGGAAAATTTTCTATGTGAACTTGAACGCGCCCATCAAGCAGGATATAAAGTAAATTTCCTTCTTCGCCTTTGTTAAAGATAGTGTGATTGGCGGGAAATGTTTCTTCTTCTAAATGGGCGGCGAGTTGGGGTAGAAAATTGAGGTTTTCTATTTCTTGAAAAATGGGTATTTGTTGCAGGAAGCACAGGCGTTCGTCTGCGGTGGTGGATAAAGTGGTAGTTGTCTTTTGCTCGGTATTCATGGGTAATGGGTAATGGGTAATGGGTAATGGGTAATGGCTAATAGCTAATGGCTAATGGCAGGAAAAATGCTATGTTACGCTCTTATGGCAATTAGCAATTAGCAATTAGCTATTAGCAATTAGCAGCGATCGCCACCTCTGGTACCGCCCCTTGCATTTTAGCCAACCAATCGATTAAGTTTTCTAACTGCTGGTCGGCTCCGAGGGCGCCCAAACCGCGAACTGTGACTTTACCGGGAGTATAAACGAAACGCGATCGCAAGTGATCCGGCAAATTCGCCGCCAGCAAGTTCCAAGCAGGTTGTTCCATAGGCGTTTCTAGGACAACATGCTGCTTGTTTTCCGGTTTAATGCGGGAAAAGCCGAGCTTTTTGGCAATCTGCTTTAGTTCTACCACGCGCAAGAGTTGAGTTGCCGCTTTGGGAATCTCGCCGTAGCGATCGCTCCATTCAGCCGCAATCTGCTTTAATTCTTCACTAGAATTAGCAGCCGCAACCGCGCGATAAGCGCTCATCTTCTGATCCAAATCGGCGATATAATCAGCAGGGATAAACGCCGTCAGCTTCAAATCGATCTGAGTATCATCAACCTTGGGTATTTCTTGACCTCGTATTTCCTGAATAGCTTCTTGTAGCATTTCAGTATAAAGATCGAAACCAATCGCATCCATTTGTCCCGATTGTTCCGCCCCCAAAAGGTTACCCACGCCGCGAATTTCCATATCCCGCGTTGCTAGTTGATAGCCAGAACCCAATTGAGTAAACTCTTGGATAGCTCTTAACCTTGCTCGCGCCGCTTCACTCAGCTGACTTTGTTTAGGATAAAACAACCAGGCGTGGGCTTGAATACCAGCACGTCCAACCCTTCCCCGCAACTGATATAACTGAGACAAACCAAAACGTTGGGCATCTTCAATCAGGATAGTATTAACCCGAGGAATATCCAAACCCGATTCGATAATCGTCGTACAAACCAGAACATCCGCCTCGCCAGCATTGAAAGCAAGCATCGTCGCTTCCAATTCTGCCTCATCCATTTGACCGTGAGCGATCGCTAACCTTGCTCCCGGTATCATCTCCCGCAGTTTAGCAGAAGTTTCTTCAATTCCCTCAATCCGGGGAACCACGTAGAAAACTTGCCCACCCCGGTCTAATTCTTGACGAATTGCCGTGCGAACCGCCTCCGGATCGTAAGAACTTAAATGAGTTTTAATCGGACGCCGAGAAGGAGGCGGAGTCGTAATCAAACTCATTTCTCGTATTCCCGAAAGCGACATATAAAGCGTGCGGGGAATAGGAGTTGCCGTCAAAGTAAGCACATCAACTTGCGTTTTCAGCGACTTAATTTTCTCCTTTTGATTCACGCCAAACCGCTGTTCTTCATCGACAACCAACATTCCCAAATCGCGGAAAACAATCCCTTTGCCTAACAGCGCTTGCGTCCCCACAACTACATCTAACTCCCCAGTTGCGAGGCGGCGTTGAATATCCTTACGTTCCTCAGCCGTGCGGAAACGATTCAACAAACCAACATTAATAGGATAAGGCGCAAACCGTTCCTTAAGCGTATGGTAATGCTGCTGAGTCAAAATCGTAGTTGGGGCGAGAAAAGCGACTTGCTTCCCAGCAGTAACCGCCTTAAAAATAGCGCGAATAGCCACCTCAGTTTTACCAAAACCCACATCCCCGCAAACCAAACGATCCATCGGACGAATCGATTCCATATCGCGCTTCACATCTTGGGTAGCCTTTAACTGATCCGGCGTAGCTTGATAGGGAAAAGACTCTTCCAACTCAACTTGCCAAGGACTATCCGCAGGATAAGCAAAACCTTCCTGCTTAGCCCTTTGGGCATAAAGTTGCAGCAAATCCACCGCCAACTTCTTAATCGCCTTGCGGACTTTATTTTTAGTTTTTTCCCATGCCTTCCCAGACATCGAATTTAATTCTGGTGGTTTATCCCCCGTACTGCGAAAACGGGAAAGAGAACCCACCTGATCCGCCGCCACCCGCAACAAACCATCCGAATATTGAAGCACCAAATATTCGCGATTTTCCAGCCTATCCAACTTCAAAAACTTACCGATCCCGTGATTTCTATGCACCACATAATCGCCCGGACGTAACTTATTAGGATCGACCTGCTTCGACGCCGCCCGCCTGCGCTTGCGGACATAACTAGGCGTAGCCAAAGAATGCTGACCAAAAAACTCTCGGTCAGTCACAATTACAAAGCGAAAAGTAGGCAGAATAAACCCTTCAAGTTCCGCCACCCCCGAATATTTCAACGCAATCGGTACGTGCTGAACCTGCAACTTATCAATCGCCGGAAAATCATGAGGATTTGGGACAAACTGAGCCGGACAATCGTGTTCTTGCAACAACGCCACCGATCGCGAAGGCTGCGCCGACACAATCCAAATCGAGAAATTGCGATCGCGCTCCCCCCGTAACACCTCCGCAATCTTCGCAAACTGGTGCGGAGTAGCCGGAACCGGACGACTAGCCAAATTTAACCCATTATTCTCCTCCGCCAACTCCGACAACTCAACCCAATTAAACTTTTCCACCGCAGCCAAAGATCCATCAAAAGAGCGATGAATTTTGGGTAATTTCAGATTAGAGATTTCAGATTGCAGATTTAACTCTTCCCACTTTTCCTGAGCATGTTCAACCCAAACCGAACTGTGGGCGCGACATTGCTCCAACTCATCAATCGCAACCAAAGTATTATCCGGCAAATAATCCAACAAAGAAGCCGGTTGCTCAAAAGCCAACCCAAGTAACCGCCGAACTCCTTCCTTCTCTTCCTCTGCGTCCTCTGCGTCTCTGTGGTTCGTTTTCTTCAACCCCTCTCGGATAATAGGAGCAAAATCAGTCGGAGTCAGAACCAAACGGTCAATTTGATCGAGCGATCGCTGCGTCGCCGCATCAAACTCCCGAATTTGCTCCAACTCATCCCCAAACCATTCCAACCTTACCGGCACCTCCGCCGACACCGGAAAAACATCAACAATATCCCCCCTGCGACTCCATTGACCCTCAGTTTCCACCAACGGTACGCGCTCATAACCCATTTGAGCCAACCGCGTGCTAAAAACGTCCAAATTCCAACTTTGACCCCGATGCAGCGCCACACAATAGGGTTCAAAAGCATCTTTAGGTGGCAGATGGGGTTGAAGGCTGCGCTCCGTCGCCACAATGGCGATTTTTGGTAATTGGTAATTGGTAATTGGTAATTGGTCGGAGTTGTCCCCATTACCAATTACCGATGACCGATTACCCATGACCAAATCTGCCAACACCTGCATCTGACCCCAAGTCATTTCTGATTCGGGGTCAAAAGGCTCGTAGGGCGAAGCTTCCGACGTGGGATAAAAATGTACCGTATCCCAGCCCATCGCCTCTAACTGAGCCGCCCAGCGTCCGGCTTCTTCCAGAGTTGCGGTCACTACGAACAGATTTCGTTCCTCACTTTGTGCCAAAGTAGAAGCAACCAATCCTTTAGGCAGGCGTCCAACGCCACAAAGCCGCAAGTGTTTGGTGCGATTGAGTTTAGTGAGGAGTTCCGTTGTGAGCGGCGATCGCTTCAGGGTGCGAATAATAGAAGAGAAAACCATGTGTGGGAAAAATTGCTTCTGTGCGGGTTTTTCTGCCATAAGTTAGGTAGGTATCGTGGCTAGACCCGCCCTATATTGTGACAAAACAGCGCGAGACTGCGCTCCTACTTTAATAATTTTAGAGGGCGAGTCAGACTTGAACCGCTCTCTAGGCAGATTTATCAATCGGACAAGATGCTAATTTCAATACCAGATACGCGCATAGTTGTACCATTTTCGCCTCACCATTCGCCAAGGCTAGCAGCCGAATTGCAGTAATGTCTTCAAACAACGATCTTCTGATTGTTTTCCTACTAATCCTCGCCAACGCTGCGTTTGTGATGTCAGAACTGGCGATTGTTTCGTCGCGCAAGGTGAGGCTGCAACAAATGGCTGAACGGGGGGATACCAAGGCGCGCGTTGCTTTGGATCTGTCGAATTCCCCGAATCAGTTTCTGGCGATCGTGCAGGTGGGGATCACGCTGTTGGCGATCGTCTCTGGTGCGTTTGGCGAAGAAACGATCGCCAAAAGACTGAGGGTGCTGTTAGAGCTGATACCGGGTGTCGAACGGTATAGCAATGCGATCGCTTCGATCCTAGCAATTTTAATCATCACCTACCTAACGCTGATTATCGGCGAACTGGTACCCAAGCGATTGGCACTCAACAACCCAGAACCGATCGCCGCCGCCGTCGCCATCCCCATGCGGATGCTGGCTAAAATTGCTGCCCCCGTAGTACATCTACTCAGCGCTTCTACGGATGTAGTGGTGCGCCTGTTGGGAATGAAACCCTCTGGAGATCCCGAAGTCACCGAAGAAGAAATCCGCGTTTTAATCGAACAAGGAACCGAGGAAGGCACGTTTGAAGCCGCCGAACAAGACATCGTAGAACGGGTATTCGACCTCAACGATCGCACGGTCAGCGCCTTAATGACACCCCGACCAGAAATTGTCTGGCTTGACTTGGATGACTCGATCGAGGTGAATCGCAAAAAACTGATCGACAGCGACCATTCCCGCGTTTTAGTCTGCCAAGGCGAACTCGACAATGTTTTGGGCGTCTTGGAAGTAACCGATTTACTTTCCCGCAGTTTAGCCGGAGAACCCCTAGATCTAACGCTCTCGCTGCATCGACCGCTATACGTCCCAGAAAGCACGCGCGGGTTAAAAGTGTTGGAGATGTTCAAGCAATCCGGCACTCACATCGTGTTAGTGGTAGACGAATACGGCGTCATCCAGGGATTGGTTACCCTCAACGATATCTTAATCGAACTGGTGGGCGATATTCCCTCAGTTTATCAACCCGAAGAACCCCAAGCAGTAAGGCGGGAAGATGGTTCCTGGTTATTAGATGGGATGTTGTCGGTGGATGATTTCTTTAAATTGTTCGATATGGAAGAATTACCCGGACAGCAAAAAGGCAACTATCACACAATGGGCGGTTTTGTAATGACCCATTTGGGGAGAATTCCCATCGCCAGCGACCATTTTGAATTGGGAGGACTTCGTTTTGAAGTGATGGATATGGATGGCAATCGCGTTGATAAAGTATTGGTGATGCGATCGCCACAAGAGTCATCTGATTCGACCCCTGGGGATGCCTGATTGAGAAACTGGGCAAGTCTATCAACTCAGATCTTGCTCCTACCCGCTTACCCGCCAGCGAATCAATTCGCTGGCTAATAGCGAAAGTCCTCTTAAGAGGACTAAATGCTTGCTAGTAGATTGCAGTCCATTTCAATGGAATGCGCGCTACTCGCTATGGGAATTGATTCCACGGCGGGTAAGCAGGTAGGTGCAAGATCTGAGTCAAGCTACGATCGATAAAATGCTGCTGGAAAACCGTTATGCTAAACTACAATCCGCTGCAAAATCTGCCCTCTAGCGACGAATTGCCCGATTCTGACGACACCCCCGTGGATAATGAACTGCAAAACTTAATTCCGGCGTTATTAAGGTCAATTTTAAATTGGCTGTGGGGCGAACGCATCGATTGGTTTTTCGGCATCAATATGGGGATTTACCATACAACTGGAACCAATCCCAGAATCCCCATTATTCCTGATGGCTTTCTCAGTTTAGCAGTCGAACGACTCAGATTTGAAGGGACAAGATTAAGGCCAAGTTACGAGGCTGGTGCAAGATGTCAGCCTATTCTATTGTAATTGGTAACTTTAACCAATCGCTTAATTCTTGTGCCAACCAATCGATTTCTGGCGTTGTCATACAGCCATAAAACTGAGTTTCCCTGTCCGTACTCAGGGATTCATTAATGGTGTAATATCTAGTTTTATTACCCTGTTTTGCCCAAATTTTTAACTTTGGCGGTACTTCTACAATGCCCCCTTCAGCATCTGGACGATAAAAGCGGCGCTTAAGGTAGGTCAATTTGTACAGGCTATCGCGACTTGCCTGAAAAAACTGTTGCCGAATTCCAAAAAAACTTGTGCGAGTTACACTCATCGACGTTCGATCAATGTAGATGTACTGGTCTGCGTTCGCTGTGGAAACAAATAGCCACAGCCAGCCAATCAGCAACGACAATAACAACAAGCTGATCGAGATAAGAAACCAGTTACCAGAAGATAACAAATTCACTGACATGAGAGTAAAAGCAGTCAAAACGAGTAACCCACAACCCAATCCTCCAATATTATTTACTGGTGGATAATATATCTCAAGAGTTTCCCCATCCTTGCGAAGAGAAATTTTGCTACCATCAGGTTTTTGCAGAGTTATAGGAGTTGATGTAGTCGATTCAACAACTTGGAATTGAAAATTAGGTTGCTCCAGCGCTTGCAGAGCAAGTTG
>DNGJ01000066.1 GCA_003486305.1 Cyanobacteria bacterium UBA11371
GTCGGCCTGGGGCTGATTTCATTCAACAAGTTTACCAACCAGCTGCGGCAGTTAAACGCCGTCTTTATTGTCTCCCTGCTGGGGGCAGCGATGTTTCTCTCATTTGCGCTGCTGTGGAGTCAATTTCAAGGACACGCACCCTATAGCTATTACCTGGATTGGGCAGCTGCTGGGGATTTCCACCTCAAGATGGGCTTTACCATCGACCACCTAACGGCGGTGATGTTAGCGATCGTTACCACGGTCGCATTTTTAGTCATGATCTACACCGACGGCTATATGGCGCACGATCCTGGATACGTGCGCTTTTACGCCTATCTGAGCTTGTTTAGCTCGTCGATGTTGGGTCTGGTGGTAAGTCCCAATTTAGTCCAAATTTACATTTTCTGGGAACTGGTCGGCATGTGTTCCTACTTGCTGATCGGATTCTGGTACGATCGCAAGGCAGCAGCCGATGCTTGTCAAAAAGCATTCGTCACCAATCGCGTCGGTGACTTTGGCTTGCTGTTGGGGATGTTAGGCATTTATTGGGCCACCGGCAGCTTCGAGTTTGACGTCATGGGCGAAAGGCTGCAATCTTTGGTGGAATCTGGATTGCTCAGCGGTGCTTTGGCAGCGCTGTTTGCCGTGTTAGTCTTTATGGGGCCGGTAGCCAAATCTGCTCAAGTACCGTTGCACGTGTGGCTACCCGATGCAATGGAAGGCCCTACACCAATTTCAGCATTAATTCACGCCGCCACAATGGTGGCAGCCGGGGTATTTTTAATCGCCCGCATGTACCCCGTGTTTGAAGAAATCCCCACGGCGATGACTACCATCGCTTGGACGGGGGCTGTAACTGCGTTTGTCGGCGCAACTACCGCGATTACCCAAAACGACATCAAAAAAGGCTTGGCCTACTCTACCATGTCCCAACTGGGTTACATGGTTATGGCTATGGGCGTCGGTGCTTACACCGCCGGGTTATTTCACCTGATGACCCACGCTTATTTTAAAGCGATGTTGTTCCTTGGCTCCGGTTCGGTAATTCACGGCATGGAAGGCGTCGTGGGACACGATCCGGTTTTAGCTCAAGATATGCGAATGATGGGCGGATTGCGTAAGTATATGCCCGTTACCGCAATTACCTTTTTGATTGGCACAATCGCCATCTGCGGGATTCCCCCATTTGCCGGTTTCTGGTCAAAAGACGAAATCTTGGGCAGCACCTTCGCTGCCAATCCAGTTTTATGGGCAATAGGCTGGATTACTGCCGGAATCACGGCGTTTTACATGTTCCGGATGTACTTCACTACGTTTGAAGGCGAATTCCGGGGCAACGATAATCAAGTTCGTCAAGAAGTCTTGGGCTTTAATTTTGGCCCTGGGGCAATGGATACTCGTGAAAAGGCTGCTGTTGCTGTCGAACACGATAGCCACGACGGTCACGGTCATGCCCACGAACCCCATGAATCTCCCATCACGATGGTACTGCCTTTGGTTATCCTGGCAATTCCTTCGATGCTGATCGGTTTTGTGGGAACTCCGTTTGCCAATTATTTTGAAGCGTTTGTCCACGCTCCTGGCGAACATTTTGACATGGCTGAAGCTGCGGCAGAATTTAATCTGCCCGAATTCGCAGTCATGGGAGGAAGTTCGGTAGGGATATCTTTGATCGGGATTACTTTGGCTTCGCTGATGTATCTCAGTCGCAAGATAGATGCAAAAGCGATCGCTGCTAAAATTCCCACGCTCTACAAGCTATCCAAAAACAAATGGTACTTTGACGAAATCTACGATAAGTTATTCGTTCAAGGTAGTCGCCGTTTAGCACGGCAAGTGATGGAAGTAGACCTCAAGGTCGTTGATGGTATCGTCAACATCACTGGCTTAGTCACCCTCCTGGGCGGTGAAGGTCTGAAATACTTTGAGACGGGGCGCGCCCAATTTTACGCCCTGATCGTCTTTGCTGCGGTGTTGGTAGGTGCGATTGTCTTTGGAGTGACTTGAACGGGGTGGGGGCACGGCAATATCAAGATCTTGGCTTGTGAAGACTTTGGTGGTCGATGCCGTGCCCCTACAGTGTGGGTAAATTTCCCGCCTGGTGGGGCAAGGCAATATCAAGATCTTGGCTTGTGAAGACTTTGGTGGTCGATGCCGTGCCCCTACAGTGTGGGTAAATTTCCCGCCTGGTGGGGGCACGGCAATATCAAGATCTTGGCTTGTGAAGACTTTGGCGATCGATGCCGTGCCCCTACAGTCAACGATTTACAAGCGATCGCTTATATTTTCTTACCCCACAAATGTTGTTTTCACATCCATCCACGGAGGTAGGGGCACGGCATCAATAACCTTTGTCGCCATAGCCAATATGTTTATATTGCCGTGCCCCGACAGTGTGCGATCGCCGATACAGAATTTTTCTGCAAAATCCGATTTAAACCAGATGCGCGATCGCACACAGCCAAACCCCAAAGTAAAGATTTATCTACTTCCCTTCGAGTATAAAAAATAGCTAAAACTATTCAAATTCCTAGATATTACCCCGCTTCGCCATCATCAACAATCGACAAACTACACCCTGCATTTGTTAAGTAAGTCTAAATCAGGATGGCTGAAGCGAAAAATTAAAGTTTATTAATATTAGGGGCTGCTATAACTGTACTGCTCCTTTAGCAAAAGTTAATGTTTAGGTATCTCGATTTATGCCTTGGCTGACGACGATAATCTTATTTCCCATTGTGGCGTCGCTGCTGATACCCTTCATTCCCGACAAGGAAGGTAAAGGCAGACCGATTCGCTGGTACGCCCTCGTGATTGGGCTGATCGACTTTGCCCTGCTAGTCTACGCTTTTTATACTCAGTACGATCTGTCTTACCCAGGCTTGCAGTTGGTAGAAAGCTACCCCTGGATACCGCAAATCGGTTTGAATTGGTCGGTAGGGGCAGATGGATTGTCGATGCCGCTGATTATTCTCACAGGCTTTATTACCACGTTGGCGACTTTAGCAGCTTGGCCTGTGACTTGGAAGCCCCGTCTGTTTTACTTTTTGCTGTTGGCGATGTACGGCGGTCAAATAGCCGTGTTCGCCGTCCAGGATATGCTGCTGTTCTTCCTGGTGTGGGAATTGGAATTAATTCCGGTATACCTGCTATTAGCGATCTGGGGCGGTAAGAATCGCCAATACGCGGCAACTAAGTTTATTTTGTACACCGCTGGTGGTTCGCTGTTTATTTTGATAGCAGCGCTGGCAATGGCATTTTACGGCGATACCGTGACTTTTGATATGCGCGCGATCGCTGCCAAAGATATGGCTGTGAACTTCCAACTCTGGATGTACGCCGCCTTCTTTATCGCCTACGCCGTCAAACTTCCGATCATTCCCTTCCACACTTGGCTACCCGATGCCCACGGCGAAGCTACAGCCCCAGTACACATGTTGCTGGCTGGTATTCTGCTAAAAATGGGTGGATATGCCTTTATTCGCATGAATGCGGGAATGTTGCCCGATGCCCATGCCATTGTCGCACCAGCTTTAGTGATTTTCGGGGTGGTGAATATTATCTACGCCGCCTTGACTTCATTCGCACAGCGAAACCTCAAACGCAAGATTGCTTATTCTTCGATTTCCCACATGGGATTTGTCACGATTGGGATTGCCTCGTTTACTAACCTGGGATTAAGCGGTGCTGTATTGCAAATGGTTTCTCACGGTTTAATTGGGGCAAGTTTGTTCTTCTTAGTAGGGGCAACTTATGACCGCACTCACACCCTGATGCTCGATGAAATGGGTGGAGTTGGCAAGCGCATGGGCAAGATGTTCTCGATGTGGACAGCTTGTTCTCTGGCGTCTCTAGCCTTGCCCGGAATGAGCGGTTTTGTGGCAGAGTTGATGGTGTTCGTTGGCTTTGCTCAAAGCGATGCCTATAACCCCACGTTCAAGGCATTAGTAATTTTACTGGCAGCAGTTGGTGTAATTTTGACACCGATATACTTACTATCGATGCTGCGGGAAATCTGCTATGGCCCAGAAAATAAAGAGTTGGTGGAACATCAAGCTTTAATCGATGCCGAACCGCGCGAGGTATTTATTATTGCCTGCTTGTTAGTGCCGATTATTGGGATTGGGTTGTATCCTAAGATTCTGACTCAGGTATACGATGCGACAACTGTGCAACTGACAGAGAGATTGCGGGATTCGGTGCCGGCGATCGCACAGAAACAGCA
>DNGJ01000214.1 GCA_003486305.1 Cyanobacteria bacterium UBA11371
TTTGACACTCCCCGACCTGAAGGTGCGGGGATTCTAGTTTCACAGTCGTTGCTTGCCTTTGCAGGTCTTACGACCAACAGAAGTAGAGGCGACAACTCCACCAGCGTTACTTTGGGGATGCCCTCCCCTAGCGTTTGCACGACTTAAAATTACCTTGGCTGCATTCACATCGCGTTGTTCGACGTGACCGCAATGTAGACAACAATGGGTACGGGTACTCAAAGATTTTTGCACTTTTGCCCCACAATTTGAGCATTCCTGGCTCGTGAAATGTGGCGGTACTGCAATTATTTCCCTTCCCAATTTCACACCAAAGTATTCCAGCCACTGACGGAAGTTATACCAAGATGCATCAGCGATACTCTTGGCTAGTTTGTGGTTTTTCACCAAGCCGGAAATATTCAAATCTTCCAAGACGACCTTAGCGTTAGCTAGGCATAAGTTACGTGCGAGTCTCTTGGCATGTTCATTCCTTTGTCTTGTTACTTTCAAATGTTTCCGAGCATAAATACCACGCGCTTTTTTTCTGCCAGATGACCCCTTTTTCTTTTTGTATATTTTGCGTTGCACCCGTTTGATATCTTTCTCGGCTTGGCGGAGATATCGCGGGTTCTCTTCATGATTGCCGTTGCTGTCGGAATAGAAATATTCCAAGCCCACATCAATCCCGACTTCAGATGTAGTTACGGATGCCTCTTGCTGGCGATCAACCTTGACGCAAAATTGCACGTAGTAACCATCAGCACGACGCACAATCCGAACCCGTTTGATTAACTCAACTGGGTAGGTGTGAATATCCCATTTCCCCAGCAATTTAACCTCACCAATACCTTTTTTATCGATGAAGTTAATACGACGTTTTGATGGGTTCAACTTCCATCCCGATTGCTTGTACTCAACAGATCGACAATTCTTTTTGAACCTTGGATAACCTTTCTTTCCAGGTTTTTTCTGTTTGCAGTTATCGAAAAACTTGTTAATTGCGCGTTCTACATTCTCAACCGATGCTTGACACGCATGGCTGTTTAAGTCCTTAACAAAGTCGAATTCTGCTCGTAGTTGAGTGTTGTACTGGTACAGTTCTTTTTTGCCAACACCGCGATTATCCATCCAATAACGCAATACCTTGTTACGCACAAACTGACTTGTCCGAATAGCTTCGTCTATCAACTTGGCTTGACTGGGTTTAACCACTGCTTTGTACTCCAGCACTAACACTCTTGACTCACCTCCTGAGAATTTGATAGCATATATCTAGTATATACGGCATATCTAAATATGGCAAGCAAAAAACGATTAAAAAATATACCAATTTTGCATGATGAGGTGAAAACAAAAAAAACAGTAGTATTAACCCCTACGGCTTGGGAGACCATGAAAGTAGAAGCCCGCATTAGAGGTATTAGCATTAGTGAGTTGATCGAGGAGTTTGGGCGCAGTTTAATCAATAAAAAGCCGTCCTAGAAGGACGGGGCTTGTATCCCATTATCTTGGTCAACCGTACATAAATCAACGACTTGGTTACTGTTAAGTTTGCCATCTCAGCCCAAAATTTACCAACGCATTTGCAAGGGTTTCAAGCTTGCTGTTTTTTTCCACATACGTCTCCAACATTCTTATTTACCACCCTCTGAAACTATTGTCAATTCGTATGTCACTTTTCTAAATGTCATGAAAATTTGACAATGTAAAGCACCCGAACGATCGGATGTTTAAATCAAAGATATTTTTAGCATATATAAAGCTTATAAATAAGGTTTGACGGGATTATACCAGTAGTTGGAAATTAGAGCCTAAAACTTGATAAATCTTTGCAGTGTGGATATGAAAAAGTCAAGCGGAAAATTAACGCAGCAAGTCGCCTTTAGCGAAGTGGTGGGAATCGCCACAGAAGCATTGTGGAGTAATAAACTGCGTACAGGATTGACGATGTTAGGAGTAATTATTGGCATCGGCTCGGTAATTTCGATTACCTCAATCGGACAAGGAATTCAAAAAAGTGTGGAACAACAAATCCAATCTTTGGGAACCGATGTGTTGCAAATTTCGCCGGGAGCAGCTCGCAGCGGCAACATTGTAGGAAGCGCCGGATCGATTAGTACTTTAACCTGGGAAGATGCCAAAGCCATTGCTCAAGAAGCACCTTCAGCTAAAGTTGTTTCCGCCAGTTTACAGCGTCAAGCACAAGTCGTTTATGGGGGAACAAATACAAATACGACGATTTACGGTACAGACTTAAACTATCCCGATGCGCGTAACGTTTATCCTCAAATCGGACGGTATTTCTCGCCAGAAGAACTGAAAGAATCGGCACAAGTTGCAGTGGTTGGAACCACAGTGCAACAGAAACTATTTGGCACTAATACGGGTTTAGGTGAAAAAATTCGCATCCAAGGCGAGCTTTACCAAGTCATCGGGATTATGGAACCCAAAGGCAGTCAAGGGCCGATGGATCGGGATGATGCAATTTTTATTCCCCTGACGAGCATGTCATCGCGGATTGTGGGAAATAACGCCTTGGCTGGAGTTTCAGTCAATACAATTTGGGTCAAAGGCGAAAATCAAACTGCGCTCAATGCCGTCCGGTTTCAAGTGACAAATTTATTGCGCTTGCGGCATAACATCGACAAACCTGACAACGATGACTTCCGCGTCAGGAACCAAGCCGATTTAATCAACGCATTTTCTAATACAGTGGGATTCCTGACGATTATGGTGGTAGCGATCGCAGGCATTTCCCTCGTAGTCGGGGGCATCGGCATTGCCAATATTATGTTGGTGTCCGTAGTCGAACGCACGCGGGAAATCGGGATTCGCAAAGCCTTGGGGGCGACCAAATCGGCGATTTTGACGCAATTTTTAGTCGAAGCGATCGCCATCTCCACCCTGGGCGGCATCATTGGCGCAGGCACGGGGATTGCGATCGCGTTTGGCGGGTCTTTAATTTTCAAATTTCCCTTTGTAGTTTCCGGGTTGTCAGTGGCGGTTGGATTTGGATTATCAACCGCAGTCGGACTCGTTGCCGGGGTAATTCCTGCCCGCAACGCCGCCAACCTCGACCCGATTGCAGCACTAAGGAGCGATTGATTGTGGCAACAATGATTTGGATCGAAGGCATGACCAAAACCTACCAACTGGGAGAGATTACCGTTCCGGTTCTCAAAGGGATAAATTTAGCGATTGAACAAGGCGAATACGTGGCGATTATGGGCGCCTCCGGTTCGGGAAAATCAACGCTGATGAATATTATCGGCTGTCTCGATCGGGCTACGAGCGGACATTATCTATTTGAAGGCAGCGACCTGACGACATTTAACGACGATGAACTGGCATACGTCCGCAATCAAAGGATTGGATTCGTGTTTCAACAATTTAATTTACTGCCCCGTGCCACTGCCTGGGAAAATGTGATGGTGCCAATGATTTATGCCAACGTGCCAAAGTCGGTACGTCGAGAAAGGGCGAAGCAAGCGCTAATTAGAGTTGGTTTGGGTGAAAGAATGAATAACCGTCCGAGTCAATTATCTGGGGGACAACAACAAAGAGTAGCGATCGCGCGTGCCTTGG
Source organism: Cyanobacteria bacterium UBA11371 (assembly GCA_003486305.1). GTDB lineage: Bacteria > Cyanobacteriota > Cyanobacteriia > Cyanobacteriales > Aerosakkonemataceae > Microseira. The sequence goes on from DNGJ01000214.1 coordinate 3,568, forward strand.
TCAATCGTCCGGCGTTAGTCTTAGCCGACGAACCCACCGGCGCATTAGATACTCAAACCTCGCAAGATGTGATGAATCTGTTTGGCGAATTGAATCAACAAGGAATTGCGATCGTTCTGGTTACCCACGAGCCCGATATTGCAGAACAAACGAAACGCATCATTCGGGTTCAAGATGGTTATGTGGTGAACGCATCAGAACATCATCCGCTTCGATTACCTCATTTTTAAACCAAGCGCCAAGATGCCAAGAACGCCAACAACAAGAGGAAGAAGATTTGGTAGGACATCGAATCGGACGTGATGCGATCGCCAAGCGTGCCGGAGGCAGATCGCGACCAAAAAATAGGCCAATTTTTGGTTCAACTATATCTATTAGCCGCAAATGCGATGAAAAAAGACCACCTAAAAACAATCTCCCTAGTGAAACGTCGAGAGATGCTGGGTTTCATCGGGGGAACAATTGCCGTATCGCTGGTGGGATGCCTGCGCGGACAGTCCGCATCAGGTGAACCGAATCCTTCTTGTGTAGTGAGACCGCAACAAACAGAAGGCCCCTATTTTGTCGATGAGAAACTTAACCGTTCAGATATTCGGTCAGATCCATCGGATAATTCAATAAAACAGGGAGTACCCCTGCGTTTGGTATTTCAAGTGTCTCGCATTGCTGGTTCCTCCTGTGTGCCTCTCGGGGGTGCGATCGTCGATATTTGGCACTGCGATGCAATGGGTGTGTATTCGGATGCGATCGATCGGAGTTTTAGTACTCTCGGGAAAAAGTTTCTGCGCGGCTATCAAGTGACTGATGCAAATGGCACCGTCGAGTTCGTTACAATCTATCCTGGTTGGTATCCAGGTAGAACCGTTCACATCCACTTCAAGATTCGCATTAATTCTGGCTCCCAACAAAGTTACGAGTTCACGTCGCAACTTTACTTCGACGATGCCTTCACCGATCGAATCCACGCCCAATCCCCCTATGCCGCAAAGGGTCAACGCCGGATGAAGAATGAACAAGATGGTATCTTTCAAAGCGGTGGCGAGCAACTGATGCTCCATCTCGCCCAAGAAGCTAAAGGCTATGTTGGTAGATTCAGCGTCGGACTTCAGATCGCTTGAATACCCCCTTTTTTTAACCGCGTTAGCGCAGCGATTCGCGATCGCAAATTAGACACCAAGAACACAAACAAGAAGAGGAAGAATACAACAGAGGTGGTCGAGCCGGAATTGATATCACCCATTTTTTGGTTGCTACTCCTTCTTCTCGCATCTTGCACCACGGGAGGTAGAACCTCCCGGATCTCGTTCCCAGGTCAAAGCAGGGAACGAGAATACT
>DNGJ01000015.1 GCA_003486305.1 Cyanobacteria bacterium UBA11371
GCCTACCGTCCCGGTCACCGCTTTGGTAATATATTTCTCAAAACCTGCGTTCAATTACTATTTGGAGCGCGGCTAGTCGATATGCTTTCTGGATACCGGGTATTCTCCCGTCGATACGTCAAATCTTTTCCCGCACTATCGAATGGGTTCGAGATTGAAACCGAGTTTACAGTACACGCTCTAGAATTGAAAATGCCGTTTATTGAAGAACCGACGTTATATGGTTCGCGTCCGCCCGGTTCGACTAGCAAACTCAGGACATTTCAAGATGGTTGGCGAGTTTTAGGGACGGCAATTTTATTATTTAAAGAAGCGCGACCTTTTCTATTTTTTGGCATTATCTTTCTGCTACTGGCAGCATTTTCCCTCGTTTTAGGTATTCCAGTTGTCGAAGATTTTTTCCAAACGGGATTAGTACCGCGATTTCCAACTGCCATTTTAGCAGCGTCCACAATGTTGCTCGCCTTTCTCAGCCTCACCTGCGGTATGATTTTAGATTCAGTTGCGCGCGGGCGGCGAGAAGCCAAACGCATGGTTTATCTTTCCTATCCCGCACCCGAAGCGGGAATTTATGAAAGTGCAAGTGATGAAACTCATCCCCTAAATTAACAGCCTAATCATCTCTTACGCACCTTATTTTAACCAGAGGGAGGCAGGATGAAGACCGTTACAAAAATAGCCCTAATTGCCTTATTATGGCTAACCGTCATCAACTCAGGTAGCCTGGGAAGTTTAGATACCGACTTGAGATTGCAGATGGCTAACGCCTGGTGGACGGGAACTGAAGAAGTAAGAATTCCCCCTGGATATAAACTCAAGGTGCGGGGAGATATCGTCGCCGGAGTTGTCGGAGTTGATGGTAAGCGTTACATCGCTTACGAACAAGGACAGTCGGTTTTGATGCTTCCTGGAGATTGGTTGGGATCTCAACTGCATCGCTGGTTTCCCGCAATTCCAGAAAAAGATATGCGGGATTTAGTCGTTAATTTCTTAATTTTTATCCCGTTAAATGTCGCGGCTGTAGTCGCTTGTTTTTGGTTGCTGACGCTATTTAATTTTAGCGAGAGAGTCGCTGGTTTAACTAGCATTCTATTTTTACTGGGTACGACGTTTTTGCACTACGCCCAAGTGCATCAACATAACAATCAAGTCCTGCTGTTTGTCACGATTGGTTACGCTGCTGCTTTAGCTTGCGCGCTGCGCGGAAATCAACCGATGGCGGCTATTAGCGGGTTGGCTTTGGGTGGTACGGTTTTGCTCAGAATTACCAGCATGATTCATGCATTTACCATACTACTTTTTTTCGTCGGTTGTATGGGTTATAAAACCCGCGATAAGGATAAAACTATCAAGGCTGCGGGACTGTGGATCGCTGGTTTTATTCCCTTTGCTTTGGTAGGGAGAATTTTCGATTTCATCCGCTACGGCAGCTTTTTTGCCACGGGGAAAAGTGTAGAAAAGCAGCAATTAGCCACCGATCCAATGTGGACGGGTTTGCCCGATTTACCGGCAAATTATCCCTTGGTAAATGAACCCCATGTCGGTATTTTAGGGCCGCTGATTACACCGGCAAAAAGTATTTTTATCTACGATCCGTTACTGATACCTTGCATAATCTTGGGAATTATTTTCTGGAAAAGGCTTTCCCCTTATATTCAGTGGTATCTGATTACCGGGGTTTTTAACCTGGGTTTACATTTAGCTGCTTATAGTCGATTCTTTTTCTGGCACGGTGATTCAGCTTGGGGTGCCAGGTATCAAGTCACCTCGGTTCAGATGATACTGATTCCGCTGTTGGGATTGTTCGTGCATCAACTTTTATCGGAACGGGGGTTAAGGGCTTGGCTGATGCGTGGTATTGTAACGATAGCCATCATGGTGCAGATTGCCTCCGTGACCATGCCAATGAATCTGGAGATCTTTCAAACCCAGGTAGGAATGCCGGGGAGTCGCTTGGACTTCCGGTTAGCTCAACGTTTGACCAATATGGTTTGCTTGGTCAACAGTTCTTTTTCTAGGGGGTGCGTTGAAAGAAATCCTGATAAAAAACGTTATGTAAAAGAGTGGAATCACATCTATTTTCTGCCGTTTAATTTCAGCCAGAAAGCGGCAGAGAATCCAAATTTAGTGAAGTTTACCAGGATTTTATATGGGTTCTGGGGATTAGTTTTAGTCGGCGCGATCGCTTCCACTCTCTGGTTCGTTTTTTGGTCATCTGGTCAATCACCAGAGTTGATGAAATTGAGTTAATTAATGTAAATAAGGGGTTGAGATGAATAACGTATTAATTCTGATGGCACTAATTCCATTCTCGGTTGTCCTGAATACAGCGGGTCAGATTTTACTAAAATCCGGATCGGGTCAAGGAATGGTAAATCTCAACCTGTTCTTAGGGCTTGTAGCTTATGCTGTCAGTACGGTGTCGTATATTTTAATCTTAAAAAGACTGAATGTATCGGTGGCTTATCCTTTGGTTTTTGGTTTAACGATTATTGCCACAACTTTGGCTGGATCTAATATTTTAAAAGAGTCAGTCACGGTGCAACAATGGATGGGTGTCGGGTTGGTGATTAGCGGAATTTGTGCAATTAGTTTTGGCAAGATTGGATAAATGGGTAATGGGTAATTGGTAATTGGTAATAGGTTAGTAAACAGTGGTGAAAATTGGGGCATGATTCCTGAAAAAACTTATGGTAGTTTGAATAAATTAAATAAGAAGCCAGGGTGAATAGGTTAAGAAACTGAGAGATTTAAAAGGAAGAATAATGTTACAACAACCGATGACAGGAATTGCTATTACGGGGAGTGGTTCGGCTACCCCAGCAGTGGCTGTAGACAATTATATGCTCTCGCAGCTGGTGGAAACTTCAGATGAATGGATTGCTTCGCGCACGGGGATTAAGCAGCGACGATTGGCAGATCCTCAAACCAATTTAACCGCGATCGCAACGATTGCAGCACAGAATGCGATCGCTATGGCAGGCATTACGCCAATGGATATCGATTTAATTATTCTGGCAACATCTAGCGCCGATGACTTATTTGGCAGCGCTTGTCAAGTTCAGGCAGAATTAAAAGCTTCTCGAGCCGTTGCTTTCGACCTCACCGCCGCTTGTTCCGGATTTGTTTTTGGTTTGGTGACCGCAGCACAATATATTAGAACCGGCGTCTATCAAAATATATTGTTAATTGGCGCTGACATGCTCTCCCGTTGGGTAGATTGGTCAGACCGTAGCACGTGTGTATTATTCGGCGATGGAGCGGGTGCTGTAGTACTTCAAGCAAGCGAAAAAGATCGCCTGCTTGGTTTTGAACTCCGCAGCGATGGAACGCAAAATAAATCCCTCAATCTCGCTTATCAAGGAGAGGCAAAAGAATTACTTGCAGGTGCAACAATTAGTCAGGGAACCTATCAACCTGTTACCATGAACGGTCAAGAAGTGTATCGGTTTGCCGTGCAGAAAGTGCCGGAAGTGATAGAAAAAGCTTTACATCGGGCAAATTTAAGCGTCGAGGGGGTAGACTGGTTACTGCTGCATCAAGCAAATCAACGGATATTGGATGCGATCGCAAATCGTCTCAAAATCCCCGCCGAAAAAGTTATCAGCAATCTTGCTAATTACGGCAATACTTCCGCCGCTTCCATTCCCCTCGCTTTAGACGAACAAGTAAGACAGGGAAAAATTAAACCGGGCGACACAATTGTAACTTCAGGTTTTGGTGCCGGACTCACTTGGGGTGCAGCAATTTTTCAGTGGGGAAGGTGACTTGAGCAGGTGAGCAATGCTAGTTATAAACTCGCTAATTGCAAGCTTGCTAATTGCTAATACAGCATTTCTCCTAACACTAGCCATTAGCCATTAGCCATTAGCTCCTATTCGAGAGATAACTAGCAAATTGAGTTAATAGGTAATTGGTAATTGGATTCATTCGTGCTGGAACCGTGACAATTACCAATTGCCAATTACCCATTACCCATTACCTAATTTCCCAACATTTGCAACTTGTACAAACTGGCATAAAGTCCACCTTGTTGCAACAATTCCTGATGGCTACCCGACTCGATTAATTGCCCCCGCTTTAATACTAAAATCCGATCTACATTGCGAATAGTAGAAAGGCGGTGGGCAATAATAATTGCCGTGCGTCCTACTAAAAGTCGGTCTAAAGCATCTTGAATTAATGCTTCTGTTCGCACATCTAAACTCGCGGTTGCTTCATCCAATACTAATATTCTAGGATCTCTTATTGCAGCACGAGCAAAGGCTAAAAGTTGTTTTTGACCGCCAGATAAATTCGTTCCCCTTTCTCTCAGTTGTGTGTCGTAACCTTGGGGTAATTGTTCGATAAATTGGGCTACATTTGTCTTTTCCGCAGCCGCAACAACTTGCTCAAAAGGATAAGTTTCGCCCAAGGTTATGTTACTTTTAACATCTCCTGCAAACAGAAATCCGTCTTGCAGGATAACGCCCATATAACGGCGTAATTCCATCTGCGATACGTCTCGAATATCGACGCCATCTAAAAGAATCCGACCTTTTGTAGGTTCGTAGAGGCGGCATAATAGCCGGATAATCGAACTTTTACCAGCACCCGTGGGGCCAACTAATGCAACTTTTTCACCGGGATGAATCGTAAAGTCTAAGTCTTGAATAACGTATTCGTCTTGTTTGTAAGCAAACCAAACATGCTCAAATTTGATTTCGCCAATTGGTAATGGGTAATTGGTAATTGGTAATTGGTCAGAGGGCGGGTTTAACGAGATATTTCGTGGTTTTTGTAGGGGCGGGTTTAACGAGATATTTCGTGGTTCCACGGATTGATTGGTAAAACCCGCCCCTACAGATGATGGCAAGGATTTAGGATGTTCTGGGTCGCGAATTTCGATTGGTTCGTTGAGAATGTCAGCTATGCGTTCTACGGCGGTGAATCCTGCTTGGATTGAGGTAAATTTTTCGGCAAATTGTCTTAAGGGATCGAAGAGACGTTGGGCAAATAAAATAAAGGCGGATAGAGTACCGAAACTGAGTTGATTTTGCAGAATCTGAATTCCACCTAACCACAAAACGCCCGCGATCGCTACAAGTGAAATCCACTCCAGCGTGGCAGATACCGCTGAGTCGTGAAAGATGGTTCTATCTACTTCTTTGATATAGCGTTTGTTGATAGTCCGAAATAGTTCGGCATTGAACTTTTCCCGGCGGAATAGCTGAACGACATTTATCCCCACAATATTTTCTTGCAGCGTAGCGTTAAGCCCAGAAAGTTCTTCCCTGGCGAGATAATTTGCTTGGCGGTACTGCTGTTGAAAATAAATAATTACTCCCGTCACGGGAATCAGCATTAGTACTAGCATAGTCGCCAGTTGCCATTGCAGGGAAAACATCGCGATCGCAATCACTAAAATCGAAAACAAATCGCTGACAATACCAATAGCACCCGTGGTAAACACATCTCCCAACGCTTCCACATCGCTGGTGAGGCGCGTAATCAATTTTCCTACTGGTGTCCGGTCAAAAAATCTTACCGCCAAAGACGTAACGTGGTCGAACAAATCGTCGCGAATCGCGTTGGTAATTTGTTGTCCCACCTTCTGCACCGTATAACTTTGGGTAGATACAAGCACCAGCCTTGCTATCACCGTTAGCAGCAGTAAAACGGCTAAAATATTTAACCCGGTTGATAAATCTCTACCTTGGAGAATAGACCAAGTTTGCTCTTTGCGAATTAAAGAGATTGCCTGTCCGATTATCAACGGTTGAATTGCGCCAGATACCGCCACCGGCACCAATAATACGATCGAAAGTAATAGCAGGCGTCCGCTACGACGCGCATAAGGGATTAATCGCAGGAATAAACGCCAGTCGCTTTCCCGTCGTTGGCGCTGCGATCGCTTATATCCCACTTCTTCTGTCTCCGCCGATGACCCCGTCATTTGTATCCCACCCTACAGCACGCCTTCCAACTGTAGCGCAGGAGCGCTCCCAGGGGTGCTACCTCCAGATATATAGCCGAGCGATCGCAAGCGAGTAAAGTACAGTCTTTTGACTTTGTTTGTATAGCGGCAGCAAAAATGGCAGCCGCTATACAAACGAAGGTTTACCTCATGCGCCTGCAATCTGCTTTAGGAACGGGATTATATTTTGGTGGGATGAGTCTTGCTGGTGCGATCGCATCCATTATCTTGCCACAGTTTGCCCTCAACGCTGCCATAGGGGCTTTGTGGGGAGCGATCGCTTTTACAATTGCTGCACTGTCTTTAATTAAAATTCGCAATCAATTTAACGAGTTTTAGCTTGAAACCTGCAATTTATTTGTGGGAGATTTGTGCGATCGCACAAATATCATGTCCGTTGAATTGCTCATAATAAAAAAACATCACTCTG
>DNGJ01000013.1:0-1408 GCA_003486305.1 Cyanobacteria bacterium UBA11371
CAATTAGCAGTTAGCAATTAGCCATTAGCACTTCACAACTGACAACCGATCGCAAACTATGTCTGTAAAAGTTTTAGTCCCCACCCCACTGCAAAAATTTACCAACGACCAAGCAACATTAGAATGTAGCGCCAACAACGTTGCTGAATTGATAGATTCTTTAGAGGAAAGTTGTCCCGGAATTAAATCCCGTCTGTGCGACGAAGAAGGAAAACCGAGAAGATTTTTAAACTTCTACGTCAACAGCGAAGACATCCGCTTCTTAGAAGGAACCGAGACGCCGCTTAAAGATGGCGATGAAGTTAGTATTGTCCCAGCTGTTGCAGGTGGCTGAGGATTTGACCGATTTTGGATTTTAGATTTTAGCTCGTTCCCGCAAAGAAACCGGGTTTCTATAAAAAATCGTTTATGGGAACGAGAGATATATGCTCCAAACCCGGTTTCTAGGATCGTAGCGCCTAAATCCTGTTAGATTTTAGCTCGTTTAGCTCGTTCCCAGGCTCTAGCCTGGGAATTGCTATTTTCGATTATTTTAATAGAAGGCTGCTATTTCAATCCTTGCATCCAAAATCTAAAATCCAAAATGGAGTAGATCTTTCGCTATGGCAGACGAAACCAATCACAATGAAGCGGGTGAAGTAGCACCCAGCACAGTTGAACAGCAAGCTCCCAGCGTCGCTGAAGAACACGCTCCCAGCACAGACTCCCCGGTGGCGACAGATATTCCCTCTGCAAACGCGCCCGATCCAACAGCATTAAATCCAGAAACAAGCCCGAATGCGGCGGTGGAGAAAACTGCTGCGAAAAAGCCTGCTGCCAAACCTGCGGGTGATGCAGCTAAACCAGCTGCTGCCAAAAAGGAAAAAGCACCCGCACTTGAAGATAAGCCCTTCGGCGAGTTTATTCAACAAGACTTCATGCCAGCGTTGACAGCAAAACTGGCTAAGCAAGGCGTTGAAGATTTAGAACTAACGCTTGCAAAGGAAAAAATTCCAGTGATTGGCTATGCCGATGCGCCGGAATGTTCGCAAATTATCGGTCGCTGGAATGACGGTTGGCGTGAATTTCGCGTTTATTTCATGCAAGACAATCTTCAAGGGCCACGCGGTTTTTCCTATGCTGAAAATAAAGGAAAACCGAGTACCATTGAACCTTTCTTGATTGACGAACGGAAAATCACCCTAGATTTGCTATTGTTTGGGGTTGTGCAGCGGTTAAATGCTCAAAAGTGGCTGGTGAGAAATTAGGAAATAGGCATAATTAAACGCCACATGGCTTTCTTTAAAAAACCCGGTTTCTTAAAGAAACCGGGTTTTTTGATCGCCATCAAAAATAGAAGCAATAGCCAAGTTATAGCGGATTGCAGTTGGTGATGGTACACCGAAAGTTTGTCAAGCGCGCACCCTTA
>DNGJ01000013.1:1640-8226 GCA_003486305.1 Cyanobacteria bacterium UBA11371
AAGGGTGCGCGCTTGACAAACAAGCGCGAAAATGCTTTCCCTTAGCATTGCCGCTACCTGGGAATGTGTATAAAATTGACCAAAAAGCCAAATATCTGTGGCTGCGATCGCGCATCATCTCCGACATTCCCGCAAAATCAAACGATGCTCAAGCTTAAAGGCTACCAAATTCTCAACCAAATCTACGAAAGTGCCAACTCCCTGGTGTATCGCGGCATCCGAGTTGAGGATAGCCAAGCTGTTATCCTCAAAGTACTCAAACAAGATTATCCCACACCCGCTGAACTCACCCGCTATAAGCAGGAATATGAAATTGCGCGCAACTTGAACGTAGATGGAGCGATCGCAGCTTATAGTTTAGAATTATTACAGAGAACGTTAGCGATCGTTTTTGAGGATTTTGGCGGGTCATCCTTAAAGCAATTGATTAATCTAGGGAACATGGATTTGCCCCTAGCAGAATTCCTCAGCATCGCCATCAAAATAGCTGAAAGTTTGGGTCACATTCACGCTGCGAATGTTATCCACAAAGATATTAATCCCGCCAATATTATCTATAACTCAGTTTCAGGAATTGTTAAAATTATAGACTTTGGCATTTCCACTGTCTTAACCCGCGAAAATCCTACCCTAAAAAATCCCAACGTTCTAGAAGGGACTTTAGCGTATATGTCGCCGGAACAAACGGGACGAATGAACCGTTCTTTGGATTACCGCACGGATTTTTACTCCCTCGGCGTCACTTTCTACGAACTGCTGACGGGACAACTACCTTTTGAAACCAATGATGCGTTGGAGTTGGTACATTGTCATATCGCTAAACAGCCAGCGCCACCCCATTATATTTTACCAGAAATTCCCGAAGTTATTTCAGATATAGTGATGAAAATGATGGCGAAAACGGCTGAGGAACGATACCAAAGTGCCTTTGGAATCAAAGCTGATTTGGAAAAATGTCTGACTCAGTTACAGGATAGGGGAAAAATATATTGGTTTGCGATCGCCACCAAAGATATATCTGACAAATTTCAAATTCCCCAAAAACTCTACGGGCGCGAAACCGAAGTTGAAACTTTACTCGCAGCATTTGAACGAGTAGCAAACAATCCCCAATTTAAAATTGAATTAATGTTAGTAGCAGGTTACTCCGGTATCGGAAAATCCTCGCTAATTGCCGAAATTCATAAACCGAATACCAGACTGCGCGGTTATTTCACCGCTGGCAAATTTGACCAATTTCAACGCAACGTTCCATACTCAGCCATCGTCAGCGCCTTGAAAGGATTGGTGCGGCAACTGTTAACAGAAAGCGAAGCACAACTGAATCAATGGCGCGCAAAACTTTTAGCTGCATTTGGCTCTAACGGTCAAGTTATTATTGACGTGATTCCCGAAGTGGAACTGATTATCGGCAAGCAGCCACCCGTGCCAGAATTGGGGTCATCCGAGTCTCAAAATCGCTTTAATTTAGTCTTTCAAAACTTCATCCGAGTATTTTGCACAAAAGAGCATCCTTTAGCGATCTTTTTGGACGATTTGCAGTGGGCTGACTCCGCCACGCTCAAACTTATAGAACTAATGATGACAGATACAGAGATGCAATATCTGTTTTTAATTGGAGCATATCGCGATAACGAAGTCAGCCCGACACACCCATTGATGATGATGCTTGATGGGTTGCGTAAAGCAGGAGCAACTATCAATTTTATTACCTTATCTCCTTTAAAGATAGAACATATTAACCAACTAATTGCTGACACATTACATACCAACACCGATAACAGCCAATCCTTGGCAGAACTGGTGATGAAGAAAACTGGCGGTAATCCATTTTTTCTCAATCAGTTTCTCAAAACCCTGCACGCTGAAAACTTGATAACGTTTGATTTTGGGGGCGGACACGGGGGTACCGCCCCTACATGGCGGTGGGATATTTCAAATATTGAAGCGCAAGAAATCACCGATAACGTAGTGGAATTGATGATTGGCAAGTTGAAGAAACTGCCAGAATCCACACAGCAGATTTTACGTTTAGCATCTTGTGTAGGAGCTGATTTTGATTTAAACACGCTTTCTATTGTCTGTGAAAAGTCTCAAGAGACAATTTCCCCAGACTTAGTTACAGCAGTTCAGTCCGGGTTAATTCTGCCCTTATCAGAGTTAGATGAAAGACTTTTAATTCAAGAGTATAAATTTGGACACGATCGCATCCAACAGGCGGCTTATGCTTTGATTGATGATGACCGCAAAAAAGCAGTACACCTTCAGATTGGACGGTTGCTACTAGCGAATGTATCGGCGGTGGAACTATCCGAAAAAATCTTTGAAATAGTCGATCATTTGAACGCAGGTCGAGAGTTGATAGCTGATGAATCAGAACGGATTGAATTAGCGCGGTTGAATTTTGAAGCGGGTAAAAAAGCCAAAGATTCAACAGCTTATGCTGCTGCTTTGGAGTATTTAACAGCGGGGATGGAACTTGCCGATCGTGGGTGGCAAGAGTCTTATGACCTGATGTTGGCTCTACATAATGAAGCCCTGGAGGCGGCTAACTTAAGCGGTAATTACGAGCAGATGAATGCCCTGGCTGAAGTTGTTCTGCAACAAGCCAAAACCCTGCTTGACAAAATGAAAGTTTATCAGGTAAGAATTCAAGCCTCTGTGTCGCAGGGTAACACCAAAGAAGCGATTAAAATTGGGCTGGCAGTGCTAAAACTTTTAGGTTTAATTTTACCAGAAGAGCCGAGTCAGTTGGATATTCAAACAGGACTTCAGGAAACAGCTTCACTCTCGGCAAGGCAAGAAATCGAAGACTTAATTAATCTGCCAGAAATGACAGATCCGGAACAACTGGCAGCTATGGATATGCTAGCGAGCATAATATCTGCTACCTATGTAGCTGCTCCTCAACTTTTCGTGCTGGTTGTGCTATCAAAGGTTAATTTATCGATCAAATATGGCAATACTTCTGTATCTCCCTTTGGCTATGTCACTTACGGAATTCTCCTTTGTGGAGTTTTAGGAGAGCTTGATTTAGGCTATCGGTTCGGTCAATTGGCTCTAAATTTGGTGTCGAAGTTGAATGCCAAAAAAATCAGCGCCAGAACCAGCTTTGTAGTATCTGGATTTATTCGGCATTGGAGAGAACACATCAGAGAAAGCGTAAAACCTTTGCAGTCAGCTTATTCTATTGGAGTGGAAACCGGAGATTTAGAATATGCTGGATTAGCTTTATACCTAAGTTTCGTTCACGCCTATTTTTCCGGCAAGGAACTTACCCAACTCGAACGAGAGATTGTACCTTACAGGGATGCGCTCGGTAAAATCAAGCAGGAAACAGTTCTTGAGTATCACAAAATTTATGGGCAGGCTGTTTTAAACTTGCTAGGACAGTCTGAAAATCCATGCCGTTTAATTCATGAAGCTGGCGACGAGCAGGCGTTGTTGCCGCTTCATTACTCAACAAACAATGGCTGTACGCTTCACTACTTCTATGTTAACAAACTTCTGCTTTGTTATTTGTTTCAAAATTATCCTGAAGCGATTAAAAATGCTGTTTTAGCAGAAAAATATTTAGACGCTGCGCCCGGATTGGTAGTTGTTGCTATCTTCCATTTTTACGATTCTCTAGCGCGGCTGGCGGTTTATGCCGATACTCCCGATTCGGAACAAAAAGCCATTCTCGACAAAGTAATAGCCAACCAGGAAAAAATGCAAAAATGGGCGGATTTTGCCCCGATGAATTACCTGCATAAATTTTATCTGGTAGAGGCAGAGAAAGCGCGTGTTTTGGGGCAAGTTGTTGCAGCAATGGATTTTTATGAACGAGCTATTAAAGGAGCAAGAAATAACCGCTACATTCAAGACGAAGCTTTAGCTTATGAGTTAGGGGCAAAGTTTTATTTGGCACGAGGTATGGAGGAGATTGCCCAAACTTATATGGCGAAGGCTCATTACTGCTATAGCACCTGGGAAGCTACAGCAAAAGTCAAGGATTTACAAGCCAAATACCCGCATTTATTAAAATCTTCCCCAACACGCCCCGCTGATACGCCCGCGACAATTGGAAATGTTGTAACCACAAGTGGTTCGGTAGAGTCGCTGGATTTAGCCACTGTAATGAAAGCGTCTCAAGCAATTTCCGGTGAAATTGTGCTGGAGAAGTTACTGGGAAATTTGATGAAGATTATCATCGAGAATGCTGGCGCACAGGTTGGTTATTTAATTCTAGAAACAGAAGGTAAACTATTAATTGAAGCTGCGGGAGAGGTGAATTCTGATAACATCGCCGTCTTGCAGTCAATTCCCACCGATAACCGTTTGTCAGCAGCAATCCTCAACTACGTCGTCCGCACTAAGGAGAGCGTAGTCTTAGATGATGCCGCAAGTGAGGGCAAATATACAAATGACCCCTATATCAAAGAGAATCAGAGCAAATCTATCTTGTGCGTGCCGCTGATTAATCAAGGTCAACTTGTCAGTATTATTTATCTTGAAAATAATCTGACAGCAGGTGCTTTTACGCGCGATCGCCTAAAAATATTAAAAATATTATCCTCCCAAGCTGCCATCTCGATTGAAAATGCCCGACTATATCAAACTTTAGAAGATAAAGTTAAAGAACGCACTGCCCAACTCGCTAAAGCTAACGAAGAAATTTCCACCCTCAACTCGCTGCTTAAATCGGAAAATCTCCGCATGAGTGCCGAACTCGATATCCTTAAACAAATGCAGCAGATGATTCTGCCAAAACCTGACGAACTCGAAGGTATTGAAAACTTAGATATTGCCGGATTTATGGAACCTGCCGATGAAGTGGGGGGCGATTATTATGATGTCCTTTACACCGACGGTGTTGTTACCATTGGGATTGGCGATGTCACCGGACATGGGTTAGAAAGCGGGATTTTGATGGTGATGACGCAAGCGATCGTTCGTGCGCTTAAGGAAATTCAAGAACGCGATCCTGTGCTATTTTTAGCTACCCTCAATCGCACGATTTACAAAAATGTGCAGCGGATGAACTCAGTTAAAAACCTGACGCTAGCTATCCTCAATTATGCTGAGGGAAGACTTAGTATCAGCGGTCAGCACGAGGAAATTATCCTTGTGAGAAAAGGAGGTCAAATCGAGCGCATTGATACAATGGAGTTAGGATTTCCCATCGGGTTGGATGAAGATATTGCTGATTTTATTAGCCATAGGTTGGTGGAGTTAGAACCGGGTGATGGAGTTGTGCTTTACACCGATGGTATTACCGAAGCCGAAGATATTGATAGAAAATTTTACGGACTGGAAAGACTCTGTGAAGTAGTTTCTATTAATTGGCACTTAAGTGCGGAGCAAATTAAGGAAGCAGCAATTGATGACCTGCGACAATTTATTGGAGAACAAAAGGTGTTTGATGATATTACTTTGGTGGTTTTGAAACAGAAATAGTCATGGGCTGGTAATTGGTAATTGGTAATTGCTCATAGCTAATTGCCTGTAAGGGCGAAGCATTCGCGCTGTTATTTTTTGCGTGATGCCAAATATCTATACGCGAATGCTTCGCCCCTACTGCTAATTGCTCATGGGAATATTTTCCCGATCTACAATTAGCCATTAGCCATTAGCTATTAGCTATTAGCCGGATGTGTCTATCTGCGATCGCACCCTCACAGTTCTACAAAGTCATAAATTACAACGCCAGAAACTGGATCGTTACCAACATCGATATAACCGCTTTGCACCATTTCCTTTAAAGTCGCTTCCACCTCGACAAAACCAACCCCGGTATCCATTACTGCTTGAGTGACCGTAATTTTACCACCACGAAGCGCAGCCGCTTTGACGAGTTTTACCATCAATTGCTCGCGGGGAGTTTGCACAACAGCCGCTGCAACGGCGGCTTGAGTTAAAGGAACTCCAGTCGGAGATAAACCCAATTTGGCTCTAGTTTGGGCGTTGTGTTCGTCCACCATGTTGGGAACTAAAACTAAATCGATAAATTGCCCAACGCCAAATAAGCCCCAGGTACAAAACCACAGCAGCCCCGTGCCAATCTTTTTGTTATAAAGCCGATGCAGTCCGCCTAAGCCGAAAAACCAGCCCAGCCAGAACAGATAGCTAGTGCCAATATCGTTCATCGGTGACTAACGCTAAAGTTATCCAATTTTAATCATAGTAGCTATTTTTCACACTAGCTTCACAAATACAGGACTTACGCACTATCAGCCTAGAAACCGGGTTTCTGCCTAGATCTATAGTTTCAAAGCGACGATTTTTCACACAAACCCGGTTTCTTTGCGTAAGATATCAAGCACAATCGCGATCGCTTCTTGACAAAGATAATCCCTTGTGCTATGAAATCATTTCCCTGGCTTCTGCCTTGTCAAAAACCTTTGCAAGTCTTAACAAAATCCGCAACAATTAGTAGCCTAGACCTTGGTAGACTAAAACCCAGCCCCTGAATTGCTGGACACAGGCAACAAACTTAAAAACAGATAAAAGAACAATTACCTATGGTAGATTCCCTCAAGAAACCCAGCTTTGAAGAACTAAGGCCCGGAATTAAAGTCCCAGCTAAGGACACCATCCTGACGCC
>DNGJ01000113.1:0-3959 GCA_003486305.1 Cyanobacteria bacterium UBA11371
TTCCTACAGTATTTGTATATCAGTTAATTGACGGTCAATATCAAGTGCAAGCTTTTAAAGGTAGCGATCGCATTATTTCTCCTACTTTTCCAGAATTACAGATAACGGTTGAGCAAGTTGTCAACAGCAGTCAGATGGGAAAACTTTAAAATTGCAGATTTTAGATTTAAGATTGCAGATTTTCTGGTAAATCTAAAATCTGCAATCTCCAATCTAAAATTCCTCTAATCTCCCAAATAAATCCCCAATCCTCTGGCTGTTTTAACCAAAGTACCATTGGGATCTACTGCTCTATATTGAGCTATTGCTTCCCCAATTGGCACGCTGACGACTTGGCGATTTTGCCAACCTACCATGTGGTCGTATTTACCTTCGGCAATTAAATCAACTGCTGCGACTCCAAAAGCAGCAGCAACTAATCGATCTAATGGAGAAGGAGTGCCGCCGCGTTGAATGTGTCCCAAAACAATCACTCGCGTTTCTGCACCCGTACAAGCAGAAATTTGATCTGCCAAATAATCCCCAATGCCACCTAACCTACATTGTCCCAAACGATTGGTGCGGGTGACTGTCTCACCCATGTCTGTACGCACTGCCTCGGATACAACTATTAAAGAATAGTTTTTTCCTCGATCTTGACGTTCAAAGATTTTCTTACAAAGATTTTCCAGAGTGTAAGGAATTTCTGGAATCAGAATTACATCCGCACCGCCAGCAATTCCGGCACTGATGGCGATATGTCCCGCATCGCGCCCCATCACTTCTAAAATCATTACCCGACTGTGACTAGCAGCGGTAAAATGCAGGCGGTCGATTGCTTCTGTGGCAATATTAACCGCAGTATCGCACCCGATAGAATGCTCGGTAATTCCCACGTCATTATCAATGGTTTTGGGAATTCCTACCAGATTGAGATTGCCTTGTTGGGCAATTTTTCGCAAAATTGCCAGACTGCCATCACCGCCAATACCAATCATCGCGTCTAAACCGAGTTGGTGGTAGCCTGCGATAATGTCAGAAGAGCGATCGCATATCGTTCCATCCGGCATCGGAAACGCAAACGGGTTCCCTTCATTTGTTGTTCCCAACACCGTGCCGCCTGCGGTAAGCAATGAATCTACTTTATCAATCAAGAGCGGCATTACTTTCGGCGGATGGTGCATCAATCCTTGGGTAGCTTGACGAATTCCCAACACTTCCCAACCATAGCTTCCCACAGCCCGGTGTACTACCGCCCGAATCGCAGCATTTAAGCCAGCACAGTCGCCGCCGCTGGTTAAAATACCAATGCGTTTATGTTCTCCCATATTCTTTGATCTGAATCGCGTGAAATGCGCCATCCATCAGTCAAGCATCAAATGCTACAAAACCCAGAATTTTAATAATTTTATTGGCACATAGGTGGCCTATTGAGCTAATCTATCTCTTGCTGTCACAGCTATAGGTTTATTTATGGTTCCGAGCATTTCTACGATTCCACTGATCCAACTTGCATCGGGCGATCGCATTTCCCTCCAACTATATAAATTCATCGGTGCTAAACCCGGTAAAAAAGCTTATTTACAAGCCAACTTACACGGTGCTGAAATCGTCGGCAATGCCGTCATTCACCAGTTAATCGAGTTCTTGACAAATGCCAACGAAAATGATATTGCCGGTGAAATTTGGCTAGTTCCCGTTTGTAATCCTTTTAGCACCAATCAGCGTACTCATTACTTTTCTACAGGAAGATTTAACATTTACGATGGTAAAGACTGGAACCGCATCTTTTGGGATTATGAAAAAGACTGCGAAGATTTAGAAGAATTTGCCAGATCTCAGTTAAATTTCGACACGGAAACGATTAGACAAAACTATTTGGAAAAAATTAAATCTGGCTTTGAAAAGCAAGGCGAAAAAATCAAATCTCCCAAGGGAGTATCTTTGAGCGAGTATTATCGATATCACCTGCAATCTTTGTGTTTAGATGCAGATTATGTAATTGACATTCACAGTTCTAGCAATCAATCAATCGATTACATTTATGGTTTTCGCGGCAGAGAAGAAAGCGCAAAAGCTTTCTTGCTAGCTTATGAAATTTTACTCAACGAATACGATGGCGATGCTTTTGACGAAGCGTTCTTAAAACCTTGGTTAGCATTAGAAGATAGTTTGGCAGACTTGGGGAAACCAATTAAATTTGATGTAGAATCATGGACATTTGAACTCGGTTCTGGTATGGAAATGAATCCTGAATCGGTGAAAAAAGGCGTGTTGGGAATTAAAAATTATTTGGCCAAAAAAGGCATATTATCTGTATCTGGGTTTCCCTTGCCAGAAACCGCCTCGCATCAGATCAATTTTATCCTCAAAACTCAGATCAAAAAATACTATGCTCCAGCAGGCGGGATGGTTCAATCTAGAGTTGAATTGGGGAAAAAAGTTAAAGCGGGAGAACGGCTTTATCAAATTATCAGCTTTAATAAAGAAGAGAAGTTACCGACTTTGATTGATATTCAGGCGGAAAAAGCAGGATTGGTTTTTGATGTAGCAACTAATCACGGAGTTAACCAAAGCGAGTACGTACTAACCATCGTGGAATTTGAGGATTGATCGATCGAAACTACCGTAAAATTGTAAAGAAGGCTGAAAATATTGGGGCGCAAGGAGGCGCGGATGTCAGAAGTTGAACTATCATCTGCTTTTGGTGCTGACTATACTTTGCTACGCGACTTGCTAGCAGCGGGCAAGTGGAAAGAGGCTGATGATGAAACGCGATTAGTTATGCTTAAGGTTGCTGATAGAGAAAGCATCGGCTGGCTAAATGAAGATTCTATCAAGGAATTACCCTGCACTGACCTACGCACTATTGACCAGCTTTGGGTAACTTACTCACAAGGACGCTTCGGTTTTAGCGTGCAAAAGCGCATCTATGATGAAGTCGGAAGAGACTGGGAAACAATGGGCGATCGCGTCGGTTGGCGTAGCGGAAAAAAATGGTTGAGCCTATCATCACTCACTTACAATATTGATGCTCCCATAGGCCACCTACCTGGTTCTGGTGTATGGGTTACATCTCTGGTATGGGGACTTTGGTCAAAAAGTGCAGAAAATTTCTATAGTCGGGTCGAGATTTGTAAACTATAACTTCCAAAACTTTTACT
Organism: Cyanobacteria bacterium UBA11371; assembly: GCA_003486305.1. Taxonomy (GTDB): domain Bacteria; phylum Cyanobacteriota; class Cyanobacteriia; order Cyanobacteriales; family Aerosakkonemataceae; genus Microseira. The sequence goes on from DNGJ01000113.1 coordinate 3,144, forward strand.
CCAGTGGCTAACCAGCTAACAATATTGGCATCCTCAAACCTTTAACAATTATTTTTGGAGCGATCGCACCCATCTAAATATGAGATGCGATCGCTCAACCCCAACTTGTTACACTACATCTTGGACTTCACGCTGTGAGTAGTCGAACACCCCAGCACCGCATCTGCATTAAACACAATGGCAAATCGAGCATTGGGGATTAACTGGCGAATTATTTGCATATAACCCTCTGCATCAGAGCGATTGTAGAATTGGGCTACAGTGATTCGCTGCATATTCGGAAGCAGGCGAACAATCAACCACTGGTTGAAGCGGTCTTTGTAAGGCATAATTGAAATCATCTCCATTAGAGGTGGAGCCAGAGCCAGTCAAAGTGCTTTTCCAGGGCAAAGACTGGCTTTTGACTTTTATTGGACTGTACGTGTACGCTTTCCAATGCCATAGAAAACCCTAGAAATTAGGGCTTGGCTTTGGAAATATTATTTTCAACCGGCAAACTTCAACGCTTTCTAATTCCTTGGTAAATCTCCTAAAAACTGCTTCGATCAAAAAGATAACACGCTGTTTAAGTTTTTAGATGAATTCAATATTTTTTTACATAGTTAATTACATATAATCAACTGACTATATATAGTCAACTGAAAGTCGCTTTACAGCTACCTAGTTAGTTATGAAATAGAGTAATCTACAAGTTAAAACTCAAAATATATAGCGGTTTGCACTCGGTGATGGTACACCGCAGCAGTGTGCGGGCACCCTTAAGGGTGCCCGCACACTGCTGCAAGCCACAAGGCTGTACCTCACTCGAAAAGCAAT
>DNGJ01000113.1:4160-6834 GCA_003486305.1 Cyanobacteria bacterium UBA11371
TCGAAAAGCAATCCGCTGTAAAATCAAATGTCATTTGCTGTAGTTAATCACCTTAGAAGATTTAGTAGAAATATAAAACGAGGTGGGTGATGCTATATGCCAAGGGCTAGCTACGCGATCGCACGCTTGCAGGCAACACCTACCCAAAGCCTTACAGCAGTTTGCAACAGGCGTGAAATACACTTATAGCCATTTTCAGTCAAATCAATCGGCAGTAGGGGCACGGCTAAGGTAAGTTTTGTCGCCAGCTTAACGGTTTTTGCCTGCCGTGCCCCTACAATGTGGTGTTGCCTTTGGGGCACGGCTAAGGTAAGTTTTGTCGCCAGCTTAACGGTTTTTGCCTGCCGTGCCCCTACAATGTGGTGTTGCAGCCAATTGAAAACCGCTGTAACCTCTAGAACAGAATAATGTCGATACTAGGAATAAAACCAATATCGTTATCGGTGGGTATCCAGGCAAGTTGGACGGGTGCGATCGCATCAAATGGATTGGCATCAAACAACAAAGCGCCCGTGCTTTCGATGTAGGTGAATTGCTCAGTTGAGGACGCTCCAAAGTCCAACTCGGAAATGTAAACTTTATCGCCCTCGAAGTAATTGAAATCCGTAATCGTATCAACTCCAGCCTCAGCTAAAAAGTAAAAAGTAAAGCTGTCTGCACCAGCACCGCCAGTGAGTACATCATTACCTTTGTCACCGGAAAGAATATCGCGACCATTTCCGCCAATCAGCAAATCTGAACCTTTTCCGCCAAAAAGATCGTCATCGCCATCTTCGCCATACAGCGTATCATTGCCTTTGTTGCCATACAATTGGTCATTGTTACTGCCACCTAGCAGCGTGTCATTGTCAACGCCTCCATAGAGAATATCGTTACCATCGTTGCCAATTAACCTATCGTTCCCGGTGTTGCCAAACAGAATTTGATCGCCATCGTAGCCAGAAATAAAGTCATCGCCGCTTTCCCCGTAGATGACATCATTCCCATCCCAGCCATACATCATGTCATTGCCAGCACCGCCCAACATCGTATCATCGCCAGCGAGTCCAGCCATAAAATCATCGCCATCGCCACCATCGAGGTAGTCATTACCAGCACCGCCCAAAATGGTGTCATTACCAGCTAGACCGATGATTGTGTCATTCGAGTCAGAGCCGTTTAGATTATCATTTCCAGAAGTACCTAAGAAAAAAGGCATAAGGAATATCTCCTTTGTACGTTAACAGACTCAGTTCTGAGTTCCCCTGCGGGTACGCGATCGCGATCGCACAACTGAGGTCTGATATAAGGTATGTCCGGCATCGAGACACTTATGCACTGGAACGACAAATTTTAACGACTCGCATCCAACGGCATGGATAAACCTTTGAGAGGACGCCCTTTTTCCTCTGCTGTCAGTCCCTTACTTTGAACCAATACCCCAAAACCGCCCAATCCCATCGGGCTGATTAACTGATGTAAAGCCTCGCGACGTTGCAAAACTTGATGGATTGCTTGAGGATTTCTAGCATCAATCGAAGACAGAGAAGCCATGCGCGATCCCAATCCCAACGCCATCAAAAAAAATTCCTGCTTCACAAAACCAACCTTCTCCAACCCGCACAATTCACCCCACCTTTCCAAAGCGGTAAAATCCACATGAGCGGTAATATCTTGCCTCCCAATATTCACGTAGGGATTATCGTGATGGCGGTGTCGATAGTAACACTGCAAAGTTCCTGGCTGGCGCGCCGGAGTGTAATAACGGTCGGCAGTGTAGCCATAATCAATTGTGAGCAAATATCCCCGCTTAAGTTTATTTGATACCATACTCAGCCAGTCTAACGCTGCCAGATTTACCTCGCTGCGATATCCATCCGGATAAGCACTCGATGGTAATTGAATTCCCACCAATTTGAAATACTCTGAAAGTTTAGGGGTTGAAGGTTCGCCCGTCACTTCTACAAAACCTATTTTCTCAGAAGATGCGGTTAGATTTAAGGGAATCGCGCGATCTGGTGCTACCATATCCAAAGCGTAAGAGGGTGGCGGTAGAACTACGGGATCGATTCCTACCAACGACTGAGAAACATATATTTCTCGCAGTTTTCCTTGTTCAATTACAAACAAATGGACGGGAAAAGCATCGACCAATTCATTAGAAAAGAAACAACCGATAATTTCGTCATTTAGTATTTCTTCTAAACCGTACCACTTTAAAGGCAATCCTTGTAACCGCTGCTGCTGTTCTCGTCTGAGGGCAACCGATTTTTCAACAATGATATATTCTAAAACCTGGAAAAAATCTGGGTATTGCAGTTGTAGATATTGCAGAATATCTGCCGCTAAAAGTCCCTGTCCCGCCCCCATTTCTACGAGAGTAAAAGGCGACGGCTTGCCCATAATTTCCCACATATTGACAAATTGCTCTGCTAGCAACTCGCCAAAATCAGAACCAAGGTGGGGGGAGGTGAAAAAGTCACCTTGCGGCCCGATGTGGGCGGCGTTGGTGGCATAATAGCCGTGCTGGGGGTGGTATAATACCAAATCCATGTATTCGGCAAAGGTAATTTTTTGCCTGGGATGTTCGGCAATCTCGAGAGCGATCGCATCGCACAAAGCTTGATTGCTGTCATTAAACTCGGATTGCTGGACTACCATAATGCACTTGTTCTCATGCGATCGCGTCTGATTT
>DNGJ01000511.1 GCA_003486305.1 Cyanobacteria bacterium UBA11371
TCGCCGACTTCAAACCCAATCTCCGCACCGATAGAATTGGGCATAACTCTGGTAATTAAGGCTGGACGGATTGTAGTCTCGCTCATTGCTAATTGCTAATTGCTAATTGCTATTACTTGAACCATCAACCCCGCTATTAGATATTTTGCAACAATCCAGCGGCGATCGCTCCCAAAATTACTACCCCAAATACCAATCGGTACGCGATAAACACAAATGTACTTTGGGTTTGTAAAAAACGTAACAACCATGCGATGGAAGCATAAGAAAATACTGCTGCTGAAATTACCCCGAATAGCAGGGGAATGGCTCCGATACCCGCAAATCCTGTTTCTAGCACGCCTTTTAACTCTACTAACCCAGCTAGGGTAATTGCTGGAATTCCGAGTAAAAATGAGAACCTTGCCGCTGTTTCTCGCTTCAAACTCATAAATAATCCAGCGGTGAGGGTCGATCCAGAACGAGAAACGCCGGGAATTAACGCCATTGCCTGGGCTAGCCCCATTAATACGCCATCTTTGACGCCTAACTTGTTAAAATCGCGCTTGCGAGTTCCCAATTTTTCTGCTACTCCCAGCAAGAGGGACATGACAATCGAAGCAATGGCGATCGCTCCCATACTCCTGATGGGCGAGTTATCAAAATCGGGAATAAATTTCTTAATCAGCAGTCCGAAAAAGATAATGGGTAGGGTTCCCAGAGCAATTCCCACTGCCATGCGGAAGTCGTTATCTTGATAATCTTGGCGGGAAATTGCCGCGATCGCTCCCAAGGTAATATTCGTGATATCCCGCCAGAAGTACCACAGCACGGCGGCGATGCTCCCCAACTGAATTACTGCTGTAAAGGCAACTCCCGGATCTCCCCACCCCAATGCTACCGGCACGACTTTTAAATGCGCCGTGCTGCTGATGGGCAAAAACTCGGTCAATCCCTGTACCGCTCCTAAAATAATTGCCTGAAATATATTTACCTGAGCAACATTACCCGCGACTGACGCCGGTGCAGTCGCTTGTGCCATTTGCGTGCTAATAGCTTTCATGGGCAACGCCAGAATGGCGCTAGTCACTCCCATACTTGCGAACGTCAGTAGTTGATTTCTTGATAAAAACATACTTTTTCTGCTAATGGGGCATGGGGCATCGGGTATCGGGTATCGGATATCTTCCTTATTTTCCTTGTCTCCCCTCTCTCAATCAAAAAGCCCCATGACAGTCTCGTGCAACTAAGATAAGATTAACAATGCCCCCCTGGGGGATATTTTTTGTGATATCTTAAATAAAATTAACTAAAGTAACAAAAGTTAAAAATACGTTGTTAAACAATACCTTGTCTGCATACACCCCCGTTCCTACCGCGATCGCAAAAACCCAGTCCCAGGCAAGCCAATCTTCCGCCCGGTGGCGGATTGGTTCTAAGAAAGCCTGGTTAACCTTTGCGGCGGCGTCGTTTCTGGTTTCAGTGCCGGTGTTTATCCAAGCGCCGCTAGTACGGCTGCTGCCGTGGTTGAGTTTGGTTTTAACATTTTGTTGGTTAGGTCTGGCTGTGGCGCTGTGGAGGCGCAAGGAAACGCATCTGTGGGGAGATTTACTGGTGGGTTTCACCTGGAGTTGGTTAGCTGGGTCGATTTATTGGGGTTGGCTGCGCTGGGAACCCTTGATTCACTTGCCAATTGAGGCGATCGGATTACCCTTTGCTTTGGTGTGCTTGAGTCGTCGTTGGGGGCAGATGGGGAATTGGTTTTATCTCGGTTCGTTGTTGGGCACGGCGGTGACGGATCTGTATTTTTACTTAGTGGATTTGATTCCTTTTTGGCGACAGTTGATGCGGGTAGAACCGGAATTAGCGACACCGATATTGCAACAAGCGATCGCACAAGTCCAGACACCCACCGGGATCGCATCAGCAGCAGCATTGGCTGTAATTCTCTTAATTGTGGGGACTTTACCCTTGCGCTCCGGACAGTTACACTGGTGGGCGTTCAGTGGAGCAGTCTTGAGTACAATTATGGTGGATAGCCTGTTTTGGCTGGCTGCAAGAGCCGCCTAAGCAAGCAGTTCACCTGGCCTGTATTCCCAGCAGATCGAGTGCCTGAAGTGCTATTTTCTGGAAAAGAGAGCAATAGGGAACTGTAATAAGCGATCTTGGCTAAGCAGGCATCCCTTTTGCAGGTTAGACTCGAACGAGTACTTGAGGACACGCGGGAATCTAAAAGGAATGCGCGAGCATTACCAATCTGGTGAAAAACTTCTTATCTGTTCGCCAAAAGGTCACCCGCAGCCCAAGAACCCTCGGCTGTAGCCGAGATGGTCAAACAACAAGGTTAAAAACTCTGGCTGGCTCATTGTGGCTTTTCAGTCGGTGGTGACTTTGCAACCCACTTCCACTCCTTATCTGTTACTGCGTACCGAATCCGGAAATCGCTACCTTCCATTAGTGGGCAGTCATTGCTGGACTATTGGTCGGAGTGATGACAATAACTTCGTAATCACAGACCGCTGGATTTCTCGGAACCATGCCATGTTGCAGTGCATGGAAACGGGAGAATTTTATTTAATCGATCTCGGCAGTCGTAACGGCTCGTTTGTCAACGGACGACGAGTCAGCGTACCCGTCACTTTACGACACGGCGATCGCCTCACGTTTGGTCAGACCGAACTGGAGTTTTTCTGCCCTGGCGGGATGCACCAGCCTTTCTCTACTGGTAATTTGATCTCAGACGAATTAACGGCGACTTCTGCCTTGCACGTGCGCCGTCTCATTTCGGTCATGGTGGTTGACATTCGCGACTTTACCGTTTTAACCAGGCAACTCGATGAAAAAATCCTCTCAGAAGTCATCGGCACCTGGTTTCGTCATTCGGGCAGCATTATTCGCAAATACGGCAGCTGGGTGGACAAATATATCGGCGATGCCGTGATGGCAGTTTGGTTTCATGGCAGCCAAAAAGTCACTACGAATGAGATCGCTCAGGTCTGTGGAGCGTTGAACGATCTGTATAAAATGACCCGCGAGCTTAATCTGCAATACCCCTTACCCTTCCCGTTGCGAATTGGAGCCGGGATCAATACAGGGTATGCGATGGTAGGCAATACCGGCAGTGGCGATCGCCCTGATTATACCGCGCTGGGGGATACGGTGAATGCTGCGTTTCGCTTAGAATCCTCTACCAAAGAACTGCGCCTCGATGTCGCTTTAGGCGAAGCAACTTACCAATACCTCTTGCCTTTGGGCATAGAGCAAGCTGGTTTCCAGCAACACACGGTGCATCTCAAAGGCTACGATAGCCCGACAGTCACCTATGCCGGAACTTTTGTCGATCTCGATGCTCTATTGCAAAGGCAACTCCAGTAAAATGGCTTGATCCCAAACCCTCTGTCTGAAATAATCGAGCATGGGCAAAGCGGTAATCCTCGCCACAGTCCTTGTTTTGGAGCTGCTCATCCACCTGAGTAAGAACAAACCCGTAAAACTGGGGTGTACGGTGAGAAATTGGCAAACGGAGCTTTAATAATAAAAGCTTCAAAAACCGCATAATAATCTTTGATACATGCTGTGTGTGGGCAAAAGACCCATCTTTGAGGGAGGTAGTGATTATGAAACGATTGTTACGTTTGTTAACGATACTGGCTTTGGTCGTAGGATGCCTGGGATGGATGGGGCAGACCCAAGCGGCAATGGCAGCGTCTTTGAGCGATCTCGCAATTCGCCCAACCCCGGTTTTAGCAGCAGAGGTACTGCGGAACAAGGTGGATGAAAAATTAGGCGAGATGGGCTACAAAATCGACTTGAACAACACGAACGTGCGAGCCTTTAGGAGGCTGCCGGGGATGTTCCCCTACCTGGCGGCGAAAATTGTCAAAAATGCTCCCTACGAAAAGGTAGAGGACGTGTTGGACATTCCTGGATTGAGCGATCGCCAAAAACAACTGCTGCAAGCTAACCTGGATGAATTTACCGTCACCGATGTTGAAACATCCTTGGTCGAAGGAGACGATCGGATTAACAACGGTGTCTATCGGTAATGGGTAATGGGTAATGGGTAATGGGTAATGGAAAAAATTATCCACCCGCCGCTTGCCCGAACGGGGCGGGTTTAGTAAAATTGTCTGTTTTTGCCAAAAGTTATTGGTAAAACCCGCCCCTACTCTGCTCACCTGCTAGATAGTTAAAAGCTAAATCCTGAGAATTCCCACTACTGTAGTTGTAGTGGGAATTTTTACAGCTATATTGAACTCAACAGATTTTCGTTTATTGGCTTCTTCTAACTTGCCTTTGCAATTCGATGTTTTAGTAGTTGGGGCAGGTGCCGCTGGTTTATATGCGGCGCTTTGTCTGCCAGATCGGTTTAAAGTCGGCTTGATCGGTAAAGATAACTTACCTTTGTCTGCTAGCGACTGGGCGCAGGGCGGAATTGCTGCTGCGATTAACCCAGATGATTCCCCAACGCTACACGTTGAGGATACCCTGCGTGCCGGTGCGGGTTTATGCGACAAAGAAGCGGTAAAGTTTCTCGCCGAACAAGCGCCTCGATGTATCGAGTCCCTGGTAGAGTTGGGAGTTGGCTTCGACCGACGCGAGGAGCGACTCGCGATGACCTTGGAAGCTGCCCACTCTCGCCCGCGCGTCCTCCACGCCGCCGATACTACGGGGCGGGCGGTAGTTAGCGCCCTGACGGAACAAGTTCTACGCCGCCAGAATATTCAAGTCATCACCCAAGCTTTTGCCTTGAGTCTTTGGATAAATCCCGATAATGGGTGCTGTCAGGGCGTGAGTCTGCTTTACCAAGGGCGGTTAATCTGGGTACGCGCCGGGGCGGTTGTTTTGGCAACTGGAGGCGGCGGGCAAGTATTTGCTCAGACGACTAACCCAGCAGTCAGTACGGGGGATGGGGTAGCGATCGCATGGCGTTCGTCTGCTATCCTGCGAGACTTAGAATTCGTCCAATTTCACCCCACCGCCCTCACTAAACCGGGCGCGCCCCGCTTTCTGATCAGCGAAGCCGTGCGGGGCGAAGGCGCCCACCTGGTAGACTCCCAAGGACGCCGCTTTGCTTTCGACTATCATCCAGATGGCGAACTCGCCCCCAGAGATATCGTTAGCCGCGCTATTTTTAGCCACTTGCAGCATACCGGGGAACCTCACGTCTGGCTAGATATGCGCCCCATCGGCGAGGAAAAGATACAACGTCGCTTTCCCAATATCATCCAAGTCTGCCATCAGTGGGGCATTGATGCATTCAAAGAACCCATTCCCGTCGCCCCTGCTGCCCATTACTGGATGGGCGGCATTCAGACGGACTTAATGAACCGTACTTCAATTCCCGGTTTATATGCCATCGGAGAAACGGCGAGTACCGGCGTCCACGGTGCTAACCGTCTGGCAAGTAATTCTTTGCTCGAATGCATCGTGTTTGGCTCCCAGATGGCTAATTTGGAAATTGCTAATAGCTCATTGCTAATTGGTAATACTAAACAACTTAGCCAATTACCAATTACCAATTACCAATTACCCATTGACGAAATTACAAAAATAGAGTATATAAGACAAGAATTACCGCGTTTGGTGTGGCAAAGTGCGGGAATTTGTCGCCAGCAGGATGTATTGGAAGATGCGATCGCATCTGTCCAAGTTTGGCGAGAGGAATTTGCTGCTTTAAAACTGAGTCAGTCGCTACTAAATTTACAGCCAAATCGAACGGTGGAATTGTCGTTACCAGATGCCGACAGAGTATTGCGGACTTGGGGAGAAACTTACAATTTACTCGATGTAGCGTATTTAATTCTCAAAAGTGCCGCATTCCGCACCGAAAGTCGCGGCGGTCACTACCGCATAGATTATCCCACTTCAGATCCCAATTGGCAAGTCCACACCCTGGTACAACAAGAAAAGTGGTGGACTTCACCTATGATTTGATTGCCGTAGGGGCGGGNNTTGCAGCTTTAAAACTGAGTCAGGCGCTGATAAATTTACAGCCAGATCGAACTGTGGAATTTTCCTTACCAGACGCGGAGCGAGTATTGCGAACTTGGGGAGAAACTTACAACTTACTCGATGTAGCCTATTTAATCCTTAAAAGTGCTGCATTCCGCACCGAAAGTCGCGG
>DNGJ01000160.1 GCA_003486305.1 Cyanobacteria bacterium UBA11371
CCCGCCCCTACACAACAACCAACTACCAATTACCAATTAGCAATTAGCAATTAGCAATTAGCAAATCTTATGGCTACTGTAATCACCCCCACAAAATCCGTTGCTGTTAATCCCCTGAAGCAATCTCAACCTCTGGGTGCAGCGTTGGCTTTCTTAGGTTTAAAAGGAACGATGCCGTTGTTTCACGGTTCCCAAGGTTGCACGGCGTTTGCCAAAGTGATGTTGGTGCGGCACTTTCGGGAAGCAATTCCTTTAAGTACGACGGCGATGACCGAAACAACGACCATTTTAGGCGGAGAAGATAACGTCCAAACCGCGCTTTTAACCTTGTTAGTGAAAGCGAAACCAGAAATTATTGGACTTTGTACGACTGGGTTAACGGAAACGCGCGGGGATGATATGCATGGCATCCTCAAAACGATTAAACAACGCTATCCTGAACTGGCAGATTTGCCGATTGTATTTGTTTCCACTCCTGATTTTAAAGGTGCATTACAAGATGGATATGCTGCTGCTGTTCAAGGCATTGTGCAGACAATTCCAGAAGCAGGAGATTTGATCGAAGATCAAGTGACTATTTTGCCTTCTTCGGCATTTTCGCCGGGGGATGTAGAGGAAATTAAGGAGATTGTTGAGGCGTTTGGACTGAAACCAATTGTCGTTCCCGATCTTTCCCTTTCCCTCGATGGTCACTTGAATGAGGGTGATTACAGCGCCACGACGACTGGGGGGACGAGTTTAGAGGATTTGCGGCGCGTTGGTGCTTCTGCGTTTACCCTGGCGCTGGGGGAAAGTATGCGGGGTGCGGCGGATATTCTGATGCAGCGCTTTGGAACGGAATATCAGGTGTTTCCCAGAGTGACGGGATTGAGTGCGGTGGATGAGTTGATGGTGCGACTTTCTTTGGTAAGCGATCGCTCGGTGCCAGAAAAATACCGCCGCCAGCGTACCCAACTCCAGGACGCCATGTTAGACACCCATTTCTACTTTGGTCGCAAACGGATAGCGATCGCATTAGAACCAGATTTATTGTATGCAACTAGCTGCTTTTTACAAGAAATGGGAGCAGAAATTCAAGCGGCTGTTACTACCACAAAATCACCAATACTGCAAGAAGTTCCCACGGAATTTGTCAAGATTGGCGACTTAGAAGATTTAGAAGAATTGGCGGTTGGTGCGGATTTATTGATTACCAACTCCCAAGGATCGAGGGTGAGTAAAAAATTAGGAATTCCTCTCTATCGGCGAGGATTGCCCATCTACGATCGCTTGGGTAACGGTCACTTTTCCTCAGTTGGTTATAAGGGAACGACCGCGCTGTTGTTTAATATTGGCAATATTTTATTGGAGGAAGAAGAACTCAAAAATAAACATTAAAAATTGCCGGTTTTTGAATTTTTCAGGTGAAACTTAAATGAAGTAGCACCAGGAGGATAAGAATGAAAATTGCATTTGCTACGCAAGACCTGGTTCACATCAATGCCCACTTCGGATCGGCGAAACAAATGGCAGTTTACGAAGTGTCGCCGGAGGGCTATCAATTCTTAGAAACTATCGGATTTGATGGTAAACTTGATGAAGATGGTAACGAAGATAAATTAGTTCCCAAAATCGAAGCTTTATCTGACTGTACCATTGTTTATGTAGCCGCAATTGGTGGCAGTGCAGCGGCGAGATTAATTCGCAAGAGAGTGACTCCCGTCAAGTCAAAAACCGAAGACGACGAGATTACTGAAGTCCTCGAAAATCTGGTGACTACCCTGAAAGGAAATCCGCCACCTTGGCTGCGCAAAGCCTTGCAGCAAACCGAAAAAAGCTTTGATTTTGAGGATGAATAGTCAGCGGGGCGGGTTTATATAGATTGTCTGCGATCGCATAGATGGTTGGTAAAACCCGCCCCTACAGCTAATTGGATTATCCTCAACCAACCCTAGATACAGGAAAACAAAGGAAAGACAATGACTCCAGAAACTGCTCTGAAAACTCTGACCAATGAAGAGTTCGTTAAAGCCTCACCATACTTGCAAGAATTGGCACGCCAAATGCGCGCTCAAGATGGCTACGGAACTTTCCGTAGTTGGTCGGATGAATTGGTTCTCAAACCATTTATTGTCAGCAAAGAGCAGAAACGGAAAATTTCTGTTGATGGCGATGTCGATCCGGTTACTAAGTTAAGAGTTGCGTCATTTTATCGCGCAGTTGCAGCCAGAGTAGAACAAGAAACCGGACTGCTTTGTCAAGTCGTAATTGACTTAAGTCACGAAGGTTTTGGCTGGGCATTAGTATTTTCCGGTCGCCTTTTAGTCACCGCCAGAACCCTGCGAGATGCCCAAAGATTTGGCTTCGATTCTTTTGAAAAATTGGCAGCCGAAGGCGAAAAAATCGTCGCATCTGCGGTAGAACTCGCTACCCGCCATCGCGACGTAGCAAAGATTTAGTCATTAGGTAATTGGTAATAGGTAATGGGTAATGGGCAATGGGTAATGGGAATAAATAATTTTCCACTTCACCAATTACTAACTAGCAATCACCAATTACCAATCACCAATTACCCATTACCAATTACCAAGGAAGAAACTTATGGTTCAAACAAGCGAACTAACCATTGAGGACTTAAAAACTAAAATTAAACGCCTCAACAGCAAAGGCGGTCAACTCAAAATGGAGCTTCACGATTTAGCTGAGGGACTGCCAACGGATTTCGACAAAATTATGGAGGTAGCAGGCAGAACTTACGAATTATTTAGCGAGTTAGACGAGCTGAAAAAACAGTTAAAAGC
>DNGJ01000443.1:0-1171 GCA_003486305.1 Cyanobacteria bacterium UBA11371
GCAACGAGGCGAATTTCCAAAGGTTCTTCTGTGGCAAGATAATCGGTGCGAGGACGGATTTTGCCATTTTCGACGATCCAGATTTTACTTTTGGTTTTAGAGGTGTTCAATTTCTCATCTGCCTTCTTTAATTTCTCGGATAATGGTGGAAATTTCTTCCTCTGATTCAATGTGCCGCGCTAAAACTTTAGCCGTTCTTTCTAATAGCTGTTCAGAAAATAACTTGGTTAAATCTTGTCGTAATCCTTGACCGATGTAGAACTTCAGCAAAGCTGCCAAAGGCATGTCTTTACTGGCTGCTACTTTTTTGAGCGATTCTAATGTATCTTTGGGAATATCGATTGAAACGGTTTCCGCCGCACGTGTGCGCCAGTTTATTTTTATTTCTTCTTCAGGTGTTTTCATATAGTTTTCTTTCAGCGGTGGTAACAGGACGAGCAGAAATTATACGGATTTTCACACCACGTTCTACATGAACGACAAGCAAGAGGCGTGGAGCTAGGGAATAGCCGATAATGTAATAACGTTGTTCGTTATTAGCACTCGCATCGCCTTCAAAGTAGAAAGGGTCAAAGAAAACTTGGGCAGCTTCTTCAAAAGTTACGCCATGTTTTTCTATGTTGCTCTGTGCTTTATTGGCGTCCCATTCAAACTCAACACCTTCTAGACGATAGACAACATTCATAGGTTTATTTTAACTTACCGTTTCTATGTCTGCACTGCAAATTCTTCTGGGTCGATGCCCCAATTCACCCAGCGAATTGCTTCGCGTGCCGATTTCATATCAGGTGGGACGCGCAAGGCGTGGATATGTCCGGTGCTAGGGCATGTCATTTTTAACAGATAAGTTGGATATTCGTTGTCACGATCGAAGTCATCAAATACATCTATTTTTAATAAGGTGTATTCGCGCCATGAATCTAATTCAGTAGCTTGCAATTCCCTACAAATTCGGTCGTAGCCAATAGTTTGAATTAGCAATCGGCGAACTTCGGCGTTGTTTTCGTCCAAAAGCCATTGTGCCTGCCACTGGTGTTGAGGACAAAAATATTTTTTGGGCAAATCAACACCATAAATCGATACAGAATCTAGCTGGTCAAGGGATTGCAGTGGACTAAGGTCTGCGATCTGATTGTTGTAGAGATCCAGGAAAGTCAGATTGGTGAGGGCA